>CAYXYW010000001.1:0-41075 GCA_964469855.1 uncultured Bifidobacterium sp.
TCTGGTGGTCAGGTCATCAGTGAAGAAGTTGGTCTCAAGCTTGATTCAATTGGTCTAGAAATGCTAGGTCGTGCTCGCAAAGTGGTTGTTACAAAAGATGAGACCACAATTGTTGAAGGTGCTGGCGATCCAGATCAAATTGCTGGTCGAGTAAATCAGATTCGCGCTGAGATTGAGAAGTCAGATTCTGATTACGATCGTGAGAAACTACAAGAGCGACTAGCTAAATTAGCTGGTGGCGTTGCCGTAATTAAAGCAGGAGCCGCAACTGAAGTTGAGCTAAAAGAGCGCAAGCATCGAATTGAAGATGCGGTGCGAAATGCTAAAGCTGCAGTTGAAGAGGGAATTGTTGCTGGCGGTGGCGTAGCGATTTTGCAGGCTGCCGATAAGGCATTTGCAAATCTCAAGCTTGATGGCGATGAAGCAACTGGTGCTGCCATTGTGAAGGTTGCTGTTGAAGCACCACTAAAGCAGATTGCTATCAATGCTGGGCTAGAAGGCGGCGTTGTGGTTGAGAAAGTTCGCAGCCTAACTCCAGGTGAAGGCTTGAACGCCGCAACTGGCGAATATGTCGACATGTTCAAAGCGGGCATTATCGATCCAGCCAAGGTAACTCGTTCTGCACTACAAAACGCAGCATCAATTGCTGCACTGTTCCTAACTACTGAGGTTGTGATTGCAGATAAGCCAGAGAAGGCTGCTGCTGCCGCACCTGGTGGCGGAGATATGGATTTCTAAATCCAACATAATTCAATTAAGGGCGACTGCTAAGCGGTCGCCCTTAATCATTTATACATCCGCTGCATCAACAATTTGGTAGGCATAGCCTTGTTCGGCTAGAAATCGCTGGCGATGTGCGGCAAATTCTGCATCTACGGTGTCGCGTGTAACTACGGTGTAGAAGGTAGCTGATCTACCATCAACTTTTGGCCGAAGAATTCGACCAAGGCGCTGCGCCTCTTCTTGTCTGGAACCAAACGTGCCAGATACTTGAATTGCGATAGTTGCCTCTGGTAAATCAATGGAGAAATTTGCAACTTTTGACACGATCAAAACATTGATCTCGCCGTTTCGAAACATTTCATAAAGCTCTTGTCGTTCTTTAACTGGTGTTTCGCCAGTTATCAGGGGCGCTTTTAGATCATCACTTAGTCGGTGAAGTTGCTCTAAATACTGACCAATAACCAGAATCTGCTCACCTTCATGTTTAGCAAGTAGTTTCTCAACGGTGTGAATCTTTGCTGGAGTTATTGCAGCCAATCGATATTTAGAATCATCTTCGCTGACGGCGTAATTCAATCGTTCATCTTCGGTTAACGTAACTCTAACCTCTACACATTCAGCAGGTGCGATATAGCCTTGATTTTGCATTTCTTTCCACGGCACATCAAAGCGTTTAGGTCCAATCAAACTGAATACATCGCCTTCTCGGCCATCCTCGCGCACTAGCGTTGCCGTTAAACCAAGGCGACGTCTGGCCTGAATATCTGCGGTGAATCGAAAAACTGGCGCTGGCAACAGATGAACTTCGTCATAAATGATTAAGCCCCAATCGCGAGCATCAAATAAATCTAAATGCGCGTATTCACCTTTTTTCTTAGTTGTCATCACTTGGTAAGTAGCAATAGTTACTGGTTTGATTTCTTTCTTAGCACCGGAATATTCACCTATCTCTTCTTCAGTTAGTGAAGTTCGGTTAAGCAATTCATCGCGCCATTGTCGGGCAGAAACGGTATTTGTAACCAAAATTAAAGTAGTGGCTTTGGCTTTAGCCATGGCGGCAGCACCAACAATTGTTTTGCCGGCACCACAGGGGAGCACCACAACACCTGAGCCGCCATGCCAGAACGAATCGACCGCATGATTTTGATACGGCCGAATTGCCCAACCATTTTCCGCCAATTCAATGGGATGTGCTTCTCCATCAACATATCCAGCAAAATCTTCAGCTGGCCAACCTAACTTCAACAATGCTTGCTTTAGTGCGCCACGTTCGCTGGGAAACACAATCACGGTTTCATTATCAACTCGCTTACCCATCATCGGGGTGATCTTTTTGTTACGCAGCACTTCTTCTAATACTGGCTTATCGGTGGTGGTGAGAATTAGGCCATGAACTGGATGATTCTCAAGTTTGAGTCGACCATAGCGACCCATCTGATCGGCAATATCGATCAGCAACGCATTGGGCACCGCATAGCGGGCGTACTTAATTAACGCATCAACAACTTGCTCAGCATCATGACCAGCCGCTCGGGCATTCCATAGTGCAAGTGAAGTAATTCGATAAGTGTGGATATGTTCTGGAGCTCGTTCTAGTTCAGCAAACGGTGCAATCGCTTTTCTAGCTTCATCTGCTAAAGGATGATCAATCTCAAGCAATAAAGTGCGATCGCTTTGCACAATTAGCGGTCCGTTAGTCAAGGCGCTCCCTGGTTGGCTGACCGCGTATTATCTCAAATTTTTAAGATTCCAGCAGGCGGGTAATCATTCCTGCTAGCAATTTCACTCTTGGCTCAATTGCCGAAACCGAAACCCACTCGGAGCGTGCATGTGAACCAGCACCCACAGCACCTAAACCATCAATAGTTGGAATACCAAGAGCTGCGGTGAAATTGCCATCGCTTGCTCCGCCAACTTCAGCATTTGCCAAGTTTTCAATTCCAACCGTTGGTGCAATTTCTTGTGCTAAACCAAAAAGCCCCATGCTCATGCTGGATTCCATTGGTGGTCGGTTAATGCCACCTTTGATCTCAATTTTGATTCCAGGAATCGAAGAAGTGATTGCGTTAATCTCACGATCAACCCGTTGCTGTTCTGCTGCGCTCCATGCTCTGACATCAATGCTTAACTCAGCTAACGCTGGCACAGTATTTGTCGTAGTACCTGCTTTTATAACTGTAGGTGTTACTGTGGTGCCAAGTTCTATGTTGCCAATTTTGCTAACTGATAGTGCGATTTCACTAATTGCTAAACCAGCATTGATTCCTTTTTCGGGTTCTAATCCAGCATGGGCAGCTAAGCCATGCGCGACAATCTCGTAATTTGACGTGCCTTTGCGTGCGGTTTTCAATGCTTCATTTTGCGCGCATTCCAAAACTAAAACTGCAACGGCAGATGCAGCTGCTTGTTCAATCAATTTACGGGATGTTTCAGATCCAATTTCTTCATCAGTGGTTAATAGATAAGCCACACCCGGCTGATTCGCTTCAGCAATCGCGTGAATTCCTTGCACCACACCAGATTTCATATCAACGCAACCTGGCCCAGTTAATTTATCGCCAGTGATGGCAAATGGAATTTCGGTTAACGTACCGATAGGCCAGACTGTATCGATATGACCAAGCACTAATACTTTTGGTTTTTCTTCGCCCCACCACAGATGATCTCGCCCAGCCACATTAATTACCTTGCCGGGCGTGCCAAGTCGCTGAGTCAACATTTCATTGGTTACTCGAACCACTTCACTGCAAGCGGCCAGATCTACGCTGGGTGATTCGGTTTCAATCAAAGTTTGCATGTCAGCCAGCACGGATTTCAAATTCACCATGGCGACAAGATACTGTGTAGGGCATGGATTGGGTGAAACATTGGCGCCAACGCAGCGACCAGTCGAGCGCTGGCTTGGTGGTGCGCCAACTTTCCAGCGGGGAAGAACTCACTGAACTTCGTGAGCTGTTTGATCTCACCTGGCCCTCGCCCTCTAGCCAAATCACCCAGAATTTTGGCACCGCGCTGATTCACTCGGGGGCAGTGTTAACTGGCGCATATCTGGAAAATCAATTAGTTGCTGGCTCATTGGCAATTGTTAGCAATCAGGCTGGCACAGTGGGGCTGCATTCGCATATGGCAGCAACTCATCCAGATTATCGAGGTAGAGGTTACGGCGCAATTGTGAAATATGAGCAAGCAGCGATTGCTGCGGAAAATGGAATCAACAAAATTACCTGGACCTTTGATCCGTTAGTGCTTAGAAATGCCAAACTTAATATTTTGAATCTTGGTGTCAGCATCAAGAAGTTTGTGCCCGATTTTTATGGTCAGATGGAAGATGCCATTAACGCAAATGATTTAACTGATCGACTTTGGTGCGAATGGGAGCTAGCAAAACCTCGCGCCCTTGCTGCACCACACCAACCGATGTCAGGTGACGGTTTGATAAGAGTGCCAATTGTCAAAGATATTGGTGTGGTTAAGAATTTGGAACCAGAGCGTGCTCGCGAATTACGACTTGAGATGCGCGGTGCGTTAGCGGCTGCGCTTGATGGTAGCCGTGAGATAGTTGGAATTTCCAGTAATGATGAATATCTGATAGGTAACTTATGAAAATACAAGAAATAACACTGCGCCGATTAGCAATGCCGCTGATCAGACCATTTCGAACTTCATTTGGCACACAAACTCAGCGCGATGTGTTGTTAGTTGAAGTTCTAGCTGATGGCAATACTGGTTATGGGGAATGTGTTGCCATGAGCATTCCGTTGTATTCGGAAGAATATGTAATTGCAGCGCAAGATTTCATCACCCGATTTGTTGCACCACGGCTATTTCAAACTGAAATCGAACCAACTGAGTTTGCCGATTTAGTTTCAGATTTACTAGGTAATCGGATGGCGAAAGCCGCCGTTGAGATGGCGTTGCTAGATGCTTGGCTAAAAGGCCAAGGGATTTCTTTTGCCGATTATTTACGGGTCGAGCGAGATCGAGTTCCAGTCGGGGTTAGCATCGGTATTTCGGATAGCACTGATGCGCTTTTGAACGAAGTAAATATGTTCGTGACGCAGGGTTATCGCCGAATTAAGTTAAAGATTGAACCAGAATTCGATATTGCGCCAACTAAAGCCGTTCGAGAAGCGTTTCCAGAAATACTGCTGCAAGTAGATGCAAATCAAGCATATTCCGCAGCAGATATCGATCACCTGGTGCGATTGGATGAGTTTGATCTGTTGCTAATTGAGCAACCAATGAGTGAAACAGATATTGCAGGTCACATTAAGTTGGCTCGAATGATGAAAACCCCAGTGTGTTTAGATGAATCAATTACGTCAGCTGCAGTTGCTAAAGATTTAATTGAGTTAGGTGCTACAACTGTGGTGAATATCAAACCTGGTCGGGTTGGCGGTTACCTTGAGGCTGTTCGAATTCATGATGTTTGCCAAAAGTTAGGCGTGCCAGTTTGGTGTGGCGGCATGTTAGAAACTGGAATTGGCCGTGCTGCAAATTTAGCACTTGCTGGACTTGCTGGCTTTACGCTACCTGGTGATATCAGTGCCACCAATCGCTATTGGAATCGCGATATCACGCAGGAGTTTGTGGTGGAAGACGGCGAAATTGCAATCCCAACTGGATTTGGTTTTGGCGCTGAAGTTGATTTAGAGATATTAACTAGTTATCAAACTGAATACGTGTCTCTTACTCGGCCATAATTGCGATCATAGTGATGCGAGCAATTGCGAAATCGCCAACTTTGGCACTTCGCTGATCAAACGCACTTAACCGGCCAGCAGCAATTCGAATTGGTTGCACTACATGCTCCACTTCACGGCCAGAATCATTGGCATACCCGATCCAAACCTTACACTTTTTCTCAACTGCCTCACGCAGCACAGCAACAGTTTCGGTAGTTGATAATCGCACCGCATTTTTTGGCCGAGCAGATGGTGCAGCGGCATCGCCTTGGCGCAGTGCTTTAACTGCCTCAGTTAAAACTTCATCGGTTGGATGCTCTAATCGGTTTTGATTGGTATCAATGCTGGCCCGGCGTGGTTGTCGTGCACGCACCAAAGTTGAACCATCAGCTGCTTCTAACGTTGGGGTGTAGCCAGATTGGCCAAGCACGGCCGCCGCATCTTCTGGATCTGCTTGAAACACCACGACCGTAGGTGCAATTCGCTGTGGCATTAATGCCGTGACTCTGGCATCGCGCATAAGTGCATCAAGCAGCGTGACATCATCACTTCGCAAATATGCTGGGGCAGTTCCTAATCGAATTGCACCATGCTTTCGTGCCGTGTCTTCAATTAAGTAAACCAGTGGTTGTGGCAGCGGTGTTTTAGATGCTTTAGCCAGCGTGCCTTTTATTCCTTCAGCTGATTTCCCGCTATCTAAACCTCGACGGATGCTGGCTTCAGTGAATCGATAAACCGTTGCTGCGCCGCGACTTTCAATTTCAGCTAACAAATTCATCTCGCGATTTAGTTCAGCAATTAGCGGACCAGGCGCGACTGCAGTTAGATCAGCTTGCACCATGATGTAATCAATCGGAGTTGGTAAATGTTCAGAAACATAACTTGCAATTTGTTGATGATGCAATAGTTCCTTGCCAGCAGTTGTGATGCGGCCCATTCCCGATACGCCGAGTAATTCCGCTTGCGCCAATGTTGCTAACACCACTTTATGAACCATCTTTTTATCGCGCCGGGGTCGATGCCAACTTACCCATGCTGCCATCTGTTCGGTATTAGTTGAACCAAACTGCATTGCTTCAAGCGTTAGTGTGCGCAGATCAAGCAGTGGAATTCCAAGTCGATCTAACCCGCCTTGCAGCGCATTAATCCGATCGCCTTTGTCATCTTTCTCGCCAATTAAGAACATCGCACGAGCGCTGTTCCACCAAGCGAGCACCAAACTCTCCCATTTAGTTGCGACATCTTTTATTTTCCATAGGTCATAACTTGTTGTTGGTGCCCATGTTGGTTCTTGGTGGTAATCAATTGCTAACAGACCAGCTGCATGAGCTAACTCAATTATCAAACTTGCTGCTGCTTCATCAAGATCGAGCAACTCTGCTGCCTTAGTTAAATCGCGAGCACTCAAGCCACCACTGCGCAACATGGGTGGCGGCGATGTGGACCAGGCATCCAGCAGTTGTTCAGTTTGCTTCACCAAACTAAATGCCACCTCACCACCAACAGCATCGGGTTTTAATTTGGCGGCTTTATCTGGCACAACTTCTGGTGCGCCAGGATCAATTTCATTGACTAATCGGTCGCCTCGTAGTGCTAACGCAACTTCTCTTGGCAACATAATGGTTTCTGGTCCGGCCGGAATTAGTAAGCCGCGCGCCAGCAACCATTCAATCGGTGTCTTAGCAGAATCTATCGTTACTTTTTTGGTGGCATCGGCAACTTTGCCAACTGGTGGACCCCATAACAATTTATCCACCACAAACTGCACATCTTCTGGTGCAGACTTAATTAATTCAGCTAACTCAGTTGGATGTTTAGAAGCAATCAGAGAATCAAGTTGATCTTTCGCGCTGCTACCTAAACCACATGGATAAGGTCCAATCACATCAATTAGTGAATCTGGGGTAAGCAGCGCTTTATCGTCACCCCAAATAAGCGCTAACGAACGCAGATGTTGCAGCGCTTGCTTAATGCTTGCTGGAGTTGTTTTTCCAGCAACACCCATTGCCTTTGTCAGATTAGTAGTGCTCACTGGTTTTGGTAGCACCGCAAGCACTTCAATTAGTTGCAGCGCAGTTCGATTTATTCGATCTAGTGCTCGTGCCACACTAGATGGCGCTAATGCTCGTGCGGCTAATCGCTCAAAGTCAGGCGGTATTGGATGTAGCAAATCTGGACGCTCTTGCAGCAGCTTAGCTACTGCAGCATCATCAAACGCCCTGAGCGAACTAACTAAGGCGGCGCGAGCGTCGATATCCTGACTGGACATTCTGCCTAATCTACAGGGCGTAGGATGCCGCGATGCTAACAGTGGGTTTTGACTTAGATATGACGTTGGTGGATTCCGCGGATTCAATCGTGGAATCGTTAGTTGCCGTGGTGCGAGAGCGCGGCCATGAAATTGATGAACAGCAGGTGCGCGACACCATAGGCATGCCGTTCCCGCTGGTGCTGCCAAAGTTATTGCCGCAAGCTGATCCGGATGAACTGCTTGCGGCTTATCGAGCACATTATCGAGTGCATGGTGTACCAAAAACTAAACCACTGCCTGGTGCGCATGATGCAGTTGCCGCAATCAGAGAGATCGGTGGCAGAGTTGTCGTAGTCACCGCAAAACAAGGAATCACTGCAGTTGGTGCGCTGGCTGCCGCTGGATTTGAAATTCCTGAAACAGATGTGGTTGCTGAAGTTTTTGCCGAAGAAAAAGGTCATGCATTAAAGGGATTTAATGCCCAGATCTACGTTGGTGATCACCCGGGTGATATCACTGGCGCGAAGGTGGCAAATGCAATTGCAGTAGGTGTGCCAACTGGCCCAACTTCAGCCGCAGATTTGCTCACTGCAGGTGCTGATGTGCTGCTTGCGGGCGGGCTGCCTGAGTTCCGGGTTTGGTTCACCACCTGGCTAGCCTCACGCTAGATTTAGCCCAGAACCCAGCACAAGGAGAGATCGTGCCTACCGGCAGACTGAAATGGTATGACCACGAACGCGGCTTCGGATTTATTACTTCCGATGACGGCGAAGATGTTTTTGTGCACACCAATGCACTTCCAGTTGGTGTGGTGGTTAAGCCTGGCATGAAGTTGGAGTTTGGTGTTGCAGATGGTCGACGTGGTCGTCAGGCACTTAATGTTTCTATTGTTGATCCAGTGCCAAGTCTGGTTGAAGGTCAGCGCAAGCCCGCCGATGACATGGCAATAATTATTGAAGACCTAATTAAGTTATTAGATGGTGTGCACAGTGGGTTGCGTCGAGGCAGATTTCCGGAAGGAAATCATGGTGCCAAGATTGCCGCATTGCTGCGCGCTGTAGCTAACGATTTAGATAGCTAACGTGAGCAAGTTAACCAATCGCAATCGCAAAGTAAAACTGACCCCGAAATCTGATTCGGCGGCGCAGCAAGTTTTAGTTGAGCAAAAAGAAGTTGAAACTGTTGTTACCGCGGTGCCACAAGTTGAAGTTGCAAAAGTTGTTGAAACTTCGATAGCGGTAGCAACAAAAGAACAGGCACCAACTGAGCCAGTAAAAGCAATTACCTATCAAACTGCGCCAAGTAAACCGGTTAAATTAAATTTTGATATTGATTCCAGAATTGCTAAACGTGCTCTTGCTGAAGTTACTGATGAAAGTCATATCGGAAAACATGTTTCCACCGTGCCAACGACTGACCACACCGCGATTGTCACCTTCGAATCCAAAATGCCTGGCTATCAAAATTGGAATTGGTTGGTGATGCTTTCTTGGTTAGATCCATCGCATCTAACTATTGATGAAGTGGCAATGGTGCCAACCGATGACGCCCTAATTGCACCAGCATGGATTCCCTGGTCAGAGCGAGTTCAAGCGGGTGATTTAGGAATTGGCGACGAGCTGCCATATCGTGCTGAAGATCCGGCGTTAGCGCCTGGTTATGTAGCAGCGGACGTTGAGCTGCTTGATGATCAAGAGACCCTGCGACCGTTCTGGTGGTCAATTGGTCTTGGTCGAGAGCGCGTGCTTTCCGCAACTGGCCGCGAGTTAGCGGCAGATCGCTGGTCAACAGGAGAGTTTTCGGGCAGCGCGATTATGGCCAAAATAGCGCAAGGTAAATGCAACAGCTGCGGTTACTTCAATCCACTAGCTGGCTCACTTGGTTCCGCATTTGGCGCTTGCACCAATGCCATCTCACCTGCCGATGGCAAAGTAGTTGCAGCAACTTTTGGTTGCGGTGCGCATAGTGAAACTGATGCGGCTGAAGCACCAGCAGTGCCAACGGTCGAATTAGTTTATGACGATACTTATGATCAAGGACTTAACGATGACGACGACGATAACGTCGATGCGTCAGAAAACTAATTATTAGCACTCCAATAACCACACCAAAACTCAGTAGATTTCGATTCCAATCAATCACGCCAACATATTGTGCGATAAGTGCAACTGCCCACAATATGGTGAATACCCAAATAGCCCCAAGGCCATCAATCTCCAGCGGATCTTTTCTCATTGCTGCAGTTTAGTTAAAGCCAACTAGAATTCGGCTATGACCGCTCGGACCAGACGAATAATCACCCTTGTTGTGCTGGCATCATTGATTGCCGCACCATTAATTAATGCGGTGCTCGCTGTTTAAAGTTGGCCGATCACGTAATCAATTGATTGCGTTAACTTTGTAACATCAGCTGGCTCAACTGCGGGGAACATCGCCACTCGGATTTGATTTCGACCTAACTTGCGATAAGGCTCAACATCTAAGATGCCATTTGCGCGCAGTGCTTTTGTTATCTGAGTGGCATCAATGCTTTCCACAAAGTCAATTGTGGCAACTACATTTGATCGCTTTGCTGGATCAGTGACAAATGGTGTAGTTAATTCGTTTGCCTCAGCCCAGCTATAAAGTCTTGCTGCCGAATCTGCAGTGCGGTTAGCACACCAGCTAATGCCACCGTTTTGATTCATCCAATCCAGCTGCTCTGCCATCATCACAATAGTTGCAACAGCTGGCGTGTTATAGGTTTGATTTAATCGAGAGTTTTCTAGCGCAATTGCTAGATCCAAAAATGCGGGCGTCCATCTATTGCTGCTGCTGATTTGTTCAATTCGGGCAACTGCTTTGGGTGACATAATGGCAAGCCATAACCCACCATCAGAGCCAAAAGATTTTTGTGGTGCAAAGTAATAGACATCAAATTCAGTTGGCTCAACTGCTAACCCACCAGCAGCGCTAGTTGCATCAACAACTACTAAACCATCAGCATCAGGTCGCTTTATCTCAATTGCAACGCCAGTTGAAGTTTCATTATGCGGGGTGCAGTAAGTATCGATCTCAGGCTTTGGCTGAAATGTTGGGGCATCTCCTGGTTCAGCTTTAAGGATTTCTGGATCTGCTAAATGTGGCGCCGCTTTAGCACCAGATGCAAATTTCGCACCGAATTCACCAAACGATAAGAACTGGGCTTTGTCAGCAATCAGGTGAAATGTTGCTGCATCCCAAAATGCGGTAGAGCCACCATTGCCCAGCACAACTTCATAACCATCAGGCAAGTTATAAAGCGAAGTTATACCTTCCCGCACTCGACCAACTTGTGCTTTAACTGCGTTTTGGCGATGAGAGGTTCCCAAAATTGTTTTGCTCGCTGCTTGCAGCGCCGCCACCTGCTCCGCCCGAACTTTGCTCGGGCCTGCGCCAAATCGACCATCTGCTGGCAGCAGTTCAGTTGGAATTTTGATCTCGGCGCTCATATCTCTCCTAAATTCAGAGCCAAACTTACCCATCACCAAGCACATTTGCGCAGCAGCCACAAGAATGCTCCCGTGAGCGAGCAGAATTGGTTGAACGAGCTTCGAGTTAGCTATGACGTTTCTGGCTTCACTGAGTCTGATTTGTTAGCAACGCCAATGCAGCAGTTTCAAGCCTGGCTGGCGGATGCGGTTGCTCAGCAACTGCCTGAACCAAATGCCATGGTGATTGCCACCGTTGCGGAAACTGGTGCGCCGTCAACTAGAACAGTGCTGTGCAAATTAGTTGATGAACGCGGCTTTGTTTTCTTTACGAATACCAACAGCAATAAAGCGCAGCAGTTAGCACAAAACCCACAACTTGCTGCCACCTTCCTTTGGTTGTCGCTACATCGACAAGTGCATTTAGTTGGCGATGTGGAGCAAGTTTCTCGTGCTGAAGCTGATCAATACTTTGCTACTCGGGCCCGATCTTCGCAATTAGGCGCATGGGCGAGCGAGCAATCAAAACCATTATCTTCCCGAGATGAGCTGGCAGCAGCAGTTGCTGAGTATGAAGCTAAATTCGCCGATCAAGAACAAATTCCAACGCCACCATTTTGGGGCGGCTATTTGATTCGACCTAAGTACGTTGAGTTTTGGCAAGGACAGCGTTCCCGATTGCACGATCGATTTAGATTTGAGTTGGCTGACCCTGGGTTTTATGGTCGATCAGTGTTAAATCGCGCTGATGCTTGGCGTATTTCTAGGCTATCCCCGTAGGCTAAGCCCGGACCGAAAGGCACAGATGATCGTCACTATTACGCCAAACCCATCGCTGGATTACACCTACGAACTTCCAGCAGGTGAATTCTCGCTAGGTGGCGTAATTAGGCCGCTTGCTACCAGGTGTGATGCTGGTGGCAAAGGTGTGAACGTGGCGCGCGCGCTTTCATTAAATGGTTTTCGGTCGCGTGCGGTGTTAACGCTTGGTCAAACTGAAGGCCAGCACATTTTGGATTTACTGATGCTGGAAGATCTTGATACCAGACCACTATTGGTTAAAGGTGCTTCTCGAGTAAACGTGACGTTGGTTGATGTTGCTGGAAATACCACCAAAATAAATTCGCTTGGTTCACCTATTTCACCAGGTGAATGTCGTGGTTTAGTTGCATTAGCAATTACCGCGACTGATGAAATTGATTGGTTAGTAACTTGCGGTTCATTACCGCCAACAGTAGATAAAGGATTTCACGCCATGGCAGTTGAAGGCGGAAAATCCATTGGCGCAAAAACTGCAGTTGACTGCACTGGTGAGCCGTTGTTGTTGGCCTGCAAAGCAGGTGTTGATTTGATTAAACCAAACGTGCATGAACTGCGGGATATTGTGAAGCGTGAGCTAACTACGCTGGGTGAAATTATTGCTGCAGCAAAAGAAGTAATTGAGATTGGGTGCAAGTCAGTTCTAGTTTCTATGGGATCGCAAGGCGCGGTTTATGTCTCTGCAACTGATGTGCTGTATGCCACCGCACCTAAAGTAAAACCACGGAGTACTTCTGGTGCTGGTGATTCATCACTAGCTGGTTTCTTATCAAAAATTGATCAGGGCTTAGATGCAGCATTGTTGGAATCAATGGCTTGGGGTGCGGCTGCAGTTGGGTTACCTGGCTCTCAGATGCCAGTTGATGCAGATATTGCCCCGCTGCGCGGAATTAGCAAAGTGACCCGGGAGCCTGATTTATCGCTAGTTATTGTTGGTGATTAATTCTTTTTAGTTTTTTCGTAATCTGCTAACGCTCTGATTCGCTCCACGGCATGATCAACTATTGGCGCTGGATAATTAAATTTGTAGCCATCAGGCGCCTTCCATGGTTCATGCGCTAACTCGCCTGGTAAGTGCGCTAACTCCGGCACATACTTTCGAACGTAATCACCGGTTGGATCAAATTTAGTTCCTTGTGTGATTGGATTGAAAACTCGATAAAACGGTGATGCATCAGTTCCGCTGCCAGCTGTCCATTGCCAACCGTGTTGATTAGAGGCAATATCGCCATCTGCTAACCATTTCATAAACCAATCCGCACCGCGTCGCCAATCAATATGAAGATCTTTAATTAAGAAGCTTGCCACCACCATTCGCACCCGATTGTGCATCCAACCTTCGGCAAGCAGTTGTCGCATTCCGGCATCCACAAATGGAAAGCCAGTTCTACCTTCGCACCACGCCACAAAATTCTCATCTGCTGCTATACCGGTTTCCCATGGCATTAAGTCATATTGCTTGTTTAAGTTTTCGGTAATGGTGTGTGGATTGTGATGCAGTACATCGGCATAAAACTCTCGCCAACAAATCTCTTTTTGGTACACCTCATCCTTTGCCGTTAAATCCTGCAAAATTGTTCGTGGATGAATTTCACCAAATCGAAGCGGAATGCTTAGCCTGGAAGTACCGTTAACAAAATCAGGACGATTTCGATCATCAGCATAATTAACTAATGTGGTGTCGCGAAACTTCTGCCACTGCGCTAATGCCGCCGCTTCTCCAGCCGCAGGTAACTGTAAATTGCCTAGATCAGGTTCGACTGGTCTGCCCTGACATTCCAATGGCATCCACCAATTAGTGAAGTCAGGTGTTACCGCGGGTAATCGCCAACCATGCGCTACCCACGCTTTATAAAACGGAGTGAACACTCGATATGGTGTGCCATCATCTTTTTTCACTCGCCCTGGCGCAATCGCATATGGCGATCCAGTTCTAACTAGCGGCACTGAGATTAGTTTTTCAATTTCAGCATCTCGGGCAAATCCAGCTGGGACATAATCCGCACTGATATGAACGCTGGTTGCGTTAGCAGCTTTAATCACTTCGGGCAGCACCTTCGCTGGTTCCCCATGTCGAATTAATAAATTGCGATTAAGTGATTTGCCCAATTCGTTCAAGCTGCGAACTAAATATGCCCCGCGAACCGCACCCAGCTCTTCCCATTCGGTTGGATCCAGAATAAACAGCGGCACCACTCTGGGGTCAGCTGATTGCTGCGCCTCCGCTATTGCGGCCAACAAGGCTGGGTTATCGGAGAGCCGAAGATCGCGGCGAAACCAGTGAATAGTGGCCATTGGCGCACGGTAGGGGGAAATAAATCCCGCTGCCACCTGAGTTCTCTTAAGGTATTTTTAAGGTTCTGGTAGGCTCTGCCCCATGCGAAAGACTCTGATTGGCTTCCTGCTGGGCGCTGCCATGGCGTTCACTACGCTGCCCGCAGCAGCTAATGATGAGGGAATTTCGCTAGATACTCAGTTGTATCAGATCTCGCCCACTGCTGAGCAGGAGCAAGAGATGGCAGCGGAGCGGCGAGCTGCCGCAGCTGCCAAGGCAGATCGCCAATTGCGCCGGGTAATTGCTAAAGGGGAGAAAGTGGTCGGCATTGCTGCCACGCTCAAAGGAGTTCGCTATCGCTTTGGTGGCAGTTCACCAAAATCTGGCTTTGATTGCTCCGGCTACACCGCTTACGTATATAACAAAATGGGAATTGAGTTACCCAGATCATCTGGCGCAATCCGCAATGTTGCCAAAAAGATCAGCAAGGAAAATCTGCGCAAGGGCGATTTAGTGTTCTGGCATTCCAGTAGCGGCCGAGTTTTCCATGTTGGGATTTATGCTGGCAGCGGCAAGGCCTGGCATGCCCCACGGCCAGGTCGAAGCGTGACGTTGCAGTCGCTATGGCTAGCTGGTGGCCGACAAACCTCATATATAACTTACGGCCGCATTTAATTCGCCAGCAGAATTCTGATTTCCCGCTACGGTTAGCAAGTGCGAATAGCAATCCCGATAGAAACTAAACCAGGCGAAGCCCGCGTTGCCATGGTGCCTGAGCTGGCTGCCAAATTAGTTAAGCAGGGATTTGAAGTTGTGCTCGAATCAGGCGCTGGCGTTAAATCTGGTTTTCCGGATGCGGCTTATCAAACAGCAGGTGCGCAGATAGCAGCAGATGCGCTACCCACAGCAGATGTGGTGCTTAGTGTGCAGCCGTTGCTAGTTTCGCAATTAAATTCACTTAAATCTGGTGCAATCACAATTTCATTTTTGCCGATTAATGCTGCAGCAGAACAAATTCAAGCAGCTGCATCTGCAAAAGTAACTGCGTTTTCGCTCGAGTTGATTCCTCGAATATCAAGAGCGCAATCAATGGATGCGCTCACCTCGCAGGCGTTATGCGCTGGCTACAAAGCCGCTTTAGTTGGGGCTGAGTTATCGCCTAGATTCTTCCCGCTGCTAATGACAGCGGCGGGCACCGTCACTCCAGCTCAGGTGCTGGTGCTTGGTGCTGGCGTTGCTGGTTTGCAGGCCATTGCAACTGCAAAGCGGTTAGGTGCGGTGGTTTCGGCATATGACGTTAGGCCATCAAGTAAAGATGAAGTTATTTCAATGGGCGCAACATTTATTGAACTTGAACTTGAAGCATTAGAAGGTAGTGGCGGATATGCCCGGGAGATGAGCGAAGAGCGCGCCGCAAAACAACGAGAGTTGCTAACTCCATATATCTCAAAATCTGATGTTGTGATCACAACTGCTGCTGTGCCAGGTCGCCCGGCACCTAGGTTAATTACCAAGGAAATGATGAGCGGACTCAAGAGCGGTTCGGTTGTGATTGATTTAGCAGCTGAAACTGGTGGCAACGTGGAAGGATCAGTTGCTGGCGAAATTGTTGAAGTTAATGGCGTGAAAATTTGGGGCGGAAAAGATGTGCCAAGCTCACTACCATTTCATGCCTCTCAACTTTATGCCAAGAACGTAGTCAATTTGCTTAATTTAATGATTGATCAAACGACAAATTCGCTGAATTTAAATTTTGAAGATGAAATTATTGCGGCAGCAGCAGTAACGCATGCCGGTGAGATCCGAGTTCAGCCTGCCGGAGGAACTAAATGAGTGATTTAATGGCGTTGATCTCAATTTTCGTGCTGGCAGTATTTGTTGGTTTTGAAGTAGTTTCAAAAGTATCAACCACCTTGCACACTCCGCTGATGAGTGGTGCAAACGCTATTCACGGTGTGATTTTGGTTGGTGCAATTATCGTTGCCGATCATTCAGAAACTACGTTAGAGCTGGTGTTATCGCTGATTGCAATCGTGCTCGCCACGATAAACATGGTGGGCGGGTTTGTGGTAACCGATCGCATGCTGGAAATGTTTAAAGGAAAGAAAAAATGAGCAGAGATCTATATGACCTGCTCGGGTTAATCGCCGCTGTTGCTTTTATTCTGGCGCTAAAGGGATTGTCTTCGCCGCGAACAGCTCGCCGGGGAAATTTAATTGGTGCTGGTGGAGCGCTGCTGGCAACTGTTATTGTGTTTTTCTATGTCGAGGCACCAAATCAGCTGCCTTTAAATAATTTAGGCTTAATTCTTGCTGCGATTGCAATTGGTACGGTGATTGGTGTTCCAGCAGCGCGTAAAGTTCAGATGACTCAAATGCCACAATTGGTAGCGCTATTTAATGGTGTTGGTGGCGGCGCTGCTGCATTAGTTGCCATAGTTGAGTATCTGAATTTAGGTGCCACTGCTTCACTACCAGTATTAATTGCAACAATTTTTACTGTTGTAGTTGGTTCAGTTTCGTTCTCTGGCTCGATTGTTACATTTTTGAAGTTACAAGAGTTAATGACTACTAGACCAGTAGTTTTCCCTGGTGGCAGATTTGTAATTGCCGCAACATTGGCAAGCATCATTGCGGTTTCTGGTTGGGTTATCGTGGCAGGTGGCACTTTGCCGCTGTTACTGCTCGGCGGCTTGTCATTGTTATTTGGAGTGTTGTTTGTGTTGCCGGTTGGTGGCGCAGACGTTCCAATTGTTATTTCATTGCTTAATGCATTCACTGGCTTAACAGTTGCCGCAAGTGGTTATGTGTTAGAAGCAACGCTATTGATTGTGGCGGGAACATTGGTTGGCGCATCTGGCACCATCTTGACTCGATTGATGGCAGCTGCGATGGGTCGATCCATATTTGGAATTTTGTTTGGTGCTTTTACGGCAAAAGCTACGACCGCTGATGGCAGTGCGGACGCGCGACCAGTTAAATCTGGCTCAGCTGAAGATGTTGCAATCTTGCTTAACTATGCCAGCAGAGTGGTTTTTGTTCCTGGCTTTGGTTTGGCGGTTGCGCAAGCACAGCACACGGTGCGCGAACTTGCTGATTTGTTGACTGCAAAAGGGATTGAAGTTGCTTATGGCATTCATCCAGTTGCTGGACGTATGCCAGGACATATGAATGTGTTGCTAGCTGAAGCGAATGTTCCGTATGAGCAATTAGCTGAGATGGAAGAAGTTAATCCAACTTTTGCCCAGACTGATGTTGCGCTAGTAATTGGCGCAAATGACGTAGTTAACCCAGCTGCTAAAACCAGCCCTGGGGCACCAATTTATGGCATGCCTATTTTGGAAGTGGCAAATGCCGCAAATGTGATTTTCCTAAAGCGCTCAATGCGTCCAGGCTTCGCTGGTATTGAGAATGAGTTGCTTTATGACCCCAAGACCACTTTGCTATTTGGTGACGCCAAGGCGTCATTAACCGCAGTGGTAAGCGCACTTAAAGCACTTTAGGTGGGGTTTTTCTTAAACTGCCCTGCCTAGTTAACAATTTCTGGCAAAACAGGGCAGAATCTAGCCATGACAGTCTTAGTAGTGGATGACGATCGAGCAATTCGTGATGCGGTAATGCGTGCTATCAAATTTGATGGCATGGAGTGTGAAGCGGTTGCTACCGCCCGAGAAGCGTTACAGCACATCAACGGTGAAAAAGGGAAGCGTCCTGATCTGGTGATTTTAGACTTAGGACTGCCAGATTTTGATGGCCTAGATGTGGTGCGCCAGGTTCGTGCCAAAGGTGATGATCTGCCGATCTTGGTTTTAACAGCGCGAACTCAAATTTCCGATCGAGTTGCTGGGCTGGATGCTGGTGCCGATGATTACTTGCCAAAACCTTTTGCATTGCCAGAGTTGTTAGCACGGGTTAGGGCATTACTACGTCGAATTCAGATCGATGCCACGCCATCTGGTGTTGTGCCATCTGGTGAGGTTTATCAGATTGAAGATTTAATTGTTGATTGCGGTGCTTATCGTGCCTCTAGAAATGGCAGACATTGCAATTTAACTCGTACTGAATTTTCATTGCTTGAGGTGCTCGCCAAGAACGCTGGCAAAGTAGTGCCACGAGATATGTTATTAGAGAAAGTTTGGGGCTGGGCAAGTCCAACTTTAAGTAATGGCCTTGATGTTTATATTGGTTATTTGCGCAAGAAACTAGAAGAAGGTGGCGAACCGCGCTTAGTGCAGACGGTTCGTGGCGTCGGTTACGTACTGCGCCTTGAGGAGTAGGTTGTGTCGCTCCGAAGACGCCTGGCGTTAATCGCAGGTGCGGTAACTGCAGTAGCAGTTTTATTAGTTGCCATCTTAAGCGGCTTGCTCTCAGCACGAACTATGTATGAGCAGGTAGATGCTGAACTTCGTTCCGCGCTTAAGTTTGATGTTCAGAATGAACTTGCAACCGTGCTGGAGTTATCCTCTAGAACAGAATTAAGAGCTGATTCACTGGACATTTTGGTTGATGTCTATTTTGTGGAAGGTACGGTAGAGCCGCGCGGATCTGTTACCGCTCAAGTGCCACCTGGTGATGCGGTATTTAATCAATTATTAGGCACAAGTAATGAACCAATATTTGAAACAGTTACCACGCCATCTGATATCTCATTACGTGTTGCCGTAATTCCCTTCACAGATGGCGCAGTAATTCGCGCAATGCGTCCAATTAATGATTTACAAGTAAGCATAAATACTTTAACTGCAGGCATTGCAGCGTTAGCAGTGTTGGCATCGTTAATCACTGCACTTATTGCCAGTGTGGTGGTTGGTTCAGCACTAAAGCCAGTTCTTAAGTTAACTGCAGCCGCTGAGCAAATTGCACAAACTCAGAAACTAGATGATTCTGGCTTGGCAGAAGCTACGGAGGGTAGAAATGATGAGATTGCCCGATTGTCGGCATCGCTGCAATCGTTAGTGACCGCACTTGCCCGAAGTCGCGAACAGCAACAACGGCTAGTTGATGATGCAGCACATGAGTTGCGCACACCGCTCACTTCAATGCGAGCTAATTTGGATTTAATGGAGCTAGCGGAAGCAACTGGGCGCGGCATCACTGAAGAGCAGCGAACTGAGATGCTTGGATCAATGCATGAAGAGCTAGTTGAACTTAGTCAATTAGTCGAAGAGTTAGTAGCGCTGGCAAGTCCAGTTCCTACCTTGCATGAAGTGTCGCAAGAATCAACTGTCGAACTTTCTGAGCTTGCTGAAAATGTGGTGAAGCGATTCTCTCGTCGATCTGGACGTGAAATTGGGCTAGATGCAACTAAAACCATGGTGCAGGGCAGAGCTGCGTTGATTGAACGTGCAATAGCCAATTTGATTGGTAATGCAATTAAGTTCTCACCTGACGGCAGCGTAATTCAAGTTACAGTTCGAGATGGCATGGTCTTAGTGGATGATGCCGGACCTGGCATTCCCACGGAATACCGAACCCAAGTATTAGAACGGTTTTGGCGTGCACCTGAATCTCGTGGCTTACCAGGATCAGGATTGGGACTTTCAATTGTGAGCGACATGGCGCAGTCGCATTCCGGATCTGTGATTATTGATCAATCACCATTAGGTGGTGCTCGGGTTGGCTTTTTATTACCAGAACAAAAAGCGAGTGACATCTAATTGACGTCACTCGCCTGTGAGGGTTCGATCAAATTCCTTAGGGCGATGAAATTTGATCGTCCGATCCATTCAGCGATTTAGCATCGCGAAGGATGGCTAAGCACCGTGATTGCGTTAGATAGGTAATAGAAATTACTCTCATAAGTTCACCCCCCACGGTGATTCAGGTTCAGAATACGGGGGCGAGCAGTGAAACTAAAGCCAAATCGGTGTCTACTAAATCACAGCCTTTGCTTAACGCTTGGTGATTGATGTGTAGTCCCGCTCGGTTTCACCGATATATATCTGCCGTGGTCGGCCAATTCGGGTGGTTGGATCCTCAATCATTTCGCGCCATTGAGCAATCCAGCCAGGTAGTCGGCCTAGCGCGAATAGCACGGTGAACATCTTGGTTGGAAAGCCCATTGCCTTGTAAATCACACCGGTGTAGAAGTCCACATTTGGATATAGCTTGCGCTCCACAAAATAATCATCCTTAAGCGCTGCTTCCTCCAACTTAAGTGCAATATCAAGTAGTGGATCACTCACACCAAGTTCTTTTAGCACCTGATCTGCAGCATTCTTAATAATTTTCGCTCTTGGATCGTAATTCTTGTAAACCCGGTGACCAAAGCCCATTAATCGTGCGGATGAGTCTTTGGACTTTACCTTTTCAATAAATTTCTCTACTGATTCACCAGATTGCTGAATCTCTTCTAGCATCTCCAACACTGCTTGATTTGCGCCACCATGAAGGGGTCCAAACAACGCAGAGATGCCGCCAGCAACGGAGGCAAACAAGTTTGCATGAGATGAACCAATCATTCGCACTGTTGAGGTGGAGCAGTTCTGCTCATGATCAGCATGCAAGATAAACAGCAGATCAAGTGCTTTAGCAACAACTGGATTAACTTCATATTTTTCAGCTGGAACAGAGAATGTCATCTGCAAGAAGTTAGAGACGTAATCCAAAGTGTTATCTGGATAGGGGAATGGCTGACCTAGTGATTTACGCAGTGAATATGCTGCAATGGTCGGCAATTTTGCAAGCAATCGAATAGTAGAGATCTCAACTTGTTGCTGATCAAATGGATCTAGTGAATCTTGATAGAAAGTCGATAGGGCATTTACCGCACTTGCCAACACCGGCATTGGGTGAGCATCTCGTGGGAAGCCGGAGAAGAATCCTTTCAACTCTTCATGCAACATAGTGTGCATTCGAATATTCTCAGTAAATGATTCAAGTTGCGCAGCAGTTGGTAGTTCGCCGTAAACCAGTAGATACGAAACTTCTAGGAATGATGACTTTTCAGCTAGTTGATCAATCGGATACCCTCGATAGCGAAGAATTCCGGCATCGCCATCTAGGTAAGTGATAGCAGATTTGGTAGTTGCAGTATTACCAAAGCCATTGTCATAAGTAATGTGATTGGTAGAGGTCAATAATTTAGAGATATCAAGAGCGGCGGGACCTTCAGTTGCTGAGATAACAGGTAAGTCGAGTGAATTTTCCGGGGTATTAATCTGACCCTGAGACATTTGATGTTCCTCCACTGGTAAGCAGCGCCGCCGCACTGGGAATTCTTATCTGGGGCTAATCGTAGAGATAGCGGCCAGTTAAGGCACGAGGGCCACACCCCAATTGGGATGCAGCCCTCGTGGTATCGCTTGCTTACTTAATTACGGTAATTCGACCATCTGGTGCTGGCATTTGAGTAACTCTGCCAGCAGCTAGATCTGCTCGAAGTCCCTCAGCAAATACGTCAACCAACAAGTCACGAATTTGCTGTTTAGTTGGATCAAATTGGGTGTAGCCGTCACCGCCATAAACTAAGAAGTCAATAGTGGCAACTGAATAAACCGTGGCATCCTTTCCAATCGGATTGCCGTTGGTCCGAACTACATTTGAGATACGACTGCCAGCAGGCTTAGTGGTATCAACGGTGAATTTGAGACCAGCAACATGTGGGAACCTACCGTCAGTTGGCCAACGAGAAACGCCATTTTCTAATGCTGCCCATAGGTTTGCACCGGTTATGTTCACAATTGAAATGGAATTTCCAAATGGGAACACGGTGTAAGCATCACCAAGAGTTACATCGTATGGTCCGCTAGTTCCGGCACCTGGTCGCTTCAAGGTTTTGTCAGCTGGGGTGTAGGTATTTGCTGGCAAAGTATCGCGAATACCGCCACCATTCATTAAGGCAAAGTCTGTTTTGTACTTTGCCAACAACAAATCAGCGGTATAGCTGCCAAGCGGTGTTTCGCCGGAACGCTCAACTGGTGGAGTGCCGCCGCGTGGGAATCGATCTGAAACAGTTCCGATCTTGACATCTAATTTTGCATTTAGTTGATCTTTGTATTTCTTAACTAAATCTGCAACTGATGCATCGGTAAGTGTTGCTGGAACAGCTGCTTTCTTGACATGCTCAACAGATGCGCCAAGAACTTTGTTCGCTTCAGTATCAACGCAAACTTGAGTTCGGGTGTACTCCTGACCTGAGTTACGAGTCTGCGCAGTCAATCGATTTTTTACAACTGAGGCAAATGTTTGATGGCTGTGACCACCGTAGACCACATCAACGCCAGTTAGTTGACCGGCATAATCAATTAGTTCGCCATTGGCTTTACCGTTTAGGTTTTGATTCCAACCCCAGTGAACCAGCGCGATCACCATGTCTGCGCCAGCAGCACGTGCTTTCTTAGCAGCAGAAACGACGCCGTTAACTTTGTTGGAAATAACAAGATCTTTTTTCTTGCCAGCAGCGGTGAAGCTCAAGTTTCCTGGGAAAACTTGATCAACTGTTTGTGAGGTGTTCATGCCCACCACGCCAATGTTGACGCCGTTTCGCTTGATGATCACAAACGGCTTTGCCGCCTTCTTGCCACTCTTAAGTGGGCTTAGTGTGTTGTAGTTGCTTGCTACCCACTGGAAATTTGAGGCACCGATCATTTTTTGCAGATGTGCAATATCGCGATCGTGTTCGTGATTTCCAAATACAGAAACATCAAACTTAATGGCATTCATTGCTTCAATAGTTGGAAGTTCTTCAAATTGCGATGAAATAGCTGGGGCAGCACCAATGTTGTCACCTGAAGAGAGGGTTACGGTTGGCTTAACCAATATTCGATCATTGGCCATTGCAGCTGCTAAACCAGCAGCGCCAATTGCAGAGCTGGACGCCTCAATTGCACCATGTAGGTCGCTTAGTTGCAGCACCTGCACACTCTTAATTGAGGCTGGGGCGAACTTCTTTACGTTGATTGCAACACCATCGCTAGCCGCGGCTGACATGCCGTAGGCATTCACAGCGATTACCTCTGGCGCTAAATCATTTGTGCCTTTTAATACTGGCATGGTTGCTGAAGTTTTTCCAGCACCCACCATTACTGGACAGCTTCCTGGACCAGCTGTGACGATGTAGTTTGTCACTGGTGGATTGGCGGTAACTTTTTCCCAGCTAACTTTGATTCCACCATTGGTAGCGGCAGAACTAACAAAGACTGGAGCAGTCGGAGCTGAAAAAGTTTCAGCTGAATTTGCTGCAAGTGTGTTTACTACTAGGGAAGTAGCAGCCAGCGAAAGAGATGCCAATACTGAAATGAGCATGGCAAAACGGGATCTTTTGAATTCCATGTCGGGATTTTCTCAGTTTGGCTTGGCCCGTGTCCAAAGATGCGTAAATTGCAGTTAAACAACGGTGAAACGTTAAGTGGTGCCCCCAGCAGGATTCGAACCTGCGCGCACGGTTTAGGAAACCGATGCTCTATCCCCTGAGCTATGGGGGCGAACGGGTTCGCCGCCGCCGTATCCTATTGGGCAGCCAAAGGATGCAATATTCCCAATAAATCCATTACCGCCCGATACAGTTGTGCCAAAAGGATTGGTGCCGTGTTCTATTCTGCAGCGAAAAACGTGTTGTTTCTGAAACCACGAAAAGTGGCAGGAACTAGTTTTGAAATCGCGCTATCGGTTACTGCCAGCGCACAAGACATAATCACGCCAATTTCGCTTGATGATGAATTAATTCGAATTGATCAAAAGGGTCAATTACCAGTTAATTGGTCAAGACAGCCAGAACTTGAGGCTTCTTATGTTTCGTTAGTGCAACAGATACATCGAATGCGTCGCGCTGGAGTTGTGTCAGAAGAGTTAAAGCACAAACGACAACAATTGAAAGATTTGCTCCACATTAAAGGACATCGGTTGTATTACAACCACATCGTTCCAGATGAGATAAAACAAAACTTTACTGAAGAAAAATTTGATAATGCAATAAAAGTAACCATTACTAGACATCCATATGAACAGCTAATCTCTCAGGCATATTGGTTACACCAAGGAAAGCAACGAAGAGCTTTACCGATCTCACAAATAATTGATGAGTTACTTGTTGAACCTGCTCCTAATACACCGTATTATTTTGCAAACGATAAGAAGCTCTGTGATATCTACATCAAAATGGAATCGTTTCAAGCAGATGTTATTAATTTAGAAAACCAATTGGGACTTAAAATCTGGCAATACATGCCAATGACTAAAAAAAGTTCCACCGGATCTAGACCAAAAGCAACAGATATTCTGACTCACGAGCAGAAACTTCAAGTGCAGCAAAGATCGAAGTTAGAATTTGAGCACTTCGATTACGATCCGAATTAGTTTTCTTGCTCTGGGCTATCTATTAGTAGTTCAGTTAGATCTTCCAAGCCGCTGGTGTATTGACCCAATGTGGTGCGAGCTGTATCGATCTGGTCTCTAATTGATAAGTAGCCAATTTCTAGTGATTTGGCAACTGCAGCTGCTTCTCTTCGAATTTTCTCAATCTTTGTTCGTTCTCGAGCCAGTTCAGCAGAGATTTTTCCGCGAACATCATCCAATTTTTTCTGAGCTTGCGCGTTGGCATCAGCAATAATTTGCTCGGCTTCTTTAGCAACGGCATAACGCTTTTGCTCTAATTCTTTTCGGAGCGATTCCATCTCCGAGGCAACTTTTCGATCTGTTTCTGCCTTTATCCGAACTGATTGCTGCTCAAGTTGGTCGCGCTTAGTCTCGGCATCTGCGACCATTTTAGTTGCCAGCGCTTGCGCTTCTTGAACTTTTGCCTCAGCATCTTTTCGCATTCGCTCGGTCTCTTTGCGAGATTCAGTCAATCGCTTTTCTATTTCAGTTAATGCTTTTTGTTCGGCATCTTTTGTAGCTTTCACAATTGCAAGGGTGTGCTCACCAGCAAGTGCCACGATCTCTACTTCACTTAGTGAATATAGATCGCGTCGTTTTTTTAAGTCATTAATCTCAGCGCGTAGTGCACTTATCTGTTCGGCAGCGGCAGCATCTAAGTCTTCGTTATGTGTGATGTCTTTTGGTGTATGCGACAGCCCCAAGCTGTCGGTCATGTAATTCACTAACCGCAGTCGGCCACGATTATTTGCCATATCGACTCCACATCACTAACTGGAAGCGAAAGAATACCCACCCACATCCCAAAGCCAAAATCTGGCTAGGGGCGAAGCGAGGACAGCATCGTTTGTAGTTCAGTGGCAATCACAGCGGATGCCTCCCGGGTCCAGTGCACACCATCTGGCTGCCGCAACAGAATTCTTTGATTGTTGATGGTGGCACGCAGGCTTGGTTTGAGATCAGAGAACAGGTCCAGATATTTAAGCTCCGGAATCTGCAGCGAAGAATCAAGCAGACTTTGGTTGATTTGCTGATAACTTAAATTTCGACTCTTGTTGGAAACCACCGGCGGACCAGCCCAAACCACATTTTTCACCTTATTGGCTGAGAATTCAGTTGTCACTAGCTGAACGCGTCTGGAATATTCATTTAGCCACTGTTCACTGCCGCGTGGGACGAGTTCACCACCATTAACCATATTGACCGTGTCACTACCGCCAAGAATCATGATTACTAAATCTGGTTGGTATTTTGCAGTTAAGTCTCGCGCGTACTGGCCCCAGTCCAGCACATTTGGTTTAGTTAAACCTGAGCCATTCGCCCATTCAATGCGAACTACAAATCTGTCATCGCCAGCCATGAGCTTAACTAATTCTTGTCCGGCAAAAGTTGAAAGTGAATCACCAGTTACTAAGACGCGAATGGTTTTACCAACTTGTTCTGGGGTGAACTCAGCGGGATCCAAAATTGGTATCATCGATGTAACGATGCCATCACCAGGGCGTGATGTGGGCTTAATCTTTTCTGACTCAACCGGAATAATCTCTGTTGGTGAAACATCTTGTGCAGCGATAGTTTCATCAACTAATGAAATACCTTCTCGATCTCGATTTCTTACTCGATCAATTACACTTTCAATTGAACCTACGCCTGCACTTTCAGACAATCGCTTTATGAAGTCAGAAACTGGAAGTGAGAGCGACCTAATTGGTCCAGGTTCGATGGCAAGCGCTGAGGTGTAAATGGCAGAAGCATTTACAAACCAGCTAGCCATTCCTACCAGCCACACTGTGAATATCACACTTGCGGCATTACGAGATGCGCCTCGATATTGAACAATTAATCGATGGCCGACAGTTTCGCGTTTTGGTGTTGGGTTCATAATCAGAATTGAAAATAGATAAAGGGGCTAACGCCCGTGCCGGATGTCAAGAGCATAACTAGTGCGGTTGCAATACCAACACCGATAGCTGCAAGTGGAACAGGAATTGCTCCAATTAGATCATTACTTCGCTGCGTTAATTTTGCCGGAAGATACTGACCAAATAGCCCAATAGCAATTAAAAATAAAACTAATGGGGATACGGTAAGGGTTGCTTGATTAACTGAACTGAACATTTCACTAAACATACTCAATGCATCGGTAATTGTTTCAGATCTAAAGAAAATCCAAACTAAGTTCACGAAAATAAAAGTCAAGGCAACAGAAATCACATAAGGAAGTCGGAATTTGTAAGTCATTCTTAGTTGTCGCTCAATTGCTAAACCTAGACCATGTAGTAGTCCCCAAACAATGAATGTGACACTTGCACCATGCCAGAATCCACCAATTGCCATGGTTGCGATCAAATTAAATTTAGTTCGGTTCTCGCTTTTTTGATTTCCACCTAATGAAACATACAGGTAGTCACGTAGGAATCGCGAAAGCGTCATATGCCATCTGCGCCAGAATTCCTGCAGACTGGCTGCTCGATAGGGCCGATCAAAGTTTTGTGGGAAGCGGAAGCCGAGCAGCATAGCTATACCAATTGCCATATCGGTGTAACCAGAAAAGTCACAATAAATCTGAACCCCAAATGCAAGAACTGCAATCAAGATGTCCCAGGTGGAATACGCTGACGGAGCTCCGAATACTTGATCAACCGATAATCGCCCCAATTGGTCAGCAATAACAACTTTTTTTATCAGGCCAGTGGCAATTAGCACTAGTGCTGGCGAGAGCGGAATTTCTCTTGGATTCCGTGGTGATTGAAGCTGTGGAATGAATTCGGACGGCCGCACAATAGGTCCGGCAACAAGTTGTGGGAAAAAAGTCAAGAACACTGAAAAATCTAAGAAATTAGCCGGGAGCATCTGCTCTCGATAAACATCCATCACGTAAGAGATGGCTTGGAACGTATAAAACGAGATGCCAATTGGCAAAATTATTCGCAGTGCAAGCAGATTAGAGTCGCCACCAAATCCACCAAATAAATCATTAAAGGACTCAACAAAGAAATTGAAGTACTTAAAGATACCCAGGATCAATAGGTCAATAAAGATGATAATTGCGAGCGAAATTGTCTTTGCCCGATGATTATTTCTTACCTGATAAATTCTTATTGCAGCAAACTGATTTGCCACCACCATAAAGACAAGTAGCGCGACAAATCTAATGTCAGCCCAACCATAAAATACCAGCGATGCTAAAACGATAAATGGCTTCCAATATTTTGGAATTGGCATTAACAGCCAGCTAACTAAAATAACGATACTAAAAAACAACGCAAAGGTGAGCGTGGGAAATGCCATTAGTCAGTTTCCCTACTTGCTTATCTTCTCTTTTGTGACGCTAACTTCGGCATCACTGGCATAAATGAACCAAACTTGACCAGACTTCAACGCAACATTTTCACCTTGATATGAGAATGTCGGGAATTGATTATCTACCAACCGTTGCCATGTAACTGGCAAACTTTTACCGTCGCGAAACACGTACCCCTCGCCGGTGCCAGTCAATATTTGATCTGGCACATCTTTGCCATATGAATCCTTTAATCCAGATGCTTTAGTTTGAGTTATCTGAACTACCACTGTGGTTGGAGTGATTGATTGATTAGTTTCGGTATCCAGTGCAACTTCACCATCGAAATAAACTTCCCAGCCTCGACCTGGCAACCATTTAAATTCCGTATCACTAGCTGGAAAATCAATTAATACGCTCTCGGTTTTTTCAGCATCTGGATGGAACTTGCGGTCAAATTCAAATCCCTGAACTGCTTTGCTTACTTCACCTTTTTCTTGGGCTAATTCAATTAATCTAGTTGGATTAACCATCAAGTTATGTGGCGCATATCTAGGTGGTTCGCCTCTAAACCAACCATCCCCAGTCACTCGATTGGAAATATCGATAAAGGGCTCGGCATCTAACAACGGCAGTAATTTCGTTTGTGCACCTGAGTAACCAAACGCAGGCGCACCAAATTGACGTAGAATAGAAATATCAGTTGGCCGTGCTGATCTAATTGGACCAACGCTTGGTGGCAACTCAGTTGCATATACGGCAACTAAACGGGAGTAGCCACCTTCAATTTTTTCAACATAGATTTGATCAGCTGCTGTTAAGCCTTGATGTGGACGCGCATTTTTCACATTGTCAATCTTTAGGATTAATACCGGTTTGTTCAACCCGAATTCACGCCCAGATAGTGGACTTGGCTCAATTGGTCCAGTATCTATTGCTGGCGCCGGATCGTCACCAAATAATGAGTTAATCTGCCCAGCACACCCGGTCAATAGGGTCATTGCGATTAGGGCTACCGCCCACCGTTTGAGTGACACGAGACGGGATTAAATCACACTATGTTGCGCCAGTGTCGAATCATGTAACCGAAACATGCAATACTCACTAGCAATACAGGAGCCAGCAGCATAGGTAGCACTTCGGCGCCAAATCGTTCCAATAAGAATCCGGCGGCAGGTGGCAAAATCAGCGCCCCAGTCATTGCTGCCAGTAGTAGCAGTGTGGTGGCCAGTGGATCACCAGGAGTTCGGGCCGCTATCCAGTCTGAGGCGGCAGCAAAAACTGGTCCAATCAAAAGTCCCATTAACGCAATTCCATATGGTGCAAAATCTGGTAGCGCAATGGCAGACAGCACCACTGGAAAAGCTAAACCAACTGAGCCGAGCAACAGATTTTCAGCTGATACTTTGTGGGAGAGCGGAGTTGCCACTATTCGACCAATGGTGAACATCAAATAAAACAACGCACCACTGATTGCGCCTGATTCAAGTGAGCCAGTTCGCTCTTGCATTAACGTTGGTAACCAAGATCCGGCAGAAACTTCTAAGCCAACATAAAACGCAATGCCAATAAAGAATATAGTTAACATCGGCTTATTACGAACTACTTGAATTTGTTGCGAATTAACTTCCACGCCCCAATTAAGTCCACTAAGTAATAGCAAGGCAAGCGCAGCAATTACTACGGTTGTAATCATAATATTTGGTAAGTATTCAGCTGTAAGAATTGCAACTAATAGCGGTCCTAAAATTGCACCAATACCAAAAACTGCGTTTGAAAAATTGATCTTTACGCTACTTCGATTATCTGATCTGGTAATCGCTTGAATCAGTCCAACATCTAGCACGCCAAAACCAAATCCAGCAAAAAAAGCGGCAGCTAATACGTAACCAAATTCAGGAGAAAGTACGATGCCGGAAAAACCAATTCCAAATGCAATTATCCCTAGTCGAATAAACCACAATATAGTTTTAGTTCTTACCAATAATTGAGTTAATAGGATTCCAGATAACGCGCCAGCGTTTAGGACAAACAGTGTTATGCCAACTGTTCCAATACCAAGGTCATGCTTATCAGCAAGCCATGGCAGCACCGGACCCCATCCGCCCGAAGTTAAGCCAAGCGAGGCGAATATTGCACTTGCGCCAACATAGCTTTTGGTTGAAACTTCCCGAGGCGAAATTACATTAGTCATAGCGGAGTAGTCTGCTCTAGATAGTCAAAAATTGATAACCGAATTGCGGTTAACTTCGATTTGATTTCCGGAGCTCTTCTAATATTTCTCGAAGTAAATTGACTTCGGCTGGTTCTAAATTATCGCTTGGGTTGACATTATCCTGTCGAATTAATGCCCGGACTCGGTTAACGGGCACAATCACAACAAAATAGAGCACAGTTGAGGTAATTAAAAATGCCATTGCAGCATTAATCACCATACCTAGATCAATCGTCTGGCCGCCACCTATTGAGATGGCAATATCTGCTGTTTCAGCACCAGCAACTCGAGCCACCAGTGGAGTTAATATGCCAGTTGATATTGCAGTAACAATCGCGGTAAAGGCTGCTCCGATAACCACACCAACAGCAAGGTCTAACACTGAACCTCGCAGAATAAAGTCACGATAACCTTTTAGCATTTCATTTCCTATCTGAAGCTAATTAGCTGCAATCAGCAGCACCTGCAAACTCCCATCTTGGTTTGCTGTCGCAACTTTAGTTGACTCCGTTGGAGTAACGGCAATCAGAAGCTCAATCGCGCTGCCGTCTAGCCTTGATCGAGTGCCACCAATGCTGAGAATCTCGGCTCGCTGTGCGACAGTTGTGGCATAACCATCAGTGACGCTGATTAAATTAATTTGCTGTCCGGTCGAGATGGCTTGGGTAATTAACTCACTACTTAACTCAATCGCAATAGCAGTTTTTCCGGTTGGAATTTCTAATCTTGCTGCAGCCAGTTCATTTTGATTTGTTGTTAATTCAGTCAAAAGAATCAACGAAGCCAACCCAAATAGCCCAGCTGCAATTAGTCGCCGGTTGCGACGAATTATTCGTGGCAGTTTAGTTTGACTGACTTTTAGTTGATATTTCATAACGCTCCGCCCACAAGTTAAGCGGAAAATAAATCGCGCTGGTTTAGTTATACACAGGATTAATCTGAAGATCCGCCGCTTGATTGCGGACGGGAGTCAGTTTTATAAAACCCAGGACCCTTAAATAGCACGCCAATACCGCCATAGATCTTTTTACTCTCACCGCTGCATTCTGGGCAAGCAGGCACTGAGTTGTCCTCAAAAGACTGAATCACTTCAAAGCCGTGAGCACACTGGGTGCATTGGAACTGATAAGTGGGCATGGCGTAATTATCCAGCATCTAGGCTTAGTGCGTGCATCGGATCTCCCTCAAACTGCTGCCTTACATCGCTTTAGGTGGAGCCCTTGGCGCAATTTTTAGGTGGCAACTAGATCTGCTGATCAATTCCCAATTAGCAAGTTTGCTGGTGATCAATTTAAGCGGCAGCCTATTAATCGGAGTAGTTGCTGGTGCAGTTACCTCAAAAGCGATTCAAGCGTTTTTTCAAATTGGTTTTCTTGGATCATTTACCAGCATGTCCGCCGTCATCGCACTCCTCTCCCCGGAATTCACAAGTGGCAATTCAATTATGCTAGTAATTACCACTTTAGTTTTGGCACCAATATTTGCTTCGCAAGGATTTAAGTTAGCTGGTGAACGAAAGTGATTATCACCATAGCATTAGCCGCTGCAGCTGGTGCAATTCTTCGTTATTTGTTAACTTCAATAAATAGTGTGTTGCCGTGGGGAACGCTATTGGCTAATAATTTGGCAACATTTAGCATTCCAATGTTTCTGCAGTTAGGTGGGGAGTTGGGTACTTTGTTAGCGATTGGCTTCGCTGGATCACTTTCAACAGTGAGTAGTTACGCCTTAGAAATCAACAACTTACCTCGCTCATTTAAAGTACGTTATGCAATATTAACCTTAGTTAGCTGCATTACTAGTTATGAATTAGCTAATTACTTATTTTGATTAATTGTGTTGGTGTTGCAATCACATCTATTTTCACATCATGTATTTCAGCTGGAATTTCTGGCACAATATCTTCGTCATATACTAAAACAATCTTCAATGCATTAGTGTTTGTAAGATTTCGATCAAAATACCCAGCACCAAAACCAAGTCGATTTCCAGTTTTATCTACTGCTAGTGCTGGAATGATGACAACGGCTAACTCAGTTACTGGAATTGTGAGAGCAGGGACTGGTTCATCAATGCCAAACTTGCCTATTTGAAAATCACCAGTGAGTTTGCGCCAACTCAAGTCATCACCAATTACTGCTGGTGCATACAATTCAAATAAATCAGCCAAGGTAGAGATGAGCAAGGCAGTGCTTACTTCGCCTGGCATATTCAAGTAACAACCAATTGCAGCATTGGCCGGAAATTCTTGCCGCAACATCTGGGTTAAGTCTGATACTGGAATAGCCCCGTTTCGGCCGAGCCGACGATCCCGCGCCTCGGCTCGAAGTTCTGATTTAGTTGGAGCCATAGCAGTATCGTGGCAGGATAGGCTCCGAATCCGGTTCAAATTGAGAAAGTAGTGTCGCGATGGCGGTCCGAAAAGCAGTTTTGCCCGTAGCTGGCATGGGAACTCGGTTCTTGCCTGCTACTAAAGCAACACCAAAAGAGATGTTGCCGATTGTGGATCGTCCAGTTATTCAATACGTAGTTGAAGAGGCAGTAGCCGCTGGCATCTCAGATGTACTTTTTGTCACCGGTCGAGCGAAGCGAGCGCTTGAGGATCATTTTGATTACAACGGCGAATTAGAAAAAATGCTGCAGGATCGTCAGGATTTAGAAAAGTTGTCTGCGGTTCGAGGTCCAGCGCAATTAGCTCAAATTCATTATGCGCGACAAGGCACACCAGCAGGATTAGGTCATGCGGTGTTGTGCGCTAAAGCGCATGTTGGTGATGAAACTTTTGCTGTACTGCTTGGCGATGAAATTGTTCCAGCTGAAAATGATGTGTTAAAGCAAATGTTTTCAGTTTGGGAGAAATTTGGTGGTTCAGTCTTACTGTTAAAGCGAATGCCAAAGTCTGAAATATCTCGATATGGCGTTGCAGCAGTAAAACCAACAACTCATGACAATATTGTTGAGATTACTGATTTAGTAGAAAAGCCTGATGCGGCAGATGCACCCAGCGATTTAGCAGTGATGGGTCGATACGTGTTAGATCCAGCAATATTTAGCATTTTAGAAAATACTAAACCTGGCAAAGGTGGCGAGATTCAATAAACTGATGCGCTTAAGGTGCTTGCAGCCGCTAAAGATTCTTCAGCAGGGAAAGTTCACGGTTTGATTTATGAAGGTGAGCGATTCGATACTGGTGAGATTCTTGGCTATATGACAACAGTTGTTGAGATGGCAGCGCGCAGATCAGATATTGGTGCTGAGTTTAAGTCTTGGCTAACTAATTTTGTCAAAGGTCTTTAATGCAGCTGGGCAACTCAGTTGTGTTGCGGCATAAAGACTTAGAGTTGTCAGCAATTCGACTGCGTGATCGCAGAAATTATTTGGAAATTCGTGAACGAAATCGTGATTGGTTTTTGCCATGGGATGCAACTTTGCCCAATTCAAATTCAATAAAGGAAATTGAGAGACATTCAGATTTTGATCCAGCATCCAATGAGGCATTCTTTTCGCTTTACTTTTCAGCACGTAAATCAAATAAGTCAGGTAGCGGACTTACCTTGGCCATGCGAACCAAGGGAAAGCAGATCGGCTTAATTACAGCAGCCAATATGGTCTATGGCGCGGCTCGCAGTTGCCAAATTGGATATTGGATCGATCAACGATTTGCTGGTCGTGGTTACACCCCGCGGGCGGTAGCGTTGTTGATTGATCACTTGCTGCTTGAGCGAGATTTTCATCGAGTTGAGATTGCAATCAGGCCGGAAAATCAAGCAAGTTTGCGAGTTGTACAAAAGCTTGAGCTGCGTTCTGAAGGTCAACGACCTCGCTATCTACACATCGCTGGCGACTGGCGAGATCATGAAATATTTGCAATTGACAGTTCTGAAATTGGAAATGGATTAATTAGTCGCTGGGGATAATTTCGGCGAGCCTCACCTTTGTTTAGTTGGTTTAAATCCATACTTTGTTTCCGTGGGATCAGGACTTCTCTACTTATCGATTGTGGTGCTGTGGGCTGCCGTCTTGGTTCCAATGTGGCTTAAGCGATTGACTCAAAATGAGTTAGGCAGCATCGATAAATTTAATCGCTCGATGTCAAGATTAGGCACAGTTCCGAAACTAGAAGTTCCCACATATCGGGCAATGACGCCAAGACAAATAGCTGCGACAAGACGACGTCGCACAGTTTTGGTGCTGAGTGCAATTACTGTGTTTGGTTCTGTCATTTCAATTGTTACTGGCTTATGGCTCTTGATGGTTTTACCAGCAACATTATTGTTTGGTTTTTTTGCAATTGCATGGCAAGCAATTATTAAACAAGAGGTTCAACCTAAAGTTGCTACACAACCAAGGCTGCAGGTGTCACGTGCTGAATTAGCTGCTAAAGCAAAAGAATGGAATGCAACACCGACAGTATTACCAACTCGCGTTACAAGTGAAACAACATATGGTTTAACAAGTCAGCAGATGCTTGATTTAGCTGCAATGCAATCTGCCACAGCAGAACCTGTTGAGATCCAAATTGATGAAGTAATTGAAGCGACTGAAATAACGAAAGCGCCAGATAAAAGATCTGCAGCTGGCTAATTTTGAATTGTTTTGTGTGAAAAAATTGCCTACTTTTATAAGGTTTATTTAAGAGGTATAGATTTATTAGCCACCAGTTAAAACCGGGGTTAACTTAGCTAGGTGATAATCTGCGCTAATTGATGGCGACAAGGAGTATCGGTGAGCGGAAGTTTAATTTTGCTCGGCATGCCGATTGGAAATATCGCCGATGCATCAGCACATATGATTCAAGTGCTCAATCACGCTGATTTAATTGCCGCAGAAGATACTCGAAAATATTTTCGATTTGCTAAAGAACTAGGCATAACGAATAAAGCAAAAGTTATTTCATATCACGACACTAGCGAAACAAGTCGCGTTGCTGAACTATTGTCAGCACTTGATCGCGATGAGACTGTTGTGGTATTAACTGACGCCGGTATGCCAACAATTTCTGATCCGGGCTATCGAATAGTGAGCGCTGCAGTTGCAGCCGGTCATAAAATTTCTACCGTCCCAGGTCCGTCAGCCGTGACAGCGGCATTAGCAGTTAGTGGTTTACCAACGGACCGGTTTTGTTTTGAAGGTTTCTTAGCCCGAAAATTAGGAGAGCGGAGATCTCAACTAACCAATTTAGTTAATGAGCAACGCACCATGGTGTTTTTTGAGGCACCTCATCGACTTCAGGCAACTTTGCAGGATATGCAGGAAATTCTTGGCGATGACCGGTTAGCTGTGATTTGCCGAGAACTTACCAAGACTTATGAAGAAGTGGTTAGGGGAAATTTGGCTGAATTAGCCAATTGGGCTGAGCGTGAGGTTCTTGGTGAGATTACGTTAGTAGTTGCTGGCTGCGACGATAAACCACAGTTAGATATCACCAACCCTGCTCATCAAGCTCAGATTTTGGATCTGGTGGCTGCTCATCCATTGGCCCAAACCGATAGGAAGTTGGCAATCGCAGCAGTGGCAAAGGAATTGAACCTTGCAAAGCGCGAGGTATACGACCTAGTGGCTAAATCACCAAAAGCATAGAATTTCGCAATGGCCAACTCCTTTTATATAACTACGCCGATTTATTATGTGAATGATGCACCTCACATTGGGCACGCTTACACCACATGTGCGGCAGATTTGCTTTCCCGTTGGCATCGAATGCGTGGCGAAGATGTTTGGTTTTTAACTGGTACTGATGAACATGGGACCAAGGTAGAACGGGCAGCTGCCGCCAACAATGTAACACCACAGCAATGGTGTGACAATCTGGTAACCAACGCTTGGTTGCCAGTTCTGAAAACTATTGACGCGGCAAACGATGACTTTATTAGGACAACAGATAGTCGACACAAAATAGGCGTACAAGCATTTTGGCAACGGCTAATGGATAACGGATATGTAACTCAAGGTAAGTATGAAGGTCCATATTGTGTTGGCTGCGAAGAATTTAAATTGCCAGGCGACTTAGTTGCCGGAACTGGTGAATATCAGGGTAAAGAATGCTGCCCAGTGCATTCCCGGCCGGTTGAGATACTGCAAGAAAATAATTATTTTTTCGCGCTCTCTAAATTTCAAAATGATTTGATTGAGCACTATCAGAAAAATCCTGATCGAATTCAGCCAGAATCTGCATACAACGAAGTCATGTCGTTTCTAAAGCAAGGTTTACAGGATATCTCCATGTCGCGTTCTACTGTTGGCTGGGGAATTCAAGTTCCGTGGGATCAAGATCAAGTAATTTATGTTTGGTTTGATGCGTTGTTAAATTATGCGACTGCAATAAATTATGCTGGTTTCGCTGATGACAGCGATAAAGCACAATTCGAGAAGTTCTGGCCAGCTGTTCATTTAGTTGGAAAAGATATTCTGCGTTTTCATGCAGTTTATTGGCCAGCAATGTTATTGGCCGCCGGGTTACCGCTGCCAAGAACCGTTTATGCCCACGGCTGGCTGTTGGTTGGTGGGGAAAAAATGAGTAAATCCAAATTAACTGGCATCTCACCAAGTCAAATTGTTGATCACTTTGGCTCAGATGCCTTTCGATATTACTTCATGCGCGCAATCAACTTTGGCCAAGATGGATCTTTCTCCTGGGAAGATATTTCAGCTCGCTACACGGCAGAGCTGGCAAATGGTTTAGGAAATTTGGCATCGCGATTGACAGCAATGCTGGAGAAGTATTGCGACACTAAAGTTCCTGCGCCTAGCGAGTATTTGCCAGCAGATCAACAAATAATCGAGTTAGTTGCTGAAAATTCGAAAAAGGCCGATGCGGCAATTGATACCTTTGATATCGCTACCGCAATAACTTTCACCAAAGAAATTGTGGATGCGGTTAACTTATATGTAACCGAACAAGCGCCTTGGGTGTTAGCCAAAGACGAGACGAATACTGCTCGATTACATACTGTTTTATACGTAATTGCCGAATCGCTGCGAGCAATTGCAGTGCTGCACCATCCGGTGATGCCAAAAGCCACAACTTTGCTCTGGGAAATGCTGGGCGGTGCGGCGCTTGGCAGCATCGAGCAACAGCGGATGAGTTCAGTTGGCAATTGGGGTCAGTTGCCTGTTGGTAGCAGCACGGTAAAGAAAGAGTCGCTTTTCCCCAGATTGGCCGAGGAAGCTTAAGTGTCCCTGCCGCCATTGCCACCGCGGTTGCCAGCAGCGGTTGCTGATGCTCATGTTCATATCGATATGGGCTCGGGCAAATCTCACAATGCATTGAATTTAGATCGAGATAAAGCGGAGATTGAATCCCTTATAGATTCGGCAACTGAAGTTAATGTCACGAAAATAATCAATGTTGGCTGTGAGATTCCGGGAGCAAGATTTGCTGTTGAATTTGCCAACCGCTATCCAAATGTATTTGCTGCGGTGGCACTTCACCCTAATGAAGCACCACGCATAGCGCGTGAGGAAGGTATGTCAGCGTATCAAGCGGCGCTAGCTGAGATCGCAGATTTAGTAACGGCAGAAAAATGCGTTGCGGTGGGTGAAACTGGGTTAGATTTTTTCCGAACTACTGAGCCTGATGATCTTAAGATTCAAGAAGAGTCGTTTCGATACCACATAAATTTAGCTAAGGAACTCGATAAAACTCTGATGATTCATGATCGCGACGCACATCAAGATATTTTGCGGGTATTAGATAGCGAAGGAATTCCTAATCGAGTAATGATGCATTGCTTTTCTGGTGATGCAAATTTTGCCAAAGAATGTATTGATCGTGGATTTTATCTATCCTTTGCCGGAACGGTAACGTTTAAGAATGCCGCAAACTTAAGAGAAGCGCTTAGCGTCACGCCACAGGATCGTATTTTAGTTGAAACTGATGCGCCATTTCTAACTCCTGATCCGTATCGAGGTGCGCCAAATGCCTCATACATGATCGGTTACACCATGAGATTTATGGCAGATCATCGTGGCGAAGATTTGCTGCAACTATGTCAGGCCGTAATGGAAAATACCAATCGAGCATTTAAGTTGGATGCTTAATGTTGCTAGGTCCAGCTGAGATTAATCATCTGCTACAGGAATTGTCTGTTAAGCCAACAAAAAAGTTGGGCCAAAACTTTGTTCACGATGGCAATATTGTTCGAAAAATCGTCAAAGATGCCAAGTTAGAGCCGAATGACGTGGTGCTCGAAGTGGGTCCGGGCCTGGGTTCATTGACACTTGGTTTGCTGCCACATTGCAGCAGAGTGATTGCGGTAGATATTGACCAGCGATTTGTGGCGCAACTGCCAAAAACCGTCAATAAATATGAACCAGAATTTCTAAATCGATTAGAAGTGCAGCACAAGGATGCGTTGGAGTTGGTGCCTAGTGATCTAAGTATTTTGCCAACTGCGTTAGTTGCCAATCTGCCTTATAACGTTTCAGTTCCAGTGATTATCACGCTGCTAACTAAATTGCCCAGCATCAAGAAAATGTTAGTGATGGTGCAGGCAGAGGTGGCAGATCGATTAGCGGCAAAACCAGGCGATCAGGCTTATGGCGCACCGAGCGCAAAACTGCAGTGGTTCATGCAAGTAAGTCGCGGTGCAAATATTCCTCGCCCAGTTTTTATACCGGTTCCTAATGTGGATTCTGGATTGGTGTTTGGCGAGCGCACCGAACCATTAGTTACTGAAGTAACCCAGCAGCAAGTTTTCTCGGTTATTGATGCCGCATTCAACCAACGTCGAAAAATGCTGCGCAGTGCGCTAAGTGGGATAGCTGGAAGTTCAGCAGCAGCGGAGAAGGCATTGATCGAGGCTGGCATTGACCCAACCTTACGCGGTGAAATGCTCGATATTCACCAGTATCTGCGATTAACTGAAGCACTAAATTAAGGTTTGGCTGTGAAAGTAACGGCATCAGCACCAGCAAAAATCAACCTGCAACTAAGCGTGGGTGCACTACGCGCTGATGGTTACCATGATTTAGTAACAATTTATCAGGCATTAGAACTTAGAGATCAAGTAAGCATCACCGAACGCGCTGAGGGAATGGGCGTTCAGTGCACAATTACAGGAGAGTTTGCTGATGGGGTACCTGCTGATGAAACAAATCTTGCGGTTCGTGCAGTTAAGTTAGTTGCGGAGCAAGTAGGCACGAGCTGCGATCTAACGATTCAAATTTCTAAGCACATTCCGGTTGCAGCAGGACTTGCAGGTGGCTCTGCTGATGCAGCAGCTGCATTAGTTGCTGCTGCTGAACTCTATGGCTACGGCGGTGATCTGCAGTTATTTGCGGCAGAGCTTGGTTCAGATATTGGTTTTTCACTGCTAGGCGGAACAGCACTTGGTACCTCTCGTGGTGAAGTAGTTGTGCCAGTTATGTCGCGTGGTGAGTATTGCTGGGTAATTATGAGCTCATCAAATGGATTATCAACGCCACGGGTATATCAGAAACTTGATCAGTTACGTGATGAAGGAACGGTGCGCGCACCAATGCAATTACAGCCTAAACCAGAGCTGCTGCAGGCATTATTGGCTGCTTCGCCAACTGAGTTAGCTAAACATTTAAGTAATGATCTGCAACCTGCCGCATTGGCAATTGCGCCTAAGCTGCAGCAACTGCTGGAATCAGCACGAGAAGATGGTGCGTTAGCAGCACTAGTAGCCGGATCTGGTCCAACTTGTGTTGCGCTAGCAAAAGATTATGACCACGCCCTTGATGTTGCCGCCCGCATCACTGCTTCCAATTTAGCTAATCGAGTGTTAGTTGCTAAAGCACCAGCAGGTGGCACTGAGTTGATCTCCGTGGAGCGAAGTTAATTATTAAATTGTGCAGTTAATTCACTTAACAAGCTAGCTAACAGCGCTTGTTGCGCTTCGGATAAATCTTCTAGCAGTTCTGCTTCAAGTTTCAGCAGCTCAGTGAAGGCCGCATCCACCATAGTTTTTCCAGTTTCAGTTAGCGAAACAATTATGCTTCTACCATCTGCTGGGTCGGGTCGTCTTGACACTAAGCCACGCTTTTCCAATCGATCAATTCGATTGGTCATAGTGCCTGAGGTAACTAAATTTTCTTTAATTAATTGTCTAGGTGGTAAGGCGTATGGTTTACCAGCCCGCCGTAATGACGCGAGCACATCAAATTCCCACGGTTCAAGATCAGATTTAGCGAAAGCAGTTTTTCGGCCAGCATCTAAATGATGGGCTAACCTAGAAACCCGAGATAACACTTGCAGTGCCGTTAAATCTAAATCCGGTCGCTCGCGCTGCCAAGCAGTAACAATTTTGTCGACTTCGTCCATTTTCAATATTTAGGTTGCGGCTCTAAATGCTTCAGCCCATTCCAGGACAGGTTAACTAAGTGCGCAACCACAACTTCACGATTTGGTCGCTTCGGTGCATCCAACCACCATTGCCCAGTAAGAGATACCAAGCCAACTAAGGCATGCGCATATAGCGGTGCGGTGCCTTTATCGAATCCATTCTTGGTTAGCTCAATTGCTAGCAATGATTCTGCTTGACTAGCAAAATCTCTAATTAACCCGGCATATCGTGATTCATCCGTACTGCTTGGTGCATCACGTACCAAAATTCGAAACCCATCTTCGGATTCTTCAATGTATTGGAAAAATGCTTCAGCAGCTCGTTGCACCACTTTTCGCGCGCCACCACCATCAAATGCGGCCGAGACCAAACTGATCAGGCGATTCATTTCGCGATCTACGATCACGGCATACACGCCATCTTTGCCGCCAAAGTGTTCATAGATAACTGGTTTTGAGACACCTGCGCTATGCGCGATTTCTTCTACCGTGACCGCTTCATAGCCTTTTTCCGCAAACAACTTTCGGGAAATGCCGATTAGCTGTTCCCGTCGCTGCACCGCGGTCATCCGCGATTTAGCCCCATTTTTCCCATTATTAGTTGGGTCAGAATCGATAAGTGCCATGATCTCCGAAGGTAGTGCAACGACAGGGCTTAGGTCCATCGGGGCGGTTAGATACCCTTACCCCTTGGGTTAGGTCAACCGACCGATAACCAATTCCGGGATAGTGTAATGGCAGCACTCAGGTCTT
>CAYXYW010000002.1:0-35341 GCA_964469855.1 uncultured Bifidobacterium sp.
AATCACTGGCTTTGGTCGCGTTGGAGCTATGTTTGCTTCAACTCGACTAGAAGCCAAACCTGACATCATCACTTGCGCTAAAGGATTAACTAGCGGTTACTTCCCGATCGGCGCAATGATTGCCAGTGATCGATTGTTTGAGCCATTCCGTCAAGGCAAGAACTTCATGCCGCACGGTTTCACTTTTGGTGGGCATCCAGTTGGTGCTGCAGTTGCTATGGCTAATTTAGACATTCTGGAGAATGAAAAAATTATCGAAAATGTGCTAGAAAACGAATCTTATTTCCGGCAATCACTGGAAACACTAAATGACTTACCAATTGTTGGAAATGTTAGAGGAATGGGTTATTTCTACGGAATTGAGATGGTTAAGGACAAAGCAACGCGAGAAACATTTAATGACGATGAAAGTGAGTTATTAATACGAGGTTTCCTATCTAAGCAACTTCTCAACAATGGCCTCTACTGCAGAGCGGACGATCGCGGCGATCCGGTCATTCAGCTCTCTCCACCGCTAACCATCGGGCCAGCGGTAATTGACGACATCACCGCTATCGTCCGAAAGACATTAATTGAAGCCTGGGAGTTATTCTGAGCAACGATTTCCTAAAGGTGAAGCGCGGAGCAGAGCTGGAAATTACTGACCGCGCTCACCTTTATGAAATCCTCGATGCTGGAAAAGTAATTCATATCGGCTTCGCTGCGCCAGATGCATATCCTGTGGTTATTCCGCTGGCTTATGTTCGGGATGAGGATCGGCTATTGATTCATGGCTCAACTGGTTCTCGGTTGTTTAGAAGTTTGGCAGCAGGCGCAAAACTATGTGGAACTGTCACTTTGCTCGATGGCATTGTGCTTGCTCGATCTGCATTTCATTCAGCAATGAATTACCGATCTGTCATGGTGTTTGGCACTGCGACAGAAATTGCATCGGCGGATAAGGCACGGGCGCTGGAATTGTTCACTAACAAATTGATCTCTGATCGTTGGTCGGAAGTTAGACCTATGACAAATAAGGAAAGCGCAGCAACAATGGTGCTCTCCATTGAGTTAACTCAGATCTCCGGCAAAGTCAGAGTTGGCGGCCCTGCCGGTGAAGATGATGAGGATCTTGCACTGCCGATCTGGGCGGGTCACATCCCTATTGAAGAAGCTTATCTACCACCGATTGCTGCGCCAAATCTTCCCGCCGGAACTAAACTTCCAAAGTCATTATCTTGAGATATGAATAATTCATTCTGGTGGGAATCGCTGCCCAAGTGGGAATCGCTCCCATCGCTTTCAACCGCTTCAGAGCCTGATGTCGCAATTATTGGAGCGGGCTATACCGGATTATGGAGCGCATATTTCCTAAGCAAATTAAATCCGGACCTCAGTATTCAAATATTTGAAAAAGAACATGTTGGTTTTGGCGCATCTGGTCGAAATGGCGGTTGGGTATCGTCATTATGGCCAGTATCCCTCACCAAACTTGCAGCAAGCACAAATCAAGAAGCGGCAATTTCGTTTCAAATATTGCTGCACGATTTAGTAAAACAATTTGGTCAAACTCTGACTGAAGAGAAAATTGACGCCGATTTCGCTCTGGCTGGCACGGTTAACTTGGCCAGATCAACTGCTCAATTGAAGCGACTGAATCAGGAAATAACTGAATATCAAGATTTTGGATTCTCAGCTGACCACTATCACTTAACTAATGACTTATCAAATCTCCCCAACGCAACTAACCTGTTAGCCGGTTTAATCTCGCCACATTGCGCTTCGATTCAACCAGCCAAGCTTGTTAGAAATCTTGCACATGTTGTGCTCAAGCAAGGTACTGAGATTTTTGAGAATTCAGCTGTCACCAATCTTGATGGCAATCAATTCACCGCAAATGGCCATCGGGTTTCAGCAAAATATGTCTTGGTGGCGACGGAGGGTTATCGTCATCAACTAATTAAGCGAATTACGGCACCAATTCACTCTCTAATGTTTATAACTGATCCAATCCCAGCAGATTTGTTAACGCAGTTGCGACTTAAACCTGGACAAACTTTTAATGATTCACGAAATTTAATCATCTACGGTCAACGGACTGCAGATAACCGAATCGCATTTGGTGGTCGGGGCGCACCTTATCGATTTGGCAGCAAAACTGGCCATGACGTTGAACTACACCAAGGTGCTTTCAGGTATCTCAAGAATGCGTTATCTGAAATGTTTCCAGATTTGAGCGAATATGTAGCAAATCCATCTCATTTTTGGGGTGGCCCGATTGGCGTTAGTAGGGATTGGCAGCCAAGCATCAACTTCGATCCAGAAAGTGGTGTAATCACTGCCGGAAACTATGTTGGTGATGGCGTGGCAGCATCTTATTTAGCTGGCAAGAGCATTGCTGAATTAATTACAAAAACCAATTCTGACTTGCTGAGTTTGCCTTGGATGCATCACAAATCACGAAAATGGGAAATTGAACCAATCAGATATCTATTGATTAATGCTGCGCGTATTTCAATTTCAGCTGCTGACAAATTAGAGCAAAAACTGAAAAAAGAGACCCTACTGACGAAGGTGTTATGGCGATTGCTAAAGAGTTAATCAGCTTTCGCTGCCAATTGACCACATGCGCCATCAATTTCACGACCGCGAGTATCACGGATTGTTACCGGAACACCATGTCGTTCAATAGCTGCAACGAACTTTTCTTCGGCTTCCGGTGTTGAAGCAGTCCACTTTGACCCAGGGGTTGGGTTTAATGGAATTAAATTCACATGTGCCAGATGTCCGCGCAAGATACGACCAAGTCGATCCCCTCGCCATTCCTGATCATTTATATCTTTAATCATGGCGTATTCGATTGAAACTCGCCGTTTAGTTTGACGTGCGTAATACCACGCAGCGTCTAACACTTCTCGAACGTTCCATCGATTGTTAACTGGAACTAATTCGTTTCTCAACTCATCATCTGGAGCATGCAATGAGACTGCAAGCGTGACTGGAATTCCCTCATCCGCTAATTGCCTGATGCGTGGCACTAAACCAACTGTTGAAACAGTAATACCTCGAGCTGAAATACCCAAGCCATTTGGTGCCGGATCAATCATTCTTCGAATGGCAGTGAGAATGGTGTTGTAGTTGGCTAATGGCTCACCCATTCCCATGAATACCACATTCGATAACCGACCTGGTCCGCCGGCAATTCGGCCAAACGCCATATCGGCAGCTGCACGTTGCACTTGAGCGACTATCTCCCCAACTGAGAGATTTCGAGTAAGACCTCCTTGGCCTGTTGCGCAGAATGGGCAAGCCATGCCGCAGCCAGCCTGCGAGGAAATGCAAACAGTGGCTCGATCGGTGTAACGCATTAAGACAGATTCCACAAGCGCACCATCATGTAATTTCCAAAGTGATTTTGCGGTAGTGCCATTGTCACAGGTGATCTGCTTCACTTCGGTCAATAAAGTTGGCAGCAATAATCTAAGAATTTCATCTCGTTGATTAGCTGGCAGATCGGTATAAGCCGCAGGCTCAGTTTCAAATCGGCCATACCAATGTTTGGCCACTTGCTGAGCTCGAAACTTTGGCAAACCATTATCGGCACACATCGCTTGTGCTTTGGCCAAACCTAAATCGGCTAGGTGAGTTGGTGGTGGCTGTCGCCTTGGTGCCACAAACTTCAATTGTGGCAGCTCCGTTACATCGGATAATTCATTTGTCATTACAGTAACCAACCAAATAGTGCCCAGGCAATAAATGCATTTGGAATTAGTGAGTCCAATCGGTCAAGTACGCCACCATGACCAGGTAGCACGCCACCCATATCCTTAATGCCAGCGTCGCGTTTAATTGCCGACTCCAATAGGTCACCCAAAACTGCCGTGAACGTCATTACAAATCCGGCCAAAACGCCTAACCAAATCGGCGCTGCAAAAAAGTAATGGAATACCGCGCCTCCCATGGCAAGTTGCAATAGCAGGCCACCAACAAATCCCTCCCAGGTTTTTGCCGGCGAGATGTTTGTTGCCATCTTGCGTTTGCCAAATAAAATTCCAGCGAAATATGCGCCAGTATCACTTGCGACAGTGAGCAAAATAAACGCCAGCACCCGTAATGCACCGTCAGGCTGATTAAGCATGATCAAAACAAATGCAGCCATAAAAGGTAAGTAGACGAGAACAAAAAGTGAGAGTGCAAATCTATGAGTGAAGTTTTCAGTGCCAACTGATAGCGAAACCGCGATTAGGACCATTACTGCGATTGCTAATGTTGTTAGCAGTTCAGTCACACCACCAAAGTAAGCTGAACCAAACAATGCTGCTGTTAATGTCAATATCGCAGGTTTAGATACTTGCCGAACCTTGGAATTCAAGACATCAATCAACTCAATTGCCGCAAGTGAAATAAACAAAGTTAGCAGCGGCAGGAACAGCCAATTCGCCACAAATGTGCTCAGCAGGACCAGACCAAACAGCAATAGCCCCACCAATGTTGCTATTGGCAAGTTACGGCCTGTTTTTATTTCGCGATGGCTGCGCACTGCTACACCTCGAGCAGTTCTGCCTCTTTGTGCTTCAGTAATTCATCGATTGCGGCAACATGCTTTGCAGTTAACTCATCGAGTGATTTCTCGGCACGGCGTCCATCGTCTTCGCCAGCTTCATGATTTTTAACAGATTTATCGATTGCTTCTTTTGCTGCACGTCGAATGTTTCTAATGCTTACCTTGGCATCTTCTGCTTTAGCCCGCGCCTGCTTGATATAGTCCTTGCGTCGTTCTTCAGTAAGTTCTGGTAGCGAAACTCGAATGACAGTTCCATCGGAAACTGGGTTAACTCCTAAATCTGAGTCCCGAACTGCTTTTTCAATCGCGCTTACCGCTCCTTTATCAAATGGCGCGATCAAGATGACTCGTGCTTCTGGTACCGAAAACGAAGCGAGCTGCTGTAGCGGGGTTGGTGTGCCGTAATACTCCGCCACAATTTTGTTAAACATAGAAGCATTAGCTCTACCGGTTCGAATTGTGGCTAAATCCTCTTTGGCAACCTCAATCGCTTTATCCATTTTGCTGCCAGCATCTGACAACGCTTGATCAATCATTTTTTCCTCAATCCGTTAAGCCGATACTAGAGTACCGATTCGATCACCCGCGACAGCTCGCGCAATGTTCCCAGGTACAGTTAAATCAAATACCACAATTGGCAAGTTATTCTCTCTCGCCAACCCGATCGCACTTGCATCGGCCACCTTTAAATCTTTCGCCAATACTTCATCATAAGTGACTTCGTCATACTTAACTGCTGATGCATTCTTTTTTGGATCAGCGTCATACACGCCATCAATCGATTTTGCCATAAGTACAACTTGACAATCGTTTTCTAAAGCACGCTGCACAGCTGCGCTGTCGGTAGAGAAGAATGGTTGGCCTAATCCGGCACCAAAAATAACTACTCTTCCTTTTTCTAAATGCCGAACTGCCCGGCGTGGAATGTAATTTTCTGCTACCTGACCCATAGAAATTGCAGTCTGCACCCGAGTTGCCACACCGCGGCGTTCAAGAAAATCTTGCAATGCCAGACAGTTCATTACTGTGCCAAGCATGCCGATGTAATCAGCTCGCGCCCGTTCCATTCCGCGTTCTTGAAGCTGAGCCCCACGAAAATAGTTTCCGCCACCAATTACTACGCATACTTCGGTGCCAGCATCTACTACTTCTTTGATTTGTGCTGCGATTGAGTCAACAACATCTGGATCAACACCAAGGCCACCGCCTCCGGCTAACGCCTCACCAGATAGCTTAAGCAATACTCGATTCCAACCTTGCTTTGGCGCGATTGACCACTTACTCACGCAATCTCCTTTGCTTGGTGGAAGCGTATCTGACTAAGCCTGTCCGACTTTGAAGCGCGCAAAGCGAGTTACCGTTACACCTTCGGCTTCTAGCATTGCAGCGATAGTTTTTTTATTGTCCTTCACAAATGCCTGCTCTAACAGCACAAAGTCCTTAAAGAATCCATTGACTCGACCCTCGATAATTTTTGGTAGCGCAGCCTCTGGCTTTCCTTCTTCTTTTGCAGTTTCAGCAGCAATTCGACGCTCTGCCTCAACAACATCAGCTGGCACTTCATCCCGAGTTAAATAGCGTGGCGCCATTGCAGCAATGTGCTGTGCCAGATCTTTAGTTACCTGTGCGTTTGCTGCAGTAGTCTCAACGACCACGCCAACTGTTGGTGGCAGCGCTGGATCTGATTTGTGTAAAAAAGAATCAACTGGGTTGCCACTAAATACCGCAAATCGACGCACCTCAATCTTCTCACCCATCGAAGCATTTGCTTCAACAAGAGCATCTTTGATGGATTTACCATCTGCCATCGTCGATGCCAATAAGCCATCTAGGTCAGCAGGTGAACTTGATTTAACTGCATTGGCAATGGCATCCGCCAACGCTTGAAAGCCCTCGGTCTTTGCTACGAAATCTGTTTCGCAATTTAGTTCAACCATAACTGCTGAAGTTGGTTCAACAATGGCAACAATCAAACCATTTGAAGCATCGCGACCTTCGCGCTTGCCGACGTCCTTGGCTCCTTTAATGCGGAGCGCTTCAACGGCCTTATCAAAATCACCATTAACTTCATCTAATGCCTTTTTGCAATCGAGCATTCCAGCACCAGTAACTTCACGCAATCTCTTTACATCTGCAGCACTATAACTCACTTGTATATTCCTTTTTCGTTGTAAAAATTACTTGGATTCAGCTTCAGCAGGTGCAGCGTCTGCACTACCTGACAAAAGCTCTTGCTCCCACTCCGCAAGTGGTTCTGCTGCTGGCTCTGCTGCAGCTTCATTGTTCTTGCGCTGTGATCGTGCGATCAAACCTTCAGCTACTGCATCACCAATGATCTTGGTTAATACCTGAATTGAGCGAATGGCATCATCGTTTCCTGGAATTGCGAAATCAACATGCGCTGGATCGCAATTACTATCAAGAATTCCTACCACTGGAATATTCAGTTTTCTGGCTTCGGTAACGGCAATGTGTTCCTTGTTGGTATCAACTACCCAAATTAGGCTTGGAACTTTTTGCATATCTCGAACGCCTGAGAGCATGCGCTCTAGTTTTTCCTTCTCGCGACGCATCATCAAAAGTTCTTTTTTAGTTCGACCACTACCAGCAACTGCATCAAAATTTATTTGCTCTAGTTCCTTCAATCGCTGAACCCGCTTTGTTACGGTGTTGAAGTTAGTTAACATGCCACCAAGCCAACGCTCAGTCACATATGGCATACCAACACGCTTCGCTTGTTCTTGGATCGCTTCCTGAGCCTGTCGCTTGGTACCAACGAAAAGCACTGTGCCACCTTTGGCAACAGTCTCTTTTACCTGCTCATAGGCTCGATCAATATAGGCAAGTGATTGCTGTAGATCGATAATGTAAATGCCATTGCGCTCAGTAATAATGAAGCGCTTCATTTTTGGATTCCAACGACGAGTTTGATGTCCAAAGTGAACACCGGCGTCTAGAAGTTGACGCATTGTTACGACAGCCATTTCGGCAGCCCTTTCTGGCACGGAGATCCGTGCGGTCCGGTTTCTGTGACAACCAATTTGGTTCTCACCCTGACGTTCAGCATCTGCTTCGTTCGAGTTACCTCGACCGGCGAACCAGATAGTTTCCCGCGCTAAACGTGCGAAGTCACCAGCAAGCTGGTGCGAAGGAGAAGTGTACGACCCCCAAGGTTCGCTCATGCACCGAGCCAAAATCCCCACCAAATGGCAGCAGCGGTGCCGGCAAAATCACCCAGTGAAGGCCCTTTTAATTCTTAGCCTGCTCAGTTGGTTGAGCAGCGTCGCCATTATTCCCAATCCCCCCGCTGGTAGCGGAGTTGTAATTCGCCCATTCCAGCCACCAGCCACGGAATTTAGCCGTGGCCATCGCGGCGTAGATCTTGCGGCTCTGCCAGAACAGTTAGTCACCACGCCAATCTCTGGCGTGGTGCACTTTGCCGGCTATGTCGTTAATCGCCCCGTTATCACCATTGCAACCGCAACTATTTTGCTGAGCATTGAGCCGGTTGAATCTTTTTTGGGCGCTGGTGATCATGTTAAGCGAGGCGAAGTAATTGGTTGGGTTGGCACCGGAGGTCACTGCGATCAATTCTGCATTCATGTTGGCGTGCGACGGATTGGCACTAGAAATTACCTTGATCCAATTCCATATTTGTTGCAGCTGCCCAGGTTGCTGCCTTCTACGCCCTAGGGTGAGCTTGGTTATAGACGCTCTTTAGTCGATCACTTGCAACATGGGTATATCGCTGTGTTGTTACAAGTGAAGCATGCCCCAACAATTCTTGCACCGATCTGATGTCCGCACCACCTTCAATTAAATGCGTAGCTGCGGAATGACGAAATCCGTGAGGACCAATATCCGAAAGTCCATGATCCAGTAAAACTTGTTGCACCATGGCACGAACTACACGTTGATCAATTCGCTTGCCTCGCAAACCAAGAAAAAGGGCTGCTTTGGAATCTTTGGTGTACAACTTGGGTCTACCATCATTTAAATACAAATTGAGTGCCTTCATCGCTGGCACGCCAAGTGGCACCATCCGTTGTTTGTTGCCTTTTCCAATAACTGAAATTACATTTCGACCAAAGTCAATATCATCAAGGTCAAGACCCACTAGCTCAGCTACACGAATTCCTGTCGCGTAAAGAACTTCCAAAATAGCGCTATCCCGTAATGACTCTGGATCATCGGCATGCTTGCTAATCGTGTTAAGTAAGGAGCTAGCTTGCTCAATTCGGATTATCGATGGCAGTTTCTTACCTACTTTTGGCGAAATTAGTTGCGCACCCACATCAACCGCTAACCCTTTGCGTAAGTGCGCCCATTGCGTGAAAGTTCTAATCGCCGCAGCTCGCCGTGCCAATGTTGCAGCAGCTAAATTCCGGTCATGATTTGCGGCTAACCAACCGCGCAGATCGTGGATAGTTAAATCATCAATTGCGATATCGCCTTCGCGCTGTAAATACTCAATTAGATCTGTAATGTCAGTTGTGTAAGAACGGACAGTGTGAGCGCTTAACCCTCGTTCGATTCGCAAATATTGGGCAAACTCATCCCTTAGCTGCGTCAGAGTGCGTTCAGTTGATATACCCACTTGCTAAGAGTCTAAGTTAATCTCAGTTAGGTCAAGTTACGCGCCGAATTGTGGTTGCGCTAAATCGCAATCCGATCCCGCCCCAGCAGATCCGCCCAATGCCAGATGCTGGCTGCATTGGTAAATGGCCTGGGTGAAATAGCCACAGTAATGAAACTAAGCGCTGCAACAATTCGATTTCGGCGCAGCAACCTCGATTTACTCAACCAAGCAGTTGGTGGACTTTCGGAAATTTGCACAACCTGATGAGGAAGATTTAGCTGCGATTTTGATCTTGCTTGCAGTCCAGCAGCTCTAACTACCAACAACTCAGCTTTCTGTGCCAAACCTAATCGAATCAGCAATTCACCAGTGCCAGCTGCCCCGTCAGTAATAATCGGCACGGTCGCTGAGGTTACTGCTGCCATTAATCTTCCCAAGATTTTCGAATCAGAAATTGATGGTCGCATCGAGCCGGTAATAGTGATTGCAGAATTAAAAGTGGTTAAGTCAGGAAAATCACAATTGAGCCACAGCACTAATGGCATCTCATCATCAAGATCAAATAGTTGCATCGGCCAGGTTTGATCCAGATACGTTATCACTCTTAAATCTGAGGCTGACTGGCTAGCTGGCTTTTCAGTTAGATCAACTTTATTGAATCGATTTGTTTTGCGCAGGAAATTTTCAATTCCATTTTCCATTATCCCCGCTACTAATTGCGCGGTTGGTGTAACTTGACTGCAGAACTTAATTAATAACTCCCGCTCCGATGGCATGGGGCAATTTGCCACTATGACCAGAGCGGGCAATCCGCTAATTCAGATCTGTTGATTACTTCTCGTTGGGGATTTGTAACTCAGGTTGTGCTATTTCTTCCACATTAACATCTTTGAAGGTGAGCACTCGAACACTCTTCACAAATCTCGCTGGTCGATACATATCCCAAACCCAGGCATCCGAGATCTTCACCTCAAAAAAAACTTCGCCGCCTACTTCACTTCTAACTTGTACATCTACTTCGTTGCACAAATAGAACCTGCGATCAGTTTCTACGACGTATTTAAATAGTGTGGCAACATCCCGATATTCTCGATACAACCCAAGTTCAACTTCAGCTTCGTATCGCTCTAGATCCTCTGAACTCAACTCGCCTCCAATGATGCACTCTTATCCCAAATGAAAGTGTTCCGATGAATTTCTGAGTTGCCATATTCTCGCAAAGCGGCGATGTGTTGTGAAGTGCCATATCCCTTGTGCACCGCAAGGCCGTATTGTGGATATGAATCTGACAGCGCAACCATTAAGTCATCGCGATGCGTCTTGGCCACAATGCTGGCAGCGGATACCGAGGCACAAAGCTGATCCCCTTTTTTCATTGCCAAATTGGGTCGGTCAATACCATCAACTGCGAAACCATCAGTGATCACAAAATCAGGCACCATGGTTAACCGAGCTAACGCGCGGCGCATTCCTTGGATATCGGCTTGCGCAATACCTATGGCATCAATTTCTGCAGCTGAAACTTCAACAATTGAAATGCTTAGTGCAGATTCATCAATTTCCTTGCGCAATTTGGTTCGTTGTTTTGCTGACAACATCTTTGAGTCTGTTAGGCCCGAGATATTCACATCATTAGGAAGCACAACTGCGGCAACTACTAGTGGGCCAGCCAACGCACCGCGGCCTGCTTCATCAACTCCCGCGATTGCCAAAAACCCAGCCGCACGTAGCTCATCCTCGTAGTGAGAAATTGAATTAGGCATGACTATTTAGGATCTAAATCACGATAGAGCTCAGGATTTGTTACCCGTGATATTCGATCAACTGGCCAAATGATGCCAAACACTCGACCAACCACATTCTTAATTGGCACGGCGCCAAATGCACCGTTATCAAGTTGGTAACGACTGTCTCTGGAATTTGGTCGATTATCGCCCATCACAAATACATAACCTGTCGGCACGGTTACTTCAAAATCCACATCAGTGGTTGGTAATTGAATGTGTGGTTCATCAACTACCTGACCGTTAATAACTAACTTGCCATCATCGCAGCATTTAACTGTGTCGCCAGGAACGCCGACCGCGCGCTTCACAAGATGCTCGCCCATATTCGCTGGCAAAAAGCCAACGAAGGTAAGTGCTCGTTCGAGTTGACCGCGAAAACCTGGCTTTGGTTCTACTTCACCAAGCCAGCCGCCAGGATCAACAAACACCACAACATCGCCTCGGCGAACCCCATCTAGTCGGGTTGCAACTTTCGAGACAATGATCTTGTCATTTGTCATCAACGTAGTTTCCATGGATGCACTTGGAATATAAAACGCTTGAACTAGCAAAATTCGGATCAGCGATGAGAGCACCAAAGCGGTCACCACAACAATGGCGACTTCTTTGCTACCGGATACTAAACTGCGAAGCAGTTTAGGTCCGTTAAAAAAGCGCAACGGCTAAGCCTGTTCTGCTTCCTCAGCAGCAACTTCTGCTTCGGCAACTGGCTCCGAACTTGCAGCAGCTTCAGCGGCAGCGGCCTCGGCAGCAGCAGCTTCTTCAGCTGCCTTTGCGGCGGCTGCTTCAGCAGCTGCAGCTTCAGCAGCTTTCTGCGCCTCAACCTGAGCCTCATAATCGCGCTCTGCTTGCATTGCCTGCATGATTGCTAAATCTGAATTGCGCTCTTCGCGACGCTCTTTAATCTTTGAGCGCTTACCGGTCACATCACGCAAGTAATACAACTTAGCGCGACGGACATCGCCGCGGGTAACTACTTCTAATTTTTCAACAATCGGGCTGTGTACTGGGAACACGCGCTCAACCCCAACACCGAAACTGATTTTTCGAACGGTGTAGGTCTCAGTTGCGCCAGAGCCCTTGCGGCCGGTAACAACACCTTGGAATACCTGGACACGAGATCGGTTACCTTCAATAACCTTTACGTGAACTTTTACGGTATCGCCAGCACGGAATGGTGGAATATCTTTACGCAGCGATGCTGCGTTCAATGAGTCAAGAGTATGCATCGGGTCTCCCCACACGAAGTGCCGCAGGTCACTCGCGCAGATGCGTCAGGTGGTTTAGGTCGCACTTTTCCGACTTACTCCCCTGCGGCGGGGTGAAGCCCAAGTGCAGAGCGGATTGTGCCATATCGGTAAATCCCGTTAATCACCGGTGAGGTCGGGCCGCCGCTCAACCGTACGCTGCCGGGCCTGGGCTAATCGCCATGCCGCAATCTCGGCATGGTTGCCGCTGAGCAGAACTGGTGGCACCTCAATGCCGCGCCACACGCTTGGCTTAGTGAATACCGGGCCTTCCAACAACCTGCCATGTTCTGTTTCAGTGAACGAATCATCGCTAGCTGATTGTGCATTTCCTAGAACGCCTGGGATAAGTCGCGCTATCGCTTCAATCATCACCAGCGCTGCCACCTCGCCACCAGCAAGCACATAATCGCCAATAGATAATTCCATTACCGTGGTTTTCGTCTCAAAGTGCTGCGCAACTCTGGCGTCAATACCTTCGTAACGGCCACAACCAAAAATTAAATGGGATTTAGCAGCGAGTGTTTCGGCGACTTCTTGAGTGAATACTCTGCCACTTGGAGTTGGAATGATCAGCACTGATTCTGCAGTGACCAACTCGTCTAACACAACACCCCATGGTTCTGCCAACATAACCATGCCCGGCCCCCCGCCGTAAGGCGTGTCATCAACCGTGCGGTGAAGATCTGTAGTTGCGTCACGTAAGTCATGCACAGCTAGGGAGATTAAATTTGATTCTATTGCTTTACCAACTAACGATAGCTGCAGTGGATCTAAGTACTGCGGAAAAATGCTAACTACATCAATTTTCATCTGCCACCTCAAGCAACCCAGTTGGTGGATCAATGGTCAGCACGCCTTGAACTAAGTCAACAACTGGCACTATGGGATCAACAAATGGGATTAGAACTTCCTTGCCATGACTATTGACCACAAGTACATCTTGCGCTGGAAGATGCAATAGGTCAACCACTTTTCCGATTACATCACCATCTTTGGTTGCAACTAATAAGCCAATTAATTGACGATCAAAATACTTTCCTGATGTTGGCGGTAATTCTTCTGGATCTACCTCAGCAAAGACTAAGTTCCCAGCAACTTGTTCAGCGGTGGTGCGGTCTGAAATTTCGGCAAAATGCAACAGTAGTTTGCCACTATGTTGCGAGCACTTAGTTACGGTAAGAGCAGTTTGATCTGCTAGCTGCAATTTCATCTGAGGCACGAATCGAAGTTCTGGCACATCAGTTAATGATTGGGCAAGCAGGTCTCCCTTTATGCCGTGAGCCTTGATTAGCCGAGCAACTTCGACTAGCAAAACTTAATTACCGTTTATGTCGAGGAAATCGATTCGAACTTTTCGGCCGCCATTTAAAGCGTGCACCACAGTTCTGATAGAGGTAGCGGTTCTACCATTTCTACCAATTACCCGACCAAAATCATCTGGATGAACAGAAACTTCAAGCGCTTTACCAAACTTAGTTGTTCGCTCGGCTACTGCGACATCATCTGGATGATCAACAATGCCTTTAACTAGATGGGTTAATGCTTCGTCTATCACAATTATTCACTAGTTTCAGGTGCGTCAGCATCGCCTGCTGGTGCTTCAGTTGCTTCAGTTTCAGCTACTGGTGCAGCTTCAGCTTCGACTGCAACTTCAGCAACTGGCTCAGCTGGCGCAGGTGCAGCTTCAACTTTTGGTGCTTCTAATTTCGCTTTAGCAGCGTCGCGATCGGCATCAAGTGAAGCCTTCGCTGACTCGGAATCGGCAACTGCAGCAGCGTAAGCAGCTTTCTTGTCGGGCTTAGGCGCAGCAACCTTTAATGAACCCTCTGCTCCTGGCAAGTTCTTGAACTTCTGCCAGTCGCCGGTCACTTTCAAAATTGCAACTACTGGTTCCGTTGGTTGTGCACCAACACCTAGCCAGTACTGGACCCGGTCTGACTTGACCTCAATACGTGATGGCTCTTCTTTCGGATAATAAAACCCGATCTCTTCAATTGATCGACCATTGCGAGCACTACGGGAATCCGCAATAACAATTCGATACTGCGGTAAGTGCACTTTGCCAGTGCGCTTTAACTTAATCTTTACAGCCACTTGATTCCTTTTGTTTGTTGTGGATGGGTTATGCAAGCGAGTGTGGGGCGCTCACAACACAACCACGGGGAGCTGGTTACTTGAAGAGAGGGTCGAGCAACTAGCCGGCGAAGTCTAACCATGCCCCAGAAAACTTGGCCGATTAGCCCTGCTGCGCCCGCTTTGCCGGATTTCCACTGCGGCGAGCGCCCTTACCAAGCTTAGGTTTTTTTGCTGGCGGTCGTGCCACACCTGGAATTGCGCCCACACCAGGAATGCTGCCCCGTTTCAACATTTTCTGTGCTTCGGTGAATCTTTTAATTAACGTATTTATCTCAACCACGCTAGTGCCCGAACCTGCTGCAATTCGGGCTCGCCGAGAGCCGTTTAATAATTCTGGGTTTGCTCGCTCAGCTGGTGTCATCGATTGAATGATCGCTTCGGTGCGCTTCAGTTGGTTATCATCTAATTCATCTAATTGATGCTGCAATTTGCCTGCACCAGGCAGCATAGCCAACATACTGGATAAATTGCCCATTTTCTTTACCGCCTGCAATTGCTCCAAGAAGTCGGCCAAGGTAAAACCATCACCTGATTTCAACGATTCTGCCATCTTGGTTGATTGCTCAGCATCTAATGCTCGCTCTGCTTGCTCAATCAAGGTGAGCATGTCGCCTTGATCCAGAATTCGAGATGACATTCGATCTGGATGAAAATAATCAAAATCCGTTAACTTTTCGCCAACAGAAGCAAACATAATTGGTTTACCCGTAATTGAAACTAATGACAAAGCTGCACCACCACGTGCGTCACCGTCAAGTTTAGTTAATACAGCAGCATCAAACCCAACTTCGTTATTGAATGTTGTTGCGGTATTAACTGCATCCTGTCCGATCATGGCATCAATTACTAATAATGTTTCAGTTGGATTTACCGCAGCTTTGATTGCTGCTGCCTGTGCAACTAAATCGGCATCAATTGCTAATCGACCAGCAGTATCAATGATTATGACATCGTTCTTACCAGCAGCAAATTTGATTGCATCTGATGCAACTTTTACCGGGTCGCCAACTCCATTTCCGGGTTCTGGTGCAAACACTGAAACTTCTGCCTGCTGTGCAATAACTTTAAGTTGATCTACCGCATTAGGTCGCTGTAAATCTGCAGCAACCAATAGTGGTGTTCGGTGTTGCGACTTAGCCCAAAGCGCTAATTTTCCGGCAAGTGTGGTTTTACCTGCACCCTGCAAACCAAGTAACATAATTACAGTTGGCTTACCGGATTCAAATCGAAGCGTTCGAGTATTGCTTCCTAAGATAGAAGTTAGCTCTTCATTTACGATCCGAATGAATTGCTGTCCTGGATTTAAAGCTGCTGAAACTTCAGCACCAACCGCTCTTGCTTTTATGGTTTTGGCAAACTCCCTGACCACAGATAAAGCCACATCAGCTTCAAGCAGGGCTGCTCTGATCTCAATCAGCGCTTCTTCGACGTCAGCTTCGGTCAGACGACCCTTGCCGCGCACATTGCGCAGGGCGGCTGACAGTCGATTGGATAACTGATTGAACACGGCGAAAGATTACCGAACAGCCAACTCTGCCGTGATTGCTTGTCCGAGGGCTTCCTTTTCTGCTGGCGTCAATGGCTCGCCCGTCTTAGATCTGAGATAAAAAACATCTGCCACAGTTGCGCCAGTAGTTGCCACAATTGCCGCAACAATATCTAGCTGTTGGGCAGATATCACCGAAGCGATTCGATACAGCAGCGCTGGCCGATCGTGCGCTCTGACTTCAATCACCGTGAATTTCGAGTTTAGTTCTGGAAATAGCACCTTAACTGGAACCGCTGAATCAACTCTATTTGATTGCGAAGCCTCCCAGGCTGATAATTGAGCGGCAACATCGACAGCACCAGTAATTACTCGACTTAACTCACTGCGCAGCAGGTCAAGCGCGGGAGCATCGCCAAAAAGCGGCAACACATGCCACTGGCTGATCGCACGATCACCAATTGTTTTGGTTTTTGCTGATCGAACCATAAGTCGATTCAGCGCAAAAAAACCAGCTATCTTTGCTAACACTCCTGGACTATCTGGTACCGAAACGGTTATTAGGTAGTCATCTGCTATCGGCGCAATTTCCAGGCCAACACCGTGCGAATTTAAGGTTAGTTCATCAGTTAAGTCCGGCTCCGCTGGCACATTTTCACCAACCAAATCAAGACGGACCAACTCAACAAGTTGCGAGATTAATTTCAATCGCCAGTCAGAGGAAGCTATTTGTGAAGTGGCTCTAGCATCGGCAATTGTCAATTGATGCAGAAGATTTAGCAGATATTGGGATTTTATGTGCTGAGTTACCAGCTCAATGGTGGCAGGATCTTCTAGATCACGCTTAGTGGCAGTGTCTGGAAGCAATAAATGATGACGTACTAATAATTCAATTATTTCTTGATCCAACTTTGAAAAACCCATAAGTTGGGTAATCTCTCTCGCCAACTGCGCCCCAAGGATTGAATGATCTTCGGTGCGCGCTTTGCCAATATCGTGCAGCAGAGATGCAACTAACAAAATATCTGGTCGAGCAACTTCAGTAACAAGCTGACTCGCTTCAACAACAGTCTCGACTAAATGACGATCAACTGTAAATCTATGTACTGAATTGCGCTGTGGAGCACACCTGATGGCATCCCATTGCGGCAACATCATGGAAATGATTCCGGCCTGATCCAATGCTTCCCAAACGTTAATCAGTGAATCCCCAGCTGCCAGCAATTCAATAAACAATTCGCGCTTGCGATCATCCCAGGTAAAGTCAACTTCACTATTTTTCAATTGCTCCAGTAATTCAGGAGTTAGCGGAAGGTTCATTTCAGCTGCTGCAATCGCAACTCTCAACAGCAAGGCGTGATTTGCAGTGTGGTTTAGTGCCAACTGGATTTGATTGTCTGCCAGCACCACACCATCAGCAATTGGTTTTCGATCGAGTCGCTTTTTGCCAAACCAACTTTTTGGTTGATTCAATAGCTCAGCCGTGCGAATCACATGGTTATGTACGTAGGAAATAGATCTTGCTGACCGATAAACGTTGCTGAGCAACTGATCGCTATCGGGATAATCAAGCAGATTGGCAACATCTGATTGTAAATCCTGTGCTAACAAGTCCGAATTCTTACCAGTTACTAAATGCAGTGCTGCTCTGGCCTGCCACAGCACTGACTTTGCAGTTGCCAACTTAGTTAACCCGACTTCTACCTGCCAAGACTTTGCCACCGCAGCTAACGTAACTAAATCCCTAAGTCCACCCTGTGATTCCTTTAGGTTTGGATTTTGTAAATGGGCCAGATCACCAAATGCTTGGTGGCGTTCAGTATCAGCCGCAATAAGTTCAGGTAACCTCCTAAAGAAAGTCTTGCGCCATAAATCAAGCGTTCGTTGGTTTAGTTCTGCACCCAGCTCCTGATCCCCAGCCACCACTCGTTGATCTAGTAGGCCGAACATCACTCTTAAATCTTGTTGGGCCAGCAACAGCGTTTCATCAATCGTGCGAACTGAATGATCGAGCCCAACGCCACTATCCCAAATTTGATACCAAAGCTGCTCTGCCAATTCAGCTGCAGCAGATGCTTGCTTGCTGTCATGCAGCAGCAGCAAATCTAAATCAGAACCAATTGATAACTCATTTCTGCCTAAGCCACCGACTGCAATAAGCGCAATGTGACCGCCAGGCGGACAGAGCTGATCAAAGTTCGAAACTAGCCAATCATTCGTTTTCTGGGTGAGATGTTCACTGCGAACAGCGATAGGTAGTTGCGAGCTGAATACGTCGGTTCGAATTTGTTGAAGTGAAATATTTCCCACTTTCCAAAATAGGTAACAGCAGGTGCTTAGTTACCTAAGCACCTGCTGTTTGTAGTAGAGGAGGATACCTGCCACTACAAGGCTGCGGTACCGCTTTCGCCGGTTCGAACCCGAACAATCGACTCCACGGGCACAACCCAAACTTTGCCATCGCCAATTTTTCCGGTGTTGGCAGCAGCAACGATTGCATCCACAGCTGAGGCGACTTGTGCATCATCGACAACTATCTCGATTCGCACTTTTGGTACTAGATCAACTGCGTATTCAGCACCTCGATATACCTCGACATGTCCGCGTTGTCGACCCATCCCACTAGCTTCAGAAACTGTTAAACCATTTACGCCAGCGGCAGCTAGCGCTGTCTTTACGTCATCAAGTTTGAATGGCTTGATGATTGCCGTAATTAATTTCATGATTAGGCTCCCTTCGAAGCGCCAGATAATCCACCTTGCGATGAATCAGATAATTCATAACCGCGTTCAGCGTGGTAGGAAACATCGATTCCAGCTTGCTCATCATCAGCACTAATTCTAAAGCCGATGATCAAATCGATTAGTTTGCCAATAATCAAGGTTGCGACAAATGAGTATGCCAACACAGCGCCAGCGCCAACAATTTGCTTAACCAGCTGCTCAGTGCCGCCGCCATCCAAAATGCCAACCTCAACGCCAACAATGCCGATCATGACAGTTCCCACAATTCCACCGACTAAGTGAACTGCCACCACATCGAGTGAATCGTCGTAACCAAACTTGAACTTAAGGCCAACCGATAGCGCACACAAAATGCCTGAAACTGCGCCGATAATCAGCGCACCAATTGCATTTACTGATGCGCACGCTGGAGTGATCGCAACTAAGCCCGCTACGACACCAGATGCTGCACCCAAGCTGGTGGCGTGACCATCGCGAATCTTTTCAACTAGCAACCAGCTCAGCATGGCAGCGGCTGTTGCGCCAATGGTGTTTAAGAATGCCACACCAGCAAGTCCATTTGACCCAACTGCTGATCCAGCATTAAAACCAAACCAACCGAACCAAAGCAGCGCAGCGCCAAGCATTACTAGCGGCAAGTTGTGCGGTCGCATCGGTGTTTTTCCAAATCCAATTCGCTTACCCAAAATAATTGCCAAGGCAAGACCAGCTGCACCAGCATTAATGTGAACCGCAGTACCACCAGCAAAATCAATTGCACCTAGATCATTAGCAATCCAGCCACCTGTGGTGGCTACAAAATCATCAAATGCAAACACCCAGTGGGCGACTGGGAAATAAACCACCGTTGCCCAGATGCCAGCAAAAACTAACCAAGAACCAAACTTTGCTCGGTCAGCAATTGATCCAGAAATTAGGGCAACTGTAATTGCGGCAAACATGCCCTGAAATGCGATGAATACCGGCGCTGGAATAGTCCCAATTACCGCTTCAGAATTCATCAGCGAAGTGAGGCCTAAAAATTCAGTCACATCACCGATGTAGCCAGCATCGCCAACTGAATTACCAAACGTGATTGAAAAGCCGTAAAGAATCCAAAGTACTGCTACCAGGCCAAGCGCACTGAACGACATCATGATCATGTTCAAAACACTCTTTGAACGCACCATGCCACCGTAAAAAAGTGATAGTCCTGGGATCATAAGCAAGACAAGAGCGGCACTGATCATCATCCAAGCAGTGTCGCCGGTATCTATTGCTGCCATCTTCCCTCCTAGCAATTCGGGCACGCTGCCCGAGATCTGGGGAGAAATATTCAGTAGAGGTGTTTCGGTAGTACCGTTCTAATGTTGCTAAAGAGTGAAGTAATTGCCAGATTTGTTACAAATTTGTTTCCAGCAGCTGCGAGACAAACCATGCCGGATCAAACGGCACCAGGTCAGATATTCCCTCTCCTACGCCTAGAAATTTAACTGGCACCCCAAGTTCACGCTGAACCGCAATCACTATGCCGCCTTTGGCAGTACCATCAAATTTAGTAAGGATTACACCAGTAACTGGTGCCACCTCACAAAAGACTTTTGCTTGAGTTAACCCATTTTGACCAACCGTGGCATCAAGCACCAACAAAATCTCACTTATTGGGGCCACTCGCCCAGCGACTTTAATAACTTTGCCAAGTTCATCCATTAATGCTGACTTAGTATGCAAACGACCGGCAGTATCCAGCAGCACAACGTCAAAATCTCCGGCTTTAGCTTTAGTAACTGTTTCGTGCACCACACTTGCTGGGTCTGCACCTTGCTCTTTCGCAATCACTTCAATACCGCTTCGCTCACCCCAAGTTTGAAGTTGTGCCACTGCGGCCGCTCGAAAAGTATCGGCTGCACCAAAAAGCACACTGTTTCCCGCGGCTACTAACTGTGCACCCAGCTTGCCCATAGAGGTAGTTTTACCAACCCCGTTAACGCCGACCATCAGAATTACTGCCGGTTTAGCGGCAAGATTCAATTCGCGACTAGCGCTAGTTTCCAACGCATACATCAATTGCTTACTTAACTCTTCAGTTAAGTCAGCTTTGTTGGTGGCACTTTTTTTCAACTTAGTAACTATTTCAGTCGCCCAATACGAACCAACATCAGCTAACAGAAGTTGATCGGTTATCTCTTCCCAATCTGCTGGCTCAATGTCGGATTTCGATAAAACAGCACGGAGCGAACTTCCCCAGCCTAGAAATTTCATTTCTTAGCAATTCGTAAAGTTGCAACTAAATTGAAGTAGCTAAGCAGCAAATTCGCAAAAATTAACACCAGTACCAGCAAAATTGAACCGGCACTAATTCTTACTGCTGCGGCAAAAATACTGAGTAACACTGTGGCAGTAAAAAAGGTAAGGATTAAATTACTTAACCGAGCGCGCAACAGATTTATTGGTAAATCTAACTTTCCAATAAAGACTTGAAAGGTCAGCAGCGCAAAAATCGGTCCGCCTAACCACATTCCAGTGATTGCACCGATTAAATCTCCCCAACCTGAATCAGCAAAACCGCCCAATTGCGCGCCGACCACACCACCCACAATGATGCCCATGGCAGAAAGCAGGAAAATTCGGTTTCGAAGTGAGTTGAAACTCACTGGGAATCCACCAACTCTTCACTGACATCACGAATTCGCTGGCTAATCACTGCCGATACACCATCGTTACGCATACTTACGCCATAGAGGGCGTCTGCAATTTCCATGGTTCGCTTTTGGTGGGTGATCACAATTAACTGGCTGTTCTCTCTTAACTCTTCATATATCTCTAGCAGGCGACCCAAGTTAATATCATCTAGCGCAGCTTCAACTTCGTCTAGAACATAAAACGGACTTGGCCTCGCTTTGAATAACGAAACCAAAAATGCAACCGCAACTAGTGAACGTTCACCACCTGATAGCAACGAAAGTCGCTTGACTTTCTTTCCAGCAGGTCGCGCTTCGACATCAACGCCAGAGATCAACAAGTTATCTGGATCAACCAAAATCAATTTGCCTTCGCCACCTGGGAATAATCTTGCGAAAACGCCCTCAAACTCCCGTGCCGTATCTGCGAACGCTTCGGCAAAAACTTGTTGAACTCGATCATCTACCTCTTTAATGATCTGTTCCAAATCAGCCTTGGTTCGCTTAACATCTTCCAGCTGTTCACCTAAGAACTTATGACGCTCTTCCATGGCTTGAAATTCTTCAAGTGCTAACGGATTCACTCGACCTAAAAGTGCCAATTGACGCTCTGCTTCTTTTGCCCGCTTCTCTTGTTCAGATCGGACATAAGGTTTCGCAACTTCTGGTTCGGCAGAATTCGCTTCCTCATCACCTGGTGCTTTTAATGACGGTGGCACCAATTGATCTGGACCATATTCCGAGATCAACACATCGCTAGAAACGCCAAAATCACTCAATGCTTTATCTTCAATTGCGGTGATGCGAGCACGCTGCTCAGTTCTTGCTAATTCGTCACGATGAACTGAGTCAACTAAAGCTGCGCGCTCCGCTTCTAACTCACGGGCGCGATGGCGCAAGCTCTGTAATCTGGTCTCGCGTTCCGCACGCTGTTGTTCAAAGTCCGCCTTAAGCGTTGATGCCGCATTAACTGACATTTCAAGTCGCTCTAAAACTTGACTTATCGCAACGCTGACTGCTGCTGCAACTGCTGCCTCTCGTTTTAAGCGCTCTCGACGTTGTAATTCTTTGACTCGCGAATCACGCTCTGCTGCAGCAGATTGTTCTAATTCGGCAACCTTTGCGACCGCAACTTGATACCGCTCTTCGGCAGTTCGAAGCGTCAACTTCTCTTCAACTTCAGCAGTTCGGGCATCTGCAACCTGCTGCACCAATTGATCTCGTTCAGCCGCAGTGATTGGGGTAACAGTGGTTGGTGCATTTTTCGCTGCCTCCAGATGTTGCTGCAATAACTCAATTTCAGCAACATCTGACTCCAGGGCCTGCTGGGCCTGGGTAAGCAACATCTTTAATCGGTCAGATTCCGCGGCAGCAGCTCGTGATTGTTGGCTCAGCTCAGCCAGCCGTAGTGCAATTTTTGCTTGTGCTGCTTCTGCTTCCTTAACTTTGGTTAGCGCCACTTCAAGGGAGCTTTGCGCAGTTTGCAGCGCCTGTTCAGCACTAACAAATGCATTTCGGGCCAAGACAACTTGGGCTTGTTTGCTGGAAAGCGTTTCTTTTGCACTAGTTAATTCAGTTTGAGCAGTAACTGCATTGTTCGCAAACTCACTGCCACCAATAACTAAGCCATGCATTACTAAGTCACCAGATTTAGTGACCACGCGAAGATTGGGTTGATTTCGATTGATTTGCAAAGCGGTAGCAAGATCTGGTGCGATAACACAGTTGGCAAGTAATTGCGCTACCACTTTGGCAACATCACCAGTAGCAGTGATTAACTCAATCAGCGGTTGTGCATTTGGTGCGCTAATAGTTGCGGTTTCTTGAGCAACTGGAATAGCAATTGCGGCTCTTCCTAGATTGGAATTTTTTAGATAAGAAATTGCAGTTGTTGCCGAGTTCTCATCTGACGCAATGACGGCATCAGCTGCCGCAGCTAGTCCTGCTGCAACAGCTTTTTCATATCCAGGTTGAATTTGTAATTGCGAAGCTAACTTCGCTGAAATGCCAGATATGTTATCTTCAATTAATTTCTTACCGCCATCAATGGCACGATTAATTGCAACTTCGATCGCTACAACTGTTGCTTCACTAGCAGCCAATTCTCGTTCAGCAGCGTTTAGTTCACTGCGTGCTTTATTGAGTTGAGCTTCGGCAGCGCTCAACAAGTTAGCTGCTTGTTCATGTTCAGTATCTAACTGCAATTCACCAGCATCTAATCCGGCTATTTCTGCTTCTTCTCGACGATATGACGCTTCCGCCTCGGCAGCTCGTTTGCTGGCATCAGCGACTTGGTCACTAAGTCTGCTGATTTCTGCACTTCGGGTGTCTCGTCTTGATTCTGCAGCAGCGACATCACCGGCAAGTTTTGCTAACTGCTCCCGGCGATCTGCGGCACTTTGTGCTGCCGAATTGAGCATTGATTCCGCATCAATCAACTTCTTTTCTAGTTCAAGTCGGGTGGCTGCTAACTGATCAAGTTTTAATTGATGGGTTTCCGCCTGCGTTTTTAATGCACTGCTTTCAGTGCGTGCTAACGCGGCTTGTTGCTCCAGCACTTCCGGATCCAAGCCACGAGGTTGTTCATCAATCGGCTGAGAAGTTAATCGAATGCGCTCGGAAACAACTTGTCTGAGCCCAAAATAGCGTTCGCGCAGCGCTGAGAGAGTAAACCAAGCATCTTGTGCTTTGCTGATCTTTGGCGCATTAGTTACTGATGCTTCTTCCAGCTGCACGATTTCAGCATCAACTTCTTTTAGCTCACGTTCAACAACTGCTTGTCGCTCGCGCAGAATATTTTCATCTGCGATTTCTCTATCGAGTGCTGTTTGCAATTCCAATAAATCATCAGCTAAAAGTCGCAGCCGGGCGTCACGAGCATCTGCTTGAAATACAGCAGCCTTGCGGGCTAATTCGGCTTGTCGACCCAGTGGTTTAAGTTGCCGACGCAATTCATTCGTTAAATCTTGCAGACGAACTAAATTACCCTGCGCTGCTTCTAATTTGCGAAGTGCTTTTTCTTTCCGGCGGCGATGCTTCAGCACTCCGGCAGCTTCTTCAATAAATCCGCGACGCTCTTCTGGTGTTGCAACTAATATTTGATCAAGTTGACCTTGCCCGACGATTACGTGCATCTCGCGACCAATACCAGAGTCGCTCAATAGCTCCTGAATATCAAGCAACCGACACGGTGAACCGTTAATCGCATATTCACTACCGCCGCCGCGGAACAAAGTACGGGCGATTGTTACTTCAGTGTATTCAATTGGAAGTGCACCATCAGTATTGTCAATCGTCAATGACACTTCAGCTCGACCAAGCGGCGGACGAGATGTGGTACCAGCGAAAATAACGTCATCCATTTTGCCACCGCGCAAAGTCTTTGGACCTTGTTCGCCCATCACCCAAGCCAGCGCATCAACCACATTGGATTTACCAGAGCCATTGGGTCCAACTACGCAAGTAATTCCTGGCTCAAAGTTCAGCGTGGTTGCCGATGCGAAGGACTTAAATCCCTTCGCCGTCAGGCTCTTTAGATACACGCGCAGGTACTCCTTGATCAGGTAAGGCAATTATCGGGCGAGGAAGTGCCCCAAGCCTATCTTTTAGGCGGCCGCTGACACCTAGGACATAGGTGGCTTGAGCGATTTGTGAATTTCTCGCGTCGAATCGGGGTGCCACAACGGGGGCAGGGCAGACCAGTTCGGCCATACGCGTTTAAGTCTTGCGCAAAATAGCCACTTTCCCCGTTCACGTTCACATACAACGAATCAAATGAGGTACCCCCTTGGGTCAGTGCGCGCTGCATCACTTCAGCAGCAGCTTGTAGCACTAACTTGGCCTGTGCTGCGGTTAATGAATTTGCTGGTTTGCGTGGATGTAGTTTTGCTAACCAAAGAGCTTCATCGGCATAAATATTTCCAATTCCAGAAACAAGCCCTTGGTCAAGCAGGGCCCGCTTTAGCTCGGTATTGCGCTTTCGCAATTTTTTACTGGTTTCAAGTAGATCAAACTGACTATCAAATGGATCAAGCGCAATGTGCGCGACAGAGGATGGCACTAACTGACCATTTTGGTCTGACACCAACTTATCAAGTTGCATGCCACCGAATGTTCGCTGATCAACAAAAACCATTGCGTTTGGGTTTGCTGCCAACTCAAATCGAATTCGCTCATGGCGAGCAGCTGGCGTTTCCGCTGCAGTGATTAAGCACTGACCGCTCATGCCAAGATGAATAATTAAGGTCTCCGAATCAAACGGAATCCAAATAAATTTGCCCCGACGATTAATTTGCAGAATCTTGTTACCGGTCAATCTGCGACTAAAGTCGCGAGCACCAGCAGCATGTCGCCTAATTGAACGTTGGTGCAATACGGAGACGTTAGCAATCTTTTGATCAACAAGATATGGGGTTAACCCACGTCGAACTGTCTCAACCTCAGGCAGCTCAGGCATTAGTCAAGATTGCAAAAGCACTGGCCGCTGCTTGTTGCTCTGCAGCTTTCTTGCTTCGCCCTTCGCCCAGGCCAAGGATTTGTTCGCCAAACTTAACTTGTGCGGTGAATCGTTTATCGTGATCTGGTCCAGATTCGGTGATCACATACTCTGGCGGCTCAACGTGCCTCGCGGCGGCCAACTCCTGCAGACTTGTTTTCCAATCAAGGCCTGCTCCCAAATCACTTGAGTTATCAATTAATTGATCAAACAATCGTAAAATTAACTCAGTTGCAGCCGTTAAACCATTGGCAACAAATACTGCGCCAATCACAGCTTCCAGCGAATCGGCCAGAATTGAATCTTTATCCGCACCACCAGATGCTGCTTCGCCTCGACCTAGCAATAAATGGCTACCTAGACCAAGTGTTCGTGCCACATCAGCAAGTGCTTTTGAATTAACAATGGCAGATCGGTAGCGAGCTAAGTTTCCTTCCGAAGCAGTTGGATTTCGAATAAATAACTGCTCCGTTACCACCATGCCTAACACCGCATCGCCTAAAAATTCCAGTCGTTCATTTGTTGGAATGCCACCGTGCTCATATGACCAAGAGCGATGCACCAATGCTGGTGCTAATTGTGCTGTGCTGATCTCAATTTGCAGCACTTGAATTAATTCTGGCAAGGTCGCGGAAACTAGGGCGATCACGTCATTGACGGAATCGGCCTCGCCCCCGCGAGGGGGTGTGGTCGACACTGTTAGACGTCAAGCACCTGGCGATCGTTGTAACGACCATCATCGTTTGCTCGGTGAGACACTGAGTAAACAACCTTGCCATTTACGACCTGCTTGTTAATTTGTGGCAACTTGGCTTTCCATGTTGCACGGCGATGACGCGTTCTTGATCGGGAGTTCTTCCGCTTTGGAACTGCCATGTCGATCAACCTTCCTTAGTTTCGAATAAATCTGCTAGTGCCTGCCACCGCGAATCTAGTTGTTCGTGCGCATGTGTTGGATCCTCTGCTAATCGGATTCCACACTGCGCACAAAGCCCTAGACATTCGTCATCACATACCGGCGCTAAAGGCAGGTCAAGTAATGCCGCATCTCGCAGAGCTGGTTCCAAATCGATCAAATCGTCTACCACCCGAAATGTATCGTCTTCTTCACCCGCAACTACAGCCTCTGGATACAGAAACAGTTCTTGAAACTCAATCTCAGCTTCTTGCTCAATTGGATCAAGACATCTGGCACATTCACCTTGGTAGGTAAGTGTGGCAACTGCAGTTACTAGAACGCCATCGATCACGGATTCTAAAATCAAATCCAGTTTGATCGGTGAGCCTTCTGGCACGCCGATTACCGCATTACCGAAATTCACCGGTGCCGGGACTGTTAGTGAGTATTCCTTGCGCAAGCCAGCCGCTCGACCGAGGTCATGAATAGAAATGACTAACGGCGCAGTTGGATTTAACGCACTCACTTGCCCTCCCGTCGGCAACCAAACGGCAGCACAGCAATCGAGCCACTAAGGGTAGCAAACCCATAAATTACTGCCCGGAGAGATCCTCAAACCCGGTATCGCCGCCCAGTCGATCACGGCCTTTGCGCACGCTGGCGAGCACCTTGGTTAGCGCGACTTCAAATCGGGCCAGCTGCTTATCGATGTAGTCATCGGTCTCCGCCCGCATCTTGGCAACCTCTGCTGCTACCTCTTGTCGGATTGCCTCTGCTTCAGCGGCTGCGGTGAGCAACACCTCGTGATTAGAAGCCAGCTTGTCTCGCTGCGCCGCCGCTTGCTCCAAAATTTTCTCAGCCTGCAATTTAGCGTCTCGAATTACTTCTTCGCGCCTAGTCAAAATGGATTCAGCTTCAGTAACTACGGTTGGTAATAATGCTCTGACATTTTCAATCAACTGAATTAATTCATCTTTATCGCCAATAAGAAATCCACGCCCCAGCGATTGTTTTTTTGCTGACTGCAATTTTTGCGATAACTCATTCAATAAATCGTTGATATGCATTTACGCCTGCTTAAATTTTGCTGCTAACGCTTTGGCAACATTAACTGGTACCAGCTGCGATACCGAGCCACCATACTTGGCAACTTCTTTAGCCATTGAAGACGATAGGAAAGAATAAGTTGGGTTGCTAGCCATAAAGAATGTTTCCACATTGCCAATTTGATAATTTAACTGTGCCATTTGCAATTCATAATCAAAATCTGAAACTGCTCGCAACCCTTTCAAAATTGTGCTGATCTCTCGACTCTTGCAGAAGTCAACTAGCAACCCTTGAAATGATGTTACTTCAACATTCGCTAACTCGGCCGTTGCTTCAGCGATCATCGAGATTCGCTCATCGACAGAGAATAGATTTGATTTAGCTGGATTTTGCAGCACCGCAATAACAACGGATTCAAACTGCTCGCTAGCGCGACGGAAAATATCTAGGTGACCTAACGTAACAGGATCAAATGAGCCAGGACAGACAACTGGCCCGCCTAACTTATTGCTCATATTTCGTCCTGCCGCTCTGCCAAGAAGATAAGACTATCCCCGTATCCTCGCTCAAGTATCGGAGAATATCCAGTTGGCCAACTAAATTCATGTTGCTTCCCGCGCTCCACTAGCACCAATCCCCCTGACTCAATATTCAGTGCGAACTGGGTCAATAAATCGATTAAATAACTATCTGCAATTGCGAAAGGTGGGTCTAAGAAGACCAGGCTGTATTTTTGTGTTGGACGAAACTGATCTGCTGCACCAATCACGACATTTCCAACCGCGCCAAGTTTGGCTAAGTTTTTGCTTATCACAGCTGCTGTGTTGCGATCCTTTTCTAAAAATGTCGCGGTGTTCGCACCACGAGAAAGCGACTCCATGCCAAGCGCGCCCGATCCTGCAAACACATCTAACACATTTTGTGCTGGCCAAGATGCCAGCCTGGCATCAATCGCATTGAAGATTGCTTCGCGGACCCGATCTGTTGTCGGGCGGACACCTTGTTGCGGAACTGAAATCCGATGACCTTTGTATTTGCCAGCGATTATTCGAGTCATGATTTAGCTAACCACTCCGCTCCGTCATCACCGACAATAGCTGCCACTGCATTTCGCAATCCCAGATGATGCATAAGCTCAGGATCAGCTTGCACCAAATCAAATGCCGCAGTTCGGGCAACTTCAACCACTTGGGCATGCTTAGTGACTTCCAATAAACGTAGTTTTGATTTAAGACCTGATTGCGTGGCTCCCAAAACATCACCTTCGCGCCGTTGTTCTAAATCAACTTCAGCCAACACAAAACCGTCATTAGTAGCAGCAACAGCAGCTAATCGCTGTCGAGCTAGTGAATCTGATTCGGCTTCAGTAACTAACACACACAAGCCGGGCAATCCACCGCGACCAACGCGTCCTCGTAATTGATGTAATTGCGCGATGCCAAACCGATCGGCATCTAGCACCACCATCATGGTAGCAATTGGCACATCCACACCAACCTCAATCACAGTGGTACAAACCAGCACATCAATTGCATCGGGTGTAGTTGCGCTAAACCGAGTCATTAACGCAGTCTTCTCTTCGGCAGTTAATCGACCATGCAGCGCGGCTAATCGAAGATTTGCTAACGGTCCGGACTGCAGTTTGCTCATCACATCCAATACCGCAAGCGGTGGCCGCTTCTGCTCTTGAGTTTCTGGGATGTCCTCTTCGGCAGTATCACCACCTATCCGTGGACACACAATAAAAGTTCGATGACCGTTAGCCGCTTCTTCAGTAATTCGCTGCCAAACTCGAGCAAGATGGGCTGGTTGTTCAGCTGATGCCACCACGTGTGTGGCAATTTCTTTGCGACCACTTGGCAGCGTTGTTAACTGTGAAACATCTAAGTCGCCAAAGACGGTCATCGCTACAGTGCGCGGTATCGGCGTTGCAGTCATCACCAGTAAATGCGGCCGGGTGCCAGTTTGGCCGCGCTGACTCAACCGATCTCGCTGCTCAACGCCAAACCGATGTTGCTCATCAACTACTACTAAGCCTAAATCGTGAAATTGCACCTGCTCTTCAAGTAACGCATGAGTGCCAATCACAATCCCTACTTCCCCGCTAGAAATCTCAGCTAACGCAGATCGCCGCGCTGCCGCGCTCATCGCTCCAGTTACCAGCGCAACTTTGGTAGCAATTGGATTTCCACTTAACAGCGGACCATTTCCTAAGTCGCCTAACAAATTGGTAATTGATTGATAATGCTGTGCCGCTAACACTGACGTTGGCGCTAACAGCGCCGCTTGGCCGCCGCTGGCAACTACTTGCAACATGGCACGCAACGCAACTACCGTCTTACCCGCACCAACTTCACCGTGCAGCAATCGGTTCATCGGTTGCGGCTTAATTAAGTCATTGGAAATTTCAGCTGCAACTTCTTGCTGGCCTGGTGTTAACTGATACGGCAGCTGTGCATCAAATTGTGCCAGCAACCCACTATCACCAGATCTACTAATTGCCGGAACTGCTAATGCAGCTAATCTGCGCTGCGCAAGCGCAGTTTGCAACACAAATGCTTCTTCAAATCTAAATCGTTCAACGGCAGCTGCGATTTCTGATTTTGAAGTTGGTTTATGGATTTGTCTAAATGCATCTGCTAATCCAATTAAATTATGTTTGGTGCGAATTTGCTGCGGCAATGAATCTTCATCAAAATCCACTTGCGCTAACACAATCGCAATCGCCCTAGCAATTCGCCAAGAAGGAAGTTTTGCAGTTGCCGGATACACCGGAATAAGTGCGTTAGCGAAGGTTTCAGCAATTTCCGTTGCAACTTCTTCGTCATCAGCTTCTGGAATTAAGGCATATTCCGGATGGGCTAACTGCCGCCGACCACGAAACTCGCCAACTTTGCCAGCAAACAAGCCGCGCGCACCAACTTTTAATTTACTGCGATGCCATTTGCCGTAGGCAAAAAAAGCAAGATCTAAATTTGCCACACCATCGGTAACGGTAACTTCAAGCCGTGAGCCAGATTTGCCTCGACCGGGAATCTCAACCACTCGGGAAATCTCCGCCATTACTGTGGCGTGCTCTCCTGGTACTAATGAACTCAAATCAGTTAACTCGCCCCGCTCGGCATAGCGCCTGGGGTAATGCCGCAGCAGCCCTTCCACATCAGAAATCTCAAATCCAGCCTTGAGCGCCTTAGCCGTAGCATCGCCAAGCAGCCCGCCCAGCTTGGTTCGGAGCGTGACTTTGGGGAGCGAATCTTTGGCCATGGCGGTGAGTATCTCGCAAAATTAGGGCGTGGGTTAGTATTCGCCTCTGCTCGTTGGGGGATGTCCCTGATCGAGGGCGATACCTGAGGAGATCAAGATGGCTGCGACGTGTGAAATCTGCGGCAAGGGCCCACGTTTCGGAAACAACGTTTCGCATGCCGAAAATAAGACTCGTCGGCGATTCAATCCAAACATTCAAAAGGTGCGAGTTAGCACTGGCAGCAACTCAAAAGCAGTTTATGCCTGCACATCTTGCATCAAAGCTGGCAAAACCGTCAGCCGCTAAAGTGTCGATAGCCCAGTAGTTGGGCTGGTTCGTTATCTAATAGAACACCGCTTCCAGCAATCACTTCACCGATCGCAATCGCAGAATCTGGAAGTGATGGTGCTGTGATGGCAAAGCCATGGTCGTCCCCGCCGCCGAGTAATAGCTGAATTGGATCCACTGACAGCGCCGCTGCAGCGCTTCGCAACGCTGGTGTAACTAGGTTGCTTAATTCTGACCTGGATAATGAAATTGCCACGCCAGATGCTCGAGCAATATGACTTAAATCAACTAGCAAGCCATCTGACACATCAATCATGGCAGTTGCTTGCTGCCAAGCGGAAATTCCAGCTTGATAGGAAACTTTTGGGCGTTGATGAGCAGTTACAAACTCATTTGGTTCAGTGATACCGCGGCTAAGCATTTCCAATCCAGTTTGAGCATATCCAGCTCGACCAATTAAGCCAACTCGATCACCAACTTTTGCGCCAGATCGGAGAATTGGTAAACGCGATTCACAATCCCCAACCGCAGTTATCGAAATTACTAATTTTTCACTCTTTGTAACATCGCCACCAACTACTTGGGCGGAACATAGCCTCGCTTCAACGCAAATTGCCTCAACCAACTCAAGCACATCGCCAACCAAAGTCGACTCAGGTAGTCCCAGCGATACTGTTAACGCCACCGGAGTTGCGCCCATTGCAATTAGATCAGCCAAGTTTGCCGCTGCAGCTCTAGTGCCAACATCGGCTGCGCTGGACCAGTTAGTTTTAAAGTGAACATCTTCAATCAGCAGATCCGCCGTTATTGTTGGCTTTGCAAGTTTATCCAGCACTGCCGCATCATCACCTGGCTGCACGATCAATTCAGCGGTTTGATGTTTCGCTAAAACCTCTAAAATCAATTTAACTAACAGGTGCTCATCGAATTGAGCTACTGACAATTTAGCAACTGCATCCATAGTTACCTTTTAGCAGCAATACCGTGCTGCACTAATTTATCAACTAGTTGCGGCAATTCAATTCCAGAAGCGGCAAACATTTTGGGATACATGGAGATCTGGGTGAAACCAGGCATGGTGTTTACCTCGTTCAAATACGACACACCATTGACATCTATTAAGAAATCTACCCTAGCTAGACCAGCACACCCCAAAACCGAAAATGCTTTCTTAGCAGCAGCAGCTAATTCTTGATAGGTTTGAGCTGAAACATCCGCTGGCACAATTAACTCAGCACCATCGGCTAAGTACTTTGCCTGGTAATCATAAAAATCAAACCCGGAACGCAGTTTTATTTCGCCACATACGCTTACTTCTAACTCACCAGAAGGGTGTTGCAGCACGCCAATTTCTATCTCTCTTGGGTTTATCACCGCAACTTCCACAATTGCGTCATCGCCTAACTTAAATACCTGCTCAAGTGCAGGTGCTAACTGGTGAACTGATGTCACATGAGTGACACCCAGCGAAGAGCCACCATGGCAAGGCTTAACAAATAAACTTTCGCCCAATTGTTGCAGTTGAGTTAATTGGGATTCCCAATTTGATTGAGTAACCAAAACTCCAGTTACTACTCGAACGCCGTTCTTGTGTAGTAAATCTTTGGTTGCTGCTTTATCCATGGCTAATTTGGATGCCGCAACTCCAGAGCCAACAAATGCAACACCCATATCGGTTAACAACTGCTGTACTCCGCCATCTTCGCCCCAGGCGCCATGTAGCACTGGAAATGCCAACGCAACATCAAGTTGATCGATTAACTGACCCGAGAGATCGTTGGTGCTGGGCAGCCGATCTGTTACGGCGGTTAGTTCTGTTAGTGCTGCTGGGGCGTGCCGCCAAGTTAAATCTCGCGAAACTGCTACTGGATAAATTTGATAACCGGCGTGCTGCAGCGCTGACATCACCGTTTTTGCGCTCAAGCACGAAATCTCGTGCTCATTGCTTGGTCCGCCAAATAACACGGCAATGGTTTTTCCCATGCTGAAAACCTAGTGGTAAGCCGACCCGATAACCTGACGCCATGGGAAATTCAAAGCCAAATCGCTGGAAATTAGCGACCAAACTGGTGCAGGCCGGTCGAAGTCACGATGCCGGATCACCGCTAAATCCTGCGATAACGCTAAGCACTGGATTTAATGCTGGCGGTGAATATGGCTATGCTCGAAATAATCATCCAACTTGGGTAGCAACCGAGTCTGCGATTGGCAGCCTGGAAAATGCTGATGCCCTGTTATTTGCCAGCGGAATGGCTGCCTTTAATGCTGTTATTGAATTACTCCCCGTTGGCGCCACCGTGGTTGCTGGCGATGTTGGGTACAGCGGACTTGATAAGCGGCTAAAAGAGTTAGCCGCAACCAATCGCATCAAGTTAAACTTAATTCCAACTGGAGATCAGGCCGCGATGGTTGCCGCTGCGGCTGCGGCAGACTTAGTATGGCTAGACACTCCTACTAATCCAACAATTCGAGTTTGGGATATTCGCCAAATTTCAGCAGCGACTAATGGCATAACTGCAGTTGATAACACGTTAGCTGGATCACTGCATCAATCACCACTTGATTTGGGCGCAACTATCTCGATGCACAGCGCTACTAAGCAATTAGGTGGTCACTCGGATTTATTAGCAGGTGCGTTAATAACTCGAGATAGTCAGTTGCTAACCAAGTTGGCTGAGATAAGAACTTTAACTGGTGCCGTAATCAGCCCGTTTGATGCTTATTTGTTACTACGAGGCATTCGCACCCTTCAGCTGCGGCAAGATCGAGCGTCTGCTAATGCTTTGGCTCTTGCAACCAGATTACAAACACATCCAAAGGTGGCTCAGGTCTGGCATCTAGGGTTAAGTTCTCATCCAGATCATGAATTAGCTAATTCGCAGATGTGTGGTTTTGGTTCAGTATTCTCAATTGTGCTAACTGGCGATTCCGCCGCAGCAGAGCGAGTAGCTGCAAGCACTGAGCTATGGTCGCACTCAACCAGCCTAGGCGGGGTGGAATCGCAACTAGAGCGACGACGTCGCTGGGCAAATGAGCCAGTTGGCGTGCCAGAGAACTTAATTAGGTTAAGCGTTGGTATTGAAGATGTTGAAGACTTATGGCAAGACTTATCCCAAGCGCTAGATCAAGCTTGATCTTTTTTTGCTATCCATTGAGCTAATGATTCCCGAGTTTTTGGGGCGGGTTGATTTCGCAATTCGCCCAGCAAATTTGAAATTTGTTGCATCAGCTCATCGGTTGCGGTCGCTAGCAATTCATCCGTAATCGGCTTACCCTGGTATTGGCTCAAATCAATTGGCATGCCAACGTTTACCTGCATGGTTTTTCGCGGAAATAACTTTAATTTTAATTTATAAGGTGGAATTACTTGATGTGCGCCCCATTGCGCAAATGGAATAAGCGGCGCACCGGTTAGCAGCGCTAACCGAATTGCGCCAGTTTTGCCTTTCATCGGCCATAGCTCAGGATCTCTTGAGATGGTGCCTTCTGGATAAATCACAACTGCCTCACCAGCATTAACTCGATCAATTGCAACGCTTAACGCAGCAGCTGCATCGTCAGTATTACGTTTAACTGGAATTTGATCTAGCGCGCGAAGTAGTGAGCCAATGACTTTAATCTTAAAAACTGATTCTTTTCCCAAAAAAATCGGTGGTCGATTATTTGCCCACATGAAGTGAGCGACTGGAAATGGGTCAAACCAGGAAATGTGATTACCGGCAAAAATAATTCCACTCTTAACTTTAATCCGGTGTGAATTTCGCCAATCGCGTTTAGTTAGTAACAACATCTTTGGGTGGAGCAAGACCGCAACAAACCACCAGATAAAAGTTTTATCTTTTCGGTTAATTGCAGTCATAATTCCTCACCCTAAAACATCTCGGGCGCCAAGTGCAAAACACCTGACGCCCGAGTTGGCTAAATTTAGCAAATTACTTGCGAGAAGCTTTCTTCTTGCCTGAAACAAGACCCTTGAATTCTGCGCCAGCTTTGAATTTAGGCACTGAAGTTGCTGGAATCTTCACAACTGCACCAGTTTGTGGGTTACGGCCATTACGGGCTGCTCGCTTGGCCTTCTCGAAAGTACCAAAACCAACAAGGGAAACCTTGTCGTCTTTCACAACAGCATGCACGATGTTGTCTAGTACTGAGTCAATCGCCTCTAGCGCTTGCTTGCGAGAGAT
>CAYXYW010000002.1:35351-37639 GCA_964469855.1 uncultured Bifidobacterium sp.
GATCAGCGGCGACTGCATCCGCTAGTTCTGCTTTGTTCACGAAGAACCTCCAAAGTTGTTTGCCGATTACTTATCGACGCCCTAAAGCGTAGGCAAATTCCCCCATAGATAGCGCCGACACGCAGGGAATTCCCTCACGAGGGGTGGGATTTTGAGCTAAGCGGTGGTTTTTGGCCGCCAACTGGCACGATTTTGCTCAAAATCAGCGATCTGATCCAGCTGCTGCATGGTGATGCCGATGTCATCGAGCCCCTCCAATAGGCGCCATTTGACGTAAGGGTCAATCTCAAAACTAGCCACAATGCTGCCAGCCGTGATCTGTTGCGATGGCAGATCTACTGTGATTTTGGCCCCTGGCTCAGCTTCCAAATAAGCCCAAAGCTGTTCGGTGACTTCATCAGAGACCTGAGCTGTGAGCAACCCACCCTTGCCAGAGTTACCTCGGAAGATATCGGCGAAGCGAGATGACAGCACAACTTTAAAGCCATAATCCATCAGCGCCCACACCGCATGCTCCCGCGAAGAACCAGTGCCAAACTCTGGCCCTGCAACTAACACCGTCGCGTCTTTATAAATCGGGTGGTTCAACACAAAAGATTCATCGTCGCGCCATGCCTTAAACAACGCATCTTCATAACCATGTCGCGTAATTCGCTTCAAATACTCGGCTGGAATTATTTGATCGGTATCAACATTGCTTCGCCGCAGTGGCGCACCGATTCCAGTGTGCGTGCTAAATGCTTCCATTACATCCCCAAATCTTTTGGCTCAGCTAGATGACCCAATATTGCAGTTGCCGCAGCAACTTGTGGCGAAACTAGGTGAGTTCTGCCACCAGGTCCTTGTCGCCCTTCAAAGTTTCGATTTGAGGTTGATGCAGCCCGCTCACCGCGACTTAATTTGTCTGGATTCATTCCCAAGCACATTGAGCAACCAGCGCTGCGCCATTCGGCACCAGCCCCCAGAAACACTTGGTCAAGACCTTCTGCCTCAGCTTGTAATCTGACCCGAGCACTGCCAGGCACCACAATCATTTTCAAGCTGTTGGCTAACTTTTTGCCTTTGATAATTTCTGCTGCCGCACGTAAGTCTTCAATCCGACCGTTGGTGCAGGAACCTAAAAACACGGTGTCAACAAAAATATCTTTTAGTTTGGTGCCAGGTTGAAGTGCCATGTATTCCAGCGCCCGTTCAGCCGCTGTTCGTTCAACTGGATCAGCGAAATCTGCCGGATCTGGCACTGCTGCCGAAAGTGGTACACCTTGACCTGGATTAGTACCCCAAGTAACAAATGGCGAAAGTGTCGCAGCATCCAAAATAACTTCATGATCAAATTTAGCGCCATCGTCCGTAGGTAGGGTGCGCCAATACTCCAACGCTGCTTCCCAGTCTTTACCTTTTGGTGCTCTGTCACGTCCTTCAATATAAGCAAACGTGGTTTCATCTGGTGCAATCATGCCAGCTCGAGCGCCACCTTCAATTGACATGTTGCACATGGTCATGCGGCCTTCCATCGAAAGGTTTCGCACTGCCTCACCGCGATACTCCAAAACATAACCCTGGCCACCGCCAGTTCCGATTTTTGCAATAATGGTGAGAATTAAATCTTTTGCCGTAACTCCTTCTGGCAATTTGTTGTTAACAGTTACTGCCATGGTCTTAAATTTCTTCAGCGGCAACGTTTGAGTTGCTAACACATGCTCAACTTCACTGGTGCCAATGCCAAATGCCAAGGCACCAAACGCACCATGTGTTGAAGTATGAGAGTCACCGCAAACAATTGTCATGCCAGGCTGGGTGAGACCAGTTTGCGGTCCAACCACATGCACAATTCCTTGTTCGGCATGACCTAATGAATATCTTGGCACACCAAATTCATCACAATTTTTTCGCAGCGCTTCAACCTGAGCCCTGGAAATTGGATCTGCAATTGGTTTGTCAATATTTAAAGTTGGAACATTATGATCTTCAGTTGCGACCGTTAAATCCGGTCGACGAACTTTGCGCCCAGTAGCTCGTAAGCCATCAAATGCTTGTGGGCTGGTTACCTCATGAACTAGATGCAGATCCACATAGAGCAGGTCTGGCGTGTTTCCTTCACCTTCAGCCACCACATGGGCATCCCATACTTTTTCCGAGAGTGTCTTAGCCATCTAACTCCTTGGTTGAGAGGAGAAGGATACCTGCCATAAAAAAACAGCAGGTAGATCACTTGATCTACCTGCTGCAAGTGGTAGCCCCGACGGGATTTGAACCCGCGCTACCGCCTTGAGAGGGCGGCGTGCTAG
>CAYXYW010000003.1:0-36984 GCA_964469855.1 uncultured Bifidobacterium sp.
GAGCTAACTCAGCTTCTAATTTCTGAACCCGATCAGTTAATTCATTCATCGCTGTTCCAAAAATTCAATAATTGCAGCAGCTATCCGCTCACCAGCATGGCCATCCCATAGCGGTGGCACAGTGTCGTTAGGCGTTGGTAGTGCAGCCACTTTCTGCACTAAATTTTCAACTGTTACTAATTGATTGGTGCCATGAGTAATTGTGATCGGCCGCTCGGTGTTTGGTCGCAACGTTAGGCAAGGTACCTGCAAAATAGTAGTTTCCTCTTGCACGCCACCTGAATCTGTTACGACAAATTTGGCACCCTTAACTAAAGAAATAAAATCAATGTAATTAAGTGGTTCAATCACTTTTATCCGACCATAGTCACCAAGTCCAGCGTTATATAGTGATGTTTTGCCACGTGGGTGAAGGGGTAGCACGATTTGAGTTCGCTTCGACACTTCGCCCAGCGCTGCAACAATTGTTTTTGCTGTCGCTAAATCATCCACATTGCCAGGGCGATGCAACGTTGCAACTGCGTAATCTCCAGTTAAATCTAATTCTGATTTGATCTTTGCTGAATCAAATTCTGCTAGATGAGAAAGCAGCGTATCTATCATTGAATTGCCAACAAAAACAATCTTACGATCGGCTAATCCTTCATGCTTTAAATTCTGCTCCGCTTCCGGACTAGTGATTAAAAGCAGGTCTGAAAGCTGGTCGGTTAATTTGCGATTTATCTCTTCCGGCATAGATAAATCAAAGCTGCGCAATCCTGCCTCAACGTGCGCTACAGGAATTTCTAATTTGGCGGCAACTAATGCGGCTGCAACAGTTGAATTGACATCTCCATAAACCACAATCATGGCCGGCTTCACATCAGCAATTGCCTTCTCAAATCCAATCATGATCGCTGCAGTTTGACTCGCATGCGAACCAGAACCCACTCCCAAATTAAGGTCAGGGGTTGGCAGGTTTAGTAATCTGAAAAACGAGTCGCTAAGCGCATCGTCATAATGCTGACCGGTGTGGATTAGTTTCTGTGCAACTCCGGCCTTAGCTAACGCAGCAATCACTGGAGCGGCTTTTGGGAAATTGGGTCGCGCCCCAGTAACGTGGATGACATCGCCACTGTTAATTACTGCCTGCTGCGTCACTGCGCTCTCCTAAGCGTGAGAAACTTGGCTCTAGCCGTGAGTATTCCACCATGGCATGGGAAAGTAGGACAGCGTTGCGCTACTTAACTGGGTTGCGAGCCCTGCCATGGGCAATCAGCACCATATTGCTGCGGCTGCTTCGATCCCCCCGGCTAACTCTAGAAGCCCTGCTGCGAAAGGCTGGGGTAAATCTCCGCAGTAATAAAAAACCAGCCAGATCCCAAGACTTCCCGACAGCAATAACCCGCAACCCAGCACACCGCAGCATTAATCCGAAACCAAACTCAGTGTTGCACTTCGTAACAAACTCGCTGCCCTATACCCAAGCCGGCTATACCATTAGAACTCACAACATAATTGCAGCACAACTAGCAGCTGGCATTTCAGCAGCAGCAGTTACGCGTTATGGCTACCCAATCAATATCGGTAATTTTAGTTCTGGCCACAAAACAGAGTTTGTAAGTTTTTCTAGCGAGCAAACAATTACTTACCACCATTTAATTCCTAAGAGATTGGCCAGCACTGCAGAATTAGAAGTAGCTGCTACCTCAGCGACAAAATTAGTTGCCAAACTTCGACCAAGCGTGCTGCATGCTGCCACCGATTTTGTTAACGGTGAAATTGCTGCTGCTGTTTCGGCAGCAACTGATTTACCGTTTGCTTATGAAGTGCGAGGCTTTTTAGAGCAGTCTTGGCTGACAAAATCGCCAAGCAACACAATTGAATCAGATTTTTATCAAGAATTTCTGCGCCGCGAAACAAACGTAATGCGAAAGGCAGCAGCAATTACCACGCTGAGTGAAACCATGAAAGCTGAAATCATTAAGCGTGGTGTTGCCGCGGACAAAATTCATTTAGTGCCAAACGCAGTATCAGATCAGTTACTAAAGGAAGTGAAATCAGCAAGCGAAGCAAGAGCGCAACTGCAGCTGCCAGAACTTCCAACGTTTGGCATTGCGACAACGCTTTATCCGTTTGAAAATGTCAGCTTGCTAATCACTACCTTGGAACAGTTATGGCAAGACGGCAAACGGGCGCAGTTATTAATTGTGGGTGACGGACCAGAATTTGATAATTTAACAGCACAGGCAAACTCCAGCGCAGTCGCTGAACACATTCACTTAGTTGGCCGTAAACCATTCGAGCAAACCATCACTCATTATCAAGCGATGGATGTATTTTGTGTGCCACGAACTCAGTCCTTAGTGACTGAGCTAGTCACACCGCTTAAGCCAATTGAAGCTATGGCGCTGGGCCGGCCAGTTATTGCCAGCAATCTGCCTGCACTTGCCGAGTTAATCAACCATGAACATACCGGATTGTTGGTAGCAGCAGATTCCGCCGCTGCGCTAACCGAAGCCATCAGTGGACTTCTGTACGATTCAGGGCATCGCCAGCGACTGGCTGCCGCGGCGAAAGACTGGGTGGCAGAAACTCGAACCTGGTCCCAGGTAGCAAAGACTTATCAGCAGGTATATCAACAGCTAGGCAAGCCGTAACGCTTGCGCGGAGGATTAATGAAGAAGGATCTAGCAGTAATTGGGTTGGGCTATGTTGGCTTGCCACTCGCCCAAGAAGCAATACGCGCTGGACTGTCAGTAGTTGGTTATGACGTCAGCGATCGAGTGATAACTGGATTAAATGCTGGTAAATCCCATGTTGATGACTTATCCGATGCTGATATCCAAGCGATGCTGGCTGGCGGATTTTCCGCAACTAAAGATGATCAAGTGCTAGCCGATGCAAAAGCTATTGTGATCTGCGTTCCAACTCCGCTATCAGAAGATGGCGGACCTGACCTATCTGCCGTGCTTGGTGCAACCCAAGCGGTGGCAAAGAATTTAACTAAGGGTCAACTTATAGTTTTGGAATCAACAACTTACCCAGGCACTACCGAAGAAGTCGTACAACCAATTTTGGAAAAAGGAGGGTTGCGCGCTGGTGAGGACTTTTATCTAGCTTTCTCGCCAGAGCGAATCGATCCGGGCAACAAGAAATTTGGAATGCGCAATACGCCAAAAGTTGTTGGTGGCATAAATCAAATTAGCACTGATAAAGCAGTTGAGATGTATGCCAATTTTGTTGACACCGTAGTTAGAGCAAAAGGTGCCAAAGAAGCAGAGATGGCAAAGCTGCTAGAAAACACTTACCGTCATATCAATATTGCGCTAGTAAATGAAATGGCGATGTTCTGCAATGACTTGGGAATTGATTTGTGGGATGTCATCAGGTGTGCTTCCACTAAACCATTTGGTTTCCAAGCGTTTTATCCAGGGCCTGGTGTTGGTGGGCACTGCATTCCAATTGATCCAAACTATTTATCTCACCAAGTTAAAACTAACTTGGGATATCCATTTAAGTTTGTTGAGTTAGCCCAAGAAATAAACGCAGGTATGCCCAACTATGTAATTCGCCGAGTGCAAGATCAACTCAATTCCGTAGGTAAAGCACTGAACGGAGCTACCGTGCTGTTACTGGGAGTTACCTACAAACCAGATATTGCGGATCAGCGTGAATCCCCCGCTATTCCAATTGGTTTAGGTTTACTGGAAAAGGGTGCAAATGTGCTGTTCCATGATCCGATGGTAGAGATCTGGCGATTAGAAGGAAAAGAGCTGTCACGAGTGCCAGATCTAGCCAGCGCATTGGCGCAAGCAGACATAACGGTGATGTTGCAAGATCATGCTAGTTATGACTCCGACTTATTGATTAAGAATTCAAACTTGTTATTTGATACTCGAGGAAAATTAGATCACCCAGAGGTGGAACGACTGTGAGTGAATCTCACCAACTAAAACCAGTTGGTCAAAAACTAAGCCTTGGCGCATATCTTAAGGATTTGTGGAAACGCAGATTCTTTATGATGTCTTTCGCCCGCGCTCGAGTAGAAGGACAAAACTCCAGTGCCGCACTTGGTCAGTTCTGGTTGCTGCTAACACCGCTGCTAACTGCTGCAGTTTATTACTTGTTGTTTGGTGTGATTCTTGGCGTCTCTCGCGGTATTGAAAACTTTATTGCGTTTTTAGTTATTGGCGTAATGATGTTTCGCTTCACCTCAAATAGCGCAAATGCAGGATCATTAGCGATCATCTCCAATAAAGGATTAATTCGCTCGTTACATTTTCCGCGAGCTTTGTTGCCAATATCCGCTTCGCTGCAACAATTTTTGCAATTTCTCCCTTCTTTTATTGTGGTATTGATTGCGGTAGTTGCAACTGGCGAACCCATTAGATGGACCTGGTTGCTTATAGTTCCAATTGTTCTAATTCAATTTATTTTTAATACCGGACTTGCGCTACTACTGGCTCGCGTAGTTAATAAGGCGCGTGATTTGGCAAAACTAAGCCCATTTTTGATCCGAATGTGGGGATATTTAAGTGGAATCTTCTTCAGCATTGAACTGTCTAAGGAGCGATTCCCAGCCGCAATTGAACCGTTCTTGAGTTACAACCCTGCACATATTTTTATGCAGCTAACTCGAAGTATCTTTATTGAATCGATTGATTCCTCAATGCGAGATTGGCTATGGGGAATTGGCTGGGCGATTGCAGTTTTCATTATTGGCTTTTATTTCTTCTTCAAGGGTGAAGGCAAGTATGGCCGAGATTGATAACCGGACGGTGGTTGTAGACGATCTTCACGTCTATTATCGAATTCGAACTAAAGTCAAAAGTAAGCAGATTGCCGCGAAGCAAAATATGCTTGATAAAGCACTGCGCCGTACCCGCAAAGTTCCGCTAAAAGAAGTGCATGCACTTAAAGGAATTAGTTTCACCACACATCAAGGTGAAGCAGTTGCCATTATTGGTCGAAATGGTGCCGGCAAAAGCACGCTGCTGCGGGCAATTGCTGGATTGATCCCAGCCCGCTCTGGCTCTATTCTCACCTCGTCTCAACCATCATTGCTAGGTGTTAATGCTGCATTGATGAATCACTTATCCGGTAGACGAAACATTGAACTGGGTGGCCTAGCACTAGGAATGACGCCGGCTGAGGTCGAAGCAAATATGGAAGCCATTATTGAGTTCTCTGGATTAGGGGAATTTATTGATCTGCCGCTGAGCACTTACTCTTCTGGCATGGGTGCTCGATTGCGTTTTGCAATTGCATCATCCGTACCGCAAGAAATTTTGATGATCGATGAAGCGTTAGCAACTGGTGATGTTAACTTTAAAAAGCGCTCCCAAGAGCGAATCGCTGAACTCAAAGCAAAAGCTGGTACGGTCTTTTTAGTTAGCCATTCGCATTCAGTAATTCGGGAAACCTGTACCCGCGCCATTTGGCTTGATAAAGGCAATTTAGTTGCTGATGGACCAATGAATGAAGTTCTAACCGCCTACGAGGAAGCGACCACTTAATCGTGCGGGTGTTGGTAGTGACCGTGGTACACCACCCACAAGATGCACGAATCTACTTCCGTCAGATCGCCGCATTACTCGCAGATGGACATCAAGTTAGTTACGCCGCACCATTTGATTCATTTCCAATCACTCAAGTTGATTCCAGAATTGAGACCATAACTATTCCGCGGGCTACCGGAAAACGACGAATTTCAGCACTGCTTGCGGCAAGGAAACTGCTCCGCACCCGTTCTGTAGATTTTGATGTTGTATTAATTCATGACCCAGAACTGCTGCTAGCGGCAAGCTGTAGCAAAGCTCCCGTGGTTTGGGATGTTCACGAAGACACTGCTGCTGCAATCTCTGCTAAATCATGGTTGCCAAGTATTTTTCACAAACCTGCTATGAAATTTATCGCTAAGTTAGAGAGCAAAGCCGAACAGCGCTATCACTTATTGTTGGCTGAAAGTGAATATCAAGCAAGGTTTACAAAATCTCACCCAGTTATTCCAAATACCACCGCAGTTGCAAATTACAGTGAAACAGAGCCAACTGATTCGGTTATCTATTTAGGCAATATCACCACACTGCGCGGTGGAAAGACTTTGCTTCAGGTTGGCAAAGCGTTGAAACAGCATGGTATTTCTCTTGAGTTAATTGGCAGCTGTCCGGAAACTGAGTTGAGCAAACAACTAGTTGCTGCGCAGCATGCTGGGGAATTGATTTGGCATGGCTTTTTACCGAACGAGAAAGCAAAACAACTGCTGCCTGGCAAATTGGCAGGGTTGTCGTTGTTGCAAGATCATCCAAATTATCGGGTAAGTCAACCATCTAAAATTTATGAATACATGGCAGCTGCAATACCAGTGATCACAACTAAATTACCGCATGCGTCACAACTAATTGAAGTTGCAGCTGCTGGCGTAGTGGTTGAATTTGATAACCCAGAGCAAGTTGTTGCTGAAGTCTTAAGAATTGCTGGCGATTCAGCAAGATGGAAAACATTCAGCAAAAATGGTCACAGTTATGTATCACAGCACCACAATTGGAATGTTGATCAGAATAAATTTATTAGCGCGCTCGAAGGTTTCGTGGCGAAGTAAGAAATCCAACACCCCAGCAGGTATGCATGGTCAGCAACACTACTGGTTGCCAAAGTAGTGAAGAAAGTTTGCGCTTATTAAAAATAGCTAATGAGCCGACCAAAATTAATGACAGATAGCCAGCAATCGGTAAATAAAACAGCCAAGACCAACTCTGGCCAAGCAACGACGTCAAAAGTAATAAACTAAAAGAGGTAGTTAACGCCAACACCGTAAAAGGTGGTGCCAAATACCTAAGCGATTTAGTTTCTGGATACGTTCGTGCAACTTCTCGTCGCCATCTGCCATATTCAAAATATTGCTTTGCCAGTGCTTTAACTGATGACCTGGGCCTGTAAGTAACTTCCAATCTGGGATCAAACCAAACTTTGCCACCTGATTGCCGGATTCGATAATTCATTTCCCAATCTTGAGCTCGAATGAAAGATTCGTCATAGCCGCCAACCCGCTCGATTGCGCTTCGTCTAAAGACACCTAAGTAAACAGTCATTGTTTCACCTGCGCCGCCACCTGTGTGAAATCGTGCTGGCCCAACTCCTAACACGCTCCGCATTGCTGCAGCTACTGCAATTTCAAACTTAGTTCTGCCGGTTGCTGCCATCACACCACCTACAACATCTGCTCCTGTTTCCGCGAGCACTGCAGTTGCGGTTTGGATGTAATTTGGTGTCAGCAGCGAATGCCCATCAACCCGAACGATCACGTCATATTGTGATTGTGCAATTGCTAAGTTCAATGCGGCAGCTGTTTTACCTGATGGATTTGCCACTAATTTCACTCGAGGATCTGCCGCGGACATTTTTTCGGCAATCTGATTAGTGTTATCGACCGAGGGGCCAAGCGCCAAAATCAGCTCAATTGGACCGGGCACATTCTGGGTCAAGATCTCAGTCACCGCAGCAGCCAGATGTTTTGCTTCATTCAAAACTGGCATCACAACGCTAACTCCAACTAGCGGCCCGGTGTTCATGGTGTAAAACCTTAGCGGTGAGAGAATGTGCGCCGTAACCAGAAGGGACAACGTGTCGGACCAATCCAAGATCGTGCTTCACATTGGAACCATGAAGTCTGGCACCACCTACTTACAGCATGGATTGCTTAATCAATCCCAACAGTTGACTGCGAATGGCTGGCTTTACCCAATGATGTTCGCGCCAGCGCGGGGTGCAATTAACCATGAGCGTGCCATATATGGCTTAGTTGGCAATCACATCCCATGGGTAGATAGCGCAACACAACAGCGGATGGCGCCGCAATGGCAGAAGTTAATTGCAGAAATTTCATCCACTGACAAGAATGTTCTAGTCTCAGCAGAAGCAGTTGCTTCGATGCTAGAAGACGGAATTGAACAATTAGTTGCAGCACTACCAAATCGAGAAATTGAAGTAGTACTTACTGCTCGCGACTTAGCCCGGGTGTTGCCATCATCATGGCAACAAAGTGTGCGCAATGGTAGACCGTATGGATATGAGGAATATTTTGATCGAATTAAAAGAGCTAAGGAATTGCCAATAACTGAATCAGTTGGTAGTAACTTTTGGCGCAGCTATCAATTAAGCGATGTAGTTAACCGATGGCAGAAATTCATCCCGCTCGAAAAAATATCTATTGTCACCGTTCCAGCAAAAACCAGCACCGACACACTATGGCAGCGTTTTGTCACAGCGCTGCAGTTGCCGCTAGAAACAACTGAACCAAAATTCGATGACAAAAAATCACACACTTCCATAACTTGGCCAGAAGCTGAAGTGTTAATTGAGCTGAATCAAAAATGGGCAAGACAGCGAAAATCTAAAAAAGTGCAAAATCAATTACGGCGCAGAATTGTGCAAGAAGGTTTTCAGCAGCGCAGCAATCGTGGTCGTGCCATTGGCTTAACTGCGCCATGGCTGTCGCTAGCGCAGCGCTGGGCGGCAGCTGATGTTGAACAGTTGTTGACGTCAGGCGTAAACATTCATGGCGACATCAACGATCTGCTGGTATCGCCAGATCAATTAGCTGCTGAGCTTTGTTCCGCTGCTGAAATTGCTGATGCAGCAGCAGTTGCCTCTCGGTTTCACGATCGATTACGACTACAGGCGATAACCGCCCTTTTTGGCATCTCTGGCAAACGCCGCTAGGGTAGATTTAGCCCATCAATCGCTAGGAATTAATGACTACAGGCATGCGGGTCACTGTTGTTGGCTGCGGCTATTTAGGCGCAGTGTTGGCAGCAGTTTTGGCTGAACAAGGAAATCAGGTAATTGGCCTTGATATTGACGATGCCAGAATTTCCCAACTAAATGCTGGTATTGTCCCATTTTATGAACCTGAATTTGAATCGGTGCTGCAAAATTCACTAGCAGCTGGAAATTTAACTTTCACAACTAATGCCGAAAGCATAGCAACAAGTGAAATTGTCTTTATCTGCGTTGGCACACCACAGCAAAATGGTGGTGCTGCTGATTTATCGCAACTATGGGCTGCTGCTGATTCAATCGCACCACACTTAGCCGAAACTGCAGTAATTGTTGGCCGCTCTACAGTTCCCGTTGGCACAGCGAGCAAATTAGAGCAACGAATCAATCAAAAATCAGGCCGCACCTACCAACTTGCCTGGAATCCTGAATTTCTTCGGGAGGGTCATGCAGTTAGCGATACTCGCCTACCCGATCGAATCGTAATTGGCGCATCGTCAGTTAATGTGATTAATAAAATTAAAGAAATTTATCAACCGCAACTCGATAAGAAAGTTCCGTTCTTAGTAATGGATGTGCCGACTGCAGAATTAGTTAAAGTGTCGGCTAATGCTTTTCTCGCCACAAAAATTTCATTTATTAATGCAATTTCGGAAGTTGCTGATATTGCTGGCGCCGACATAACTGCACTAGCTGAAGCTATCGGACTTGATCCTCGAATTGGAAATAAATTTCTTGCCGCTGGAGTCGGGTTTGGCGGCGGCTGTTTACCAAAAGATATTCGTGCCTTTATTGCCAGCAGCCAAGAGCTTGGTGCTGGCGAGGCGATGCAATTTCTAGTTGAAGTAGATCGGATAAATCAACGACAGCGAGCACGAGTTGTTGCACTAGCAAAGCAAGCATTAGGTGATTTAACTGACAAGAAAGTGGTGGTGTTAGGCGCTGCGTTTAAACCAAACAGCGATGATGTCAGAGACTCCCCTGCGCTGGATGTGGCATACGCAATTCATCAGTTGGGTGCCCAGGTTTTTGTCCACGACCCAAAGGCCATTGATAATGCCAAGGTCCGCTATCCAGAATTGAATTATGAGCGTGACCTCACCGAGATCTTTAAGAATTCTGACCTAGTATTACACCTAACCGAATGGGAGCAATACCGAGAGTTAGACCCGACCAAATTGCTCAGCCAGGTTACAAATGCAGTAATAATTGATGGTAGAAACGTATTGGACTTTAACAAGTGGCAATCTGCTGGCTGGCAGATTACCGGAATGGGTAAACGAGCTTAATGACTAAGTTATCGGTTAGCACTGATGAAGTGCTTGATGCACTTGAAGCTGAAGCAATTGGAATTCTCCGCGAAACCGCAGGTGCGTTTAAGAATCCAGTTCTAATGTATTCAATTGGTAAAGATTCCAGTGTGTTGCTGGAGTTAGCTCGTAAGGCTTTTGCGCCAGCGCCAATTCCATTCACTTTCTTGCACATCGATACCACTTTTAAATTCCGAGACATGATCGAATTTCGAGATCGCAAAGCAAAAGAGTTCGGTCTAAATCTCATAGTTCACACCAATCCTGAGGGCGCTAACGGCGAAGTTACAGCGTGGACTCATGGCGCACAGGAATACACCAGAATCATGAAAACTGTTGCACTCCGCCAGGCCTTAGATGCTGGCGGTTACGACGCTGCTATTGGCGGTGCGCGCCGAGATGAAGAGCGCTCCCGATCGAAAGAGCGGGTATTTAGTTTGCGTGAAGCTGGGCATCGATGGGAGCCAAGAAATCAGCGACCAGAGATGTGGCGAACTCGCAATACTTCACTTAGCGAAGGTCAAACCATGCGAGTCTTCCCGCTAAGTAACTGGACTGAAATTGACGTTTGGCGATATGTTCGACGAGAAAATATTGAGATTGTTCCACTTTATTACGCCGCACCACGACGCAGCATTATCCGTGATGGCCAAATTTTGGTGCTAGATGATGATCGAATGCCGCTGCTCGATGGTGAAGTTCCACAAGACCGAGTAGTCCGATTCCGGTCACTTGGATGCTATCCAGTTTCAGCAGCGATTGAGTCAACGGCAACCACAATTGATGAATTAGTTGCTGAGATGGAAGCGACCAGAGTAAGTGAGCGAGCTGGCCGGTTAATTGATGGTGATCGCGAAGCATCAATGGAAGCCAAAAAAGCTGAGGGGTACTTCTAATGTCAAGAGCAGTAGCCCCATTACTTCGTGTCGTAACTTGTGGTTCAGTAGACGATGGCAAAAGCACTTTAATTGGTCGCTTGCTTGTTGAGACTGAGTCGGTGCCGCTAGATGAAGTTGAGCGCGCCCGTACATATCGCCGTGCTGGCTCAATAATTCCAGTAGGTGAAGTTGATTACTCGCTTCTTACCGATGGTCTTGAAGCAGAACGCGAACAAGGCATCACTATTGATGTTGCTTACCGTCATCTATTGCTGCCATCCGGTCGTCGCGTTGTGCTAGCAGATGGTCCAGGTCATGAGCAATACACCAGAAATATGGCGGTTGCAGCATCAGATGCCGATGTTGCGTTATTGCTTGTTGATGCCACCAAGGGAGTGCGCGATCAAACAATGCGCCACCTCACCGTTTGTGCATTAATGAAGGTAGGCACTGTTGTTGCAGTTATTAACAAACTTGATGCGAAGGATTTTTCTGAACAGCTAGTTACAGAAATTTCAGCGAAGTTGACCGAAGCCGCTGATCGGCTAGGCATAAAAAGCTTGGTGATAATTCCAGTTAGTGCATTACTTGGTGATAACGTAATTGAGCGAAGCAATAACACACCATGGTATGACGGACCAACTGTGCTTGGTGCGCTACAGCAATGGATGCCTGGCACCTCACTAAACAATGCGTCACTTCGCATTCCAGTCCAGACCATTTTGCGTGCAGATGATTGGCGTGGTTATGGCGGCACTGTGGTTAGTGGAAGTTTGAAACTTGGTGACTCGTTTGTTGTGGCACAAAGTGGTAAGACCGCCAAGATCGCCCAACTTTATGTAAACGGAAAACCAGCAGAAGTGGCATTAGCAACTGACGCAGTTGCAATTAAACCTGATGTGGAAATTGATATTTCTCGCGGCGATGTGCTTTGTGCGGAGAATGAACAACTACAACCGGCAGATCGATTTTCAGCCGATTTAGTCTGGATTGGCGAAGAGCCATTAGCTCACGGTCGCTCCTATGCCTTAATCAGCGGCCCAACTTCAGTGAACGCAACTGTTACCACTATTCGACACAAATTAGATGTCAATACTGGCCATGAAGATGCGGCTCGCGTTTTAAACTTAAATGAGATTGGTCGCGTCACAATCGCCACCGAGAAACCAATTCCGCTTGATCTTTACAGTGATGTGCGAGATACCGGCGGTTTCTTATTGGTTGATCGAGTAACTAAACACACTGTTGCTGCTGGCATGGTGCACCACGTGCTACGCCGTTCATTCAATGTCGTGCCGCATGAATTTGAGATAAATAAAGAAGCTCGTAGCAGACTTAAAGCACAAACGCCAAAAGTGATCTGGCTAACCGGCTTACCAGGTTCTGGAAAATCAACATTGGCAAATGAAGTTGAGCGCCGTTTATATGCCGCTGGCGTTCACACTTATCTGCTTGATGGCGATAACGTCCGAACTGGATTAAATAAAGATCTAGGCTTCACTGCAACTGATCGGGCAGAAAACGTAAGACGAGTTGGTGAAGTTGCCAAATTGATGGTTGATGCTGGCTTAGTGGTGTTAGTTTCACTCGTCTCGCCATTTAGAAGTGACCGAGATGCGGTCAAGGAGTTATTCCCTGCCGGTGAATTTGTTGAAGTATTTGTTGACACTCCAGTTGAGATCTGCGCGCAACGTGATCCAAAGGGTCTCTATGCCAAAGCGCAAGCAGGCGATCTGCCTAACATGACTGGTATGGGACAAAACTATGAACCGCCGCTGCATGCAGATTTAGTTGTTGATGGCACAGCAGATTTAGCACAAAGCGCAGCGCTGGTAATTTCAAAAATTATGAATTAAGTTGCTGCTTAAGTTTTTGCTGTAATTCATCATTTTTGGTAACAACCAAATCAGCAAGTTCTGCCCGATAGCTGTCGAGCTTTGCTTGTAATTGAGAATCTGTCGCTGCCAAAATCCGAAGTGCTAACAATCCAGCATTTTTAGCCCCATTTATCGCAACTGTGGCAACCGGAACTCCAGCTGGCATCTGCACCACACTCAACAATGAGTCCAATCCATCTAACTGAGATAGCGCAACTGGAACACCAATGACTGGCAAACTGGTAGCTGAGGCAATCATTCCAGGCAGATGTGCTGCCCCACCGGCACCCGCAATAATTACTTGAATACCTGAATCGGCTGCGTTAGCAGCAAATTCCAACATTTGGGTTGGAGTTCGATGCGCGGAGATGACCGCAACTTCAGCAGCTACACCAAATTCTTGCAGCGTAATAACTGCAGGCTCCATGGTGAGCCAGTCCGAGTCTGACCCCATTACAACAGCGACTTTAGCTGTGGTCATTTACTTTCCGTTCCGTACTATTCATCAATCTTACCCGCCAAGAAATCAGTGGCATGGGCGATGCGGTCACGAAGGTCAGCTAAGTCAGCACCAACTAAATTGATATGACCTACTTTTCGATTTGGCTTGACCTGTTTGCCATATAAATGCACTTTTAGTTCCGGGTCCCGCGCTAAGCAATGCAATAAGCCACGGTGTAAATCAGGATGGCTGCCACCCAAGATATTTCCCATTACAACAGCAGGTGCTGTCATCGTTGGTGAACCAAGTGGTAAATCCAGCACGGCACGAAGATGGTTTTCAAATTGTGAAGTTACCGCACCATCTTGTGTCCAATGTCCCGAGTTATGTGGGCGCATGGCCAGTTCATTCACTAATAACGCACCAGATCCAGTATCAAACAATTCAACTGCAAGCACACCAATCACATCGAGTTCGGCAGCTATTTGTAGTGCTAACTGCTGAGCTTGAGCTGCTCGATCTGTTGGCAGATTTGGCGCTGGCGCTAATACCTGAGTACAGATGCCATCTTGTTGCACTGTCTCCACAATTGGATAAACGACTGCTTGATTATGCGGCGATCTAACAACTAATGCAGATAACTCCCGTTTAAATTGAACTTTCTCTTCTAATAGCACTGGATACGTCAGGTCACTAAATTCACTTGCATCATGAATTACCCATACTCCCCTGCCGTCATAACCGCCACGAGGAGATTTTGCAATTAACGGGAAACTAACTGATGCAGCAAATTCCGCAGCAGCTGCTGAATTAGCAACTAATGACCATTTTGGCATTGGTGCTGATATTTGGGAAAGCCGCGCGCGCATTGCTGATTTATCTGCAGCATATTCCATCGCGGAGCTGGTTGGAAAAACTGTTATTCCGTTAGCGGTTAAATGAGCCAATGTTTCTACTGGCACTAATTCATGATCAAGAGTGATTACATCAACAGTTTGAGCAAACTTAAACACCGCTGCCAAATCTGTTAACTCACCAACTGTGGTGTCAGCAACAACTAGTGCCGCACTATCGGAGCTTGATTGAGCAAATACTCGAAGCTGAATCCCAAGCGCACTAGCTGCCTCTGCCATCATTCGAGCTAATTGGCCTGCGCCTAATACACCAACAACTAATGTGCCCTCGGGAAACTCAGTTCTTGGATGCATTAGCTGTCCTTAAGTGAATTACATCGCCTGAGATAACCTCAACTAAACCATGGTTAGTTGTAACCACCAGCGCTCCTGTTTCGGTAATCCCTGTTGCATTTCCAGTTATCTGCTCACCTGTTGTTAGCTGAACTTCAACCTGCTGGCCAATCGTACTTATCGCCGGTGCAATTAACTGCTGCACCTGAGCATCAGTCATTTCACTGCAATCTTCAACTAATTGGTGCAGCTCAATTAGAAAATCGGCAAGGGCTGGAACATAATCAGTAATGCCCAATTGGGTCGCAGTTTGAATTTTAGGCGCTGCAAAAAAATTAATGCCAATTCCGATCACCGCAAAATCTGCATACCGCTCCACCAAAATTCCAGCAAATTTTCCAGTACTAATTAATCCATCATTTGGCCATTTAAGTTGAATTGGTTCAGCCAGATACTTTTGTAATGAATTCTTCAGTGCGACAGCAGTTAACATACTTAACCAAGTTGGTGCAGGCTTAAATTTAGATAGCCCAATCGCAATTGAGATTGGAATTGAGCCCATTGGGCTTTCCCAACTTCGGCCCTGACGGCCTCGCCCGCTTGATTGTTTCGAGGCAATTCGAATTGACCAGGCCACAGCTGTATTTTGAGCTAATTCAGTTAGTAATTGTGCGTTCGTGGATTCAACCTGCTCTAACCAGGCCAAATCGGTAACCAGCATTGGCTGGGACGCTAATAAACCCATCAGTAGGGGGCGATGTGAACTAATTACCTCGGCCACGCGGCTAGGGTACGAGTTGGGTAGCCCAGGAGGACAGATGAACACCGCTGATTCCCATAATCCCAGGTCCACAGCAGGCAAGCTGGAGGAGTTGGCGATCTTTCGTGATCATGCGCTGCATTCTGCAACAGCTGCAGCAATTGAGCGTCAGCACAAACGCGGTAAACAAACTGCTCGGGAACGCATCGCGCAGTTGTTGGACGAGGGCTCATTTGTTGAGCTCGATGAATTAGTACGACACCGATCCAGCAACTTTGGGTTAGACGAAGATCGGCCATTCGGCGATGGTGTAGTTACCGGCTACGGCACCATTGATGGCCGACCTGTTGCCATCTTCGCGCAAGACTTCACCATTTTTGGTGGTTCGCTTGGTGAAGTTATGGGCGAAAAAATTGTAAAAGTAATGGATTGGGCGATTAAAAATGGTTGCCCAATAATTGGAATTCAAGATAGTGGTGGTGCGCGAATTCAAGAAGGTGTGTCATCACTTGATCTTTATGGTGAGATTTTCTATCGAAACGTTTTAGCATCTGGTGTCATCCCGCAGATTTCATTGATTATGGGGCCATGTGCTGGTGGTGCTGTTTATTCCCCTGCGTTAACAGATTTCGTTGTGATGGTGAATGAAACATCCCACATGTTTATTACCGGTCCCGATGTAATTAAAACAGTAACTGGTGAAGATGTTGGCTTTGAAGAACTTGGCGGTGCAGTTGCGCACACCACAAAGTCTGGTGTGGCACATTACGCCGCAACTGATGAAGCAGATGCACTTAATTATGTAAAGGCGCTGCTCTCTTATCTGCCAAGTAATAATTTGGATCGAGCACCCGGTTATGACGCAACTGCAGATCTAGAAGCAACCGACTCTGACCTGGCACTAAACCAATTAATTCCTGATGAATCAAATCAGCCATATGACATGTTCAAGTTGATTGAAGCTCTATTAGATGATGGTGACTATTTAGAAATTCAACCTAATTTTGCCCCAAACATAATCACCTGTTTTGGTCGAGTAGAAGGTCAATCAGTTGGAATTGTGGCGAATCAACCAATGCAATTTGCTGGCACATTAGATATTAATGCTTCTGAAAAAGCTGCTCGATTCGTCCGCACCTGCGATGCCTTCAATATTCCAGTTATTAGCTTGGTTGATGTGCCGGGCTTCTTGCCTGGCACTAATCAGGAATGGGATGGCATCATCCGTCGCGGTGCGAAACTTATTTATGCCTACGCTGAAGCAACCGTGCCAAAAATTACTTTGATCACCCGAAAAGCATATGGCGGTGCCTATGTTGTGATGGGCGCAAAGAGTCTGCGAGCTGACATTAACTTTGCTTGGCCTACTGGCCAAATTGCGGTGATGGGGGCATCTGGTGCAGTGAGTATCATCCATCGCAAAGAGATTGCTGATGCTGAAGATAAAGAGGCAACTCGCGCTGAGTTGCTACGGGAATATGAAGATACGTTAGATAACCCATACGTTGCTGCTGAACGTGGCTATATTGATCGAATCATTTTGCCCAGTGAAACTCGAGCTGAAATTGTGAAAGCGTTGCGGGCACTGAGAAACAAACGGGATCAAACACCTATCCGTAAGCACGGAAACATCCCGCTATGAGTAAGTTGAATTTGAAAGTGATAAGTGGCAGCGCAACTGCCGATGAGATTGCCGCGATCATGGCAGTAGTAACTGCGCTTTCAAATCAGCAACCAAGCGCAGCAGTTCAGAGGTCAAATTGGTCAAATCCTGCACTGCTGCATCGTCGCCCGCTGCCAGTTAACTGGACCACCAGTTATTTGCCGAGGTAATCATGAAATTGATTTTGGCTTCATCTTCTCCTGCCCGCGCCATGTTGATGCGCAATGCTGGATTAAGTTTTGAAGTCATTGTTTCGCATGTTGATGAAGAAGCCCTGCAAGCAGCAAATTCTGAATTGCTACCGGCTGATTTAGTAGTTAAGTTAGCTGAGGCAAAAGCGCAAGCAGTTGCATCCCAGGTTTCAGATGCCTTGGTAATTGCTGCAGATTCCATGTTTTTGTTTGACGGTTCGCTCTATGGCAAACCACTTGATCCAGAAATTGCTCGAGATCGGCTGCGCCGAATGCAAGGTAAATTTGGCGAGTTAATTACTGGCCATGCTGTGATTGATACCAATACTGGAATTTGTGAGACTGCCGTGGCATCTGCCGTAGTTCAGTTTGGTGAGATGACTGAAACTGAGATTTCAGATTACTTAGCTTCAACTGAGCCACTACATGTTGCTGGGAACTTTACGCTTGATGGTTTGGGGGCAGCATTTATTCAGCAAGTAAGTGGTGATCCAGCAGCAGTTGTGGGGTTATCCCTTTACACCGTGCGAAATCTGATTAAGCGTCACGGTTATCAGTACACCCAGCTGTGGCAACTGGGCAGTAACAACTAGGGTTTTAATCTTTCACTGGAAAGGCAGTTATGGCATCGCAGATCAAGAAATTGCTTATCGCTAATCGTGGCGAAATTGCAGTTCGCGTGATTCGTGCTTGCCGAGATGAGCAGATCAAAACTGTTGCCGTTTATTCCGAAGGCGATCGCAACAGCATGCATGTTGGGTTAGCTGATGAGGCATATTCGCTTGGTGGCAAATCTGCCAAAGACACTTACCTAGACATCGCCAAAATTATTGCGGTAGCAAAAACCAGTGGTGCTGATGCCATTCATCCTGGCTACGGCTTCCTATCGGAGAACGCTGAGTTTGCTCAAGCCGTAATAGATGCGGGCATTGTTTGGGTAGGACCACCACCAGCAGCAATCACTGCGTTAGGCGACAAGGTGCAGGCAAGGCATATTGCCCAAAAAGTTGGTGCACCGTTAGTGCCAGGAACTAAAGATCCAGTTGCTGATGCCAATGAAGTGGTGGCGTTTGCTAAAGCACATGGCTTGCCAATTGCAATTAAAGCGGCGTTTGGTGGCGGTGGTCGCGGCATGAAAGTTGCACGAACCATTGAAGAGATTCCCGAGCTGTTTGAGTCGGCAGTTCGAGAGGCGATAGCAGCATTTGGTCGCGGAGAATGTTTTGTGGAGCGTTATTTAGATAATCCCCGCCATGTGGAAACTCAGGTGCTGGCCGATAACTATGGCAATGTTGTGGTGATTTCAACTCGTGATTGCTCACTGCAACGGCGACATCAAAAACTTGTGGAAGAAGCACCAGCACCGTTCTTAACTGATGAGCAGGTTGCCAGGTTGTATCAATCCAGCAAGGACATTATGAAAGAAGCCGGTTACCAAAATGCTGGAACCTGCGAATTTTTAATTGGTCAAGATGGCACAATTTCATTTTTGGAAGTAAACACTCGGTTGCAAGTAGAGCATCCAGTTTCTGAAGAAGTTACTGGAATTGATTTGGTGCGAGAACAACTTCGAATCGCCCGTGGTGAAAAAATTGAATACAGCGACCCGGTAACTCGCGGTCATAGCATTGAATTTCGAATTAACGGTGAAGATCCAGGTCGGGGCTTTCTGCCAGCTCCAGGCAAGTTAACTAAGTGGCAGATCCCAGATGGCCCAGGTGTTCGAATGGATACCGGATACCGTGAAGGTGACAGCGTAAGCGGTGATTTTGATTCACTGCTGGGCAAATTAATTATCACCGGTGCTACCAGAGCGCAAGCACTGCAACGAGCACGACGAGCACTAACTGAGATGCAAGTCGCTGGTATTCCAACCGCACTCACTTTTCACCAAGTGGTGGTAAATGAGCCAGACTTCATTGGCGAGCAAGGTTTTAACGTGCACACGCGTTGGATTGAAACTGACTTTAATAATGAGATCGCACCGCAAGGATCAACCACATCAGATGACGATGAGTTGGTAATGGATCAACCAATTGTGGTTGAAGTTAACGGGAAGCGAATTGAAGTTGCGCTGCCACAGAACCTCGCCATTGGTAGCAAGAAAGCAACTGCGAAAAAACCAGTTCGACAAAAAACCAGTGCCGCACCAGCAGCGTCTGGAAATGCAATTGTGGCGCCAATGCAGGGAACTATTGTCAAGATTGCTGTGGCTGCAGGAGCTGTTGTTGCTGCCGGCGATCTAATTATGGTTATTGAAGCGATGAAAATGGAGCAGCCATTAACCGCTCACAAATCAGGCACCATCAGCAGTATCTCGGCTGAAATTGGCATAACCGTGCAGTCTGGCACGGTGTTATGTGAGATTACGGATTAGTTCGTTGCATCATCCGGCCAACGATATTTATGCCGGCAAAAGCAACTACGAATTTAATAACTGATAGCGAATCATCAGCAAACCCATTCACAACTGCTGGTATGGACAAAATTGCAGCAAACAACAAGGCATTTCTTACGCTTGCTGCCATCGCGCCCCAAAGCAGACCAAATACGCTGGCAATCATCAATAGATATGCGTATTCAACGCCAGTCTCTTCAGCATTATTTTGCGTATCAAGCCAGGCAATGAATACTGAAAATACCACCATTGCCGCTACCAAAATTGTGTTGCGCTTCATTGTTGCTCCGCTCCAGGATTAACTCGGTGCAGTCTACGGGCTGCTTCCGCGATTGAACCGGTCAAACTCGGATAAACCGTAAAAGTATGTGCCAACTGATCTGTGGTCAGCCGTTGTTCAACCGCAATAGCAATCGGATAAATCAATTCACTGGCATTGCGAGCAACCACTACCCCACCAAGAATCACGCCAGAATCTGGATTGCTGAACAATTTCACAAAACCATCAGTCTGCCCTTGCATCTTGGCTCGGGCATTTCCTGCCAGCGAAAGCGACATGGTGCGAGCGGTAATTTCACCCGAATCTATTTGACGTTGAGTTACCCCAACTGAGGCAATTTCTGGATCCGTGAAGACATTGCTACTAACCGTTTGCAGATCAAGCGGTGATACCGCATCACCTAACGCGTGATACATTGCAATTCTTCCTTGCATCGCAGCTACTGAAGCGAGCGGCAAAATTCCAGTGCAGTCACCTGCAGCATAAACATTTCTAACTGAAGTGCGAGAAACGCGATCAACCTCAATATGTCCGCTATCAGTAGTTTTAACGCCAATAGTTTCAAGGCCTAGTTGATCAGTATTTGGTAATGACCCAATGGCGACTAATGCGTGTGTGCCAACAATTACTTCACCACTAGCTAGCTTTACTTCAACACCAGAGCCAGTATTAACTACTGATGCTGCGCGAGCATTGTTGATTACTTTCATGCCGCGTCGAGCAAAAACTTTTTCCAACGCGGCTGCAGCATCTGGGTCTTCGCTTGGTAGCACACGATCTCGGGAAGAAATTAAAGTTACATCACTGCCAAGCGCGTTATAGGCAGAAGAAAATTCAGCACCGGTCACACCAGAACCAATAACAATTAGTTTTGGTGGTAATTCCGTTAAGTCATATAACTGCTGCCAATCTAAAATCCGATCACCATCGGGTTTGATCTCTGGCATCACACGAGGGCGTGCGCCAGTTGCGATTAGCAAAACATCAAATTTAAGTTCGTTTTCTCCTACTTGCACCACGCCAGCACCAGCAATTTTTGCTCGTCCAGCAACTAACTTAATATTTTCAGCAGTTAGCCTGGAAGTGATATCCGAACTCTGTGCTAACGCCAATGACTTAATTCGTTGATTAATCTGCAGCAGATCAGAGCTCACCTGATTTGCAGTTGCAGCAACCCCGGCTAACTTCACGCCAAGCTCGCCAGACTCAGAGGTGGTAGTAATTGATTCTGCAGTTGCGATCAAGGTCTTTGATGGCACGCAATCAGTTAGCACTGTTGCGCCACCCATTGCGTCATCACTAACTAGCTGGACTTGTGCCCCTAGTTGTGCGGCAACAAGTGCCGCCTCATAGCCGCCTGGCCCGCCACCAATGATTACTACCTCAGTCACGGGGGAATTCTGGCAGAGCCTTGCTAACTATCTGGCACTAACGACTAATCTCGGCTCATGACCGCTGAAATAGACCCCTATCAAGCCGCTGCTGCCGCTGCCCGTGTCCTGGCCAAAGAGACCGGTGTGGTGCATCATGATGTTTTAGTTGTGCTGGGTTCAGGCTGGACCCCAGCTGCGGATGAGTTTGGTGATCCAACCGCTGAGATCACAGTTACTAACTTGCCAGGTTTTTCCGCTCCTGCGGTTGAAGGTCATGCTGGAAAGTTGCGCTCGGTTCGAGTGGGTGGACTTAATGTTTTGTTACAACTTGGCCGGACTCATTACTATGAGAAAAATGATGCACAAGCAGTAGTGCATGCGGTGCGAACTGCGTTGGCATCTGGTGTGAAAACTGTAGTGCTTACGAATGCTGCGGGTTCATTAAATCCAAATTGGACGCCAGGCACACCAGTATTGATTAAAGATCAGATTAATTTAACTGGTGGAACACCATTAGTTGGTGCCAGATTTGTTGATGTTACTGAAATTTATTCCAAACGGTTGCGCGAATTAGCAAAACACGTAAAGCCAGACTTAGTTGAAGGTGTCTATACCGCTTTTCATGGACCGCAATATGAAACTCCAGCTGAAATTGCCATGGTGCGTGCTATCGGCGGCGACCTTGTTGGTATGTCAACTGCGCTTGAGGCTATTGCAGCGCGCGAGGGAAATGCTGAAGTGCTTGGCATCTCCTTGGTAACCAATTTGGCCGCTGGTATGACCGGCGAAAAGTTAAACCATGAAGAAGTTTTAGCTGCCGGCAAACAAGCAGCAACTGCCATGGGCAAATTGCTGGTTGAGGTTGTAACTAAGTTATGACTAACACTGAGCAGTTAATTGAAACTGCTAAATCATGGTTAGCGCAAGATTTTGATCCAGCAACTATTGCTGAGTTAACCCAATTGATTTCAGCTGCAGCAACAGACCCAACGGCGTTCGCTGAATTGGCAAGCAGATTCAGTGGTGCGCTGGAATTTGGAACCGCTGGGCTTCGCGCTGAAGTTGCTGCTGGTGAATCACGAATGAATCGTGCCACCGTGGCAAAAGCAGCGTGGGGCGTCTCGCAGTGGTTAATGGCGTCTGGAAAGCAGAAATTAGTTGTCGGTAATGATGCCCGATTTGGATCAACAGAGTTTGCCGAAGACACGTGCGGTATCGCTGCTGCGTTAGGACTTACTGTTATTCGATTAGCTGAGCCAGTGCCAACTCCGGTGTTGGCTTATGCCGTAACAGAACTTGGCGCGGATGCTGGCATTATGGTGACCGCATCACATAATCCAGCAAAAGACAATGGTTATAAGGTCTATGACCAAACTGGCTCGCAGATAATTTCACCAAGCGATCAGGAGATTGCGGCATTAAATGCAACAGCACCCGCTGCTAATGAGATAGATCGATCTGGCAAGTACCAAACCGAAGAAATGATTGACAACTATCTGCAATACGTGACTTCTTATGCGCTACCAGATCTCAATACTGATCTAAAAATTGCATATACCGCGCTGCACGGTGTGGGTTCAATCACTTTTAATAAATTACTTGACCAAGTTGGTTATCGAAATGTGGTTGAAGTTGCCGCACAGCAGCAACCAGATCCGAAATTTCCAACCGTTGAATTTCCAAATCCAGAAGAAGCTGGAGCGATGGATCTACTGCTGGCTTTGGCCGAAAAAGAAAATGCGGATATTGCTATTGCTAATGATCCGGATGCCGATCGCACTGCAGTTGCGCTACCCACTGCTGCCGGCTGGCAGATGTTAACTGGTGATGAACTTGGCACGTTATTGGCTTGGTGGTGTATTGAGCGAGCTAAATTAACTGGCAAGCCAGTAACTGGTGCGATGGCAGCATCAATTGTTTCAAGTTCAATGACGCAACGAATTGCGCTGGCTAACAATTTGAGATTTCAATTCACGTTAACTGGTTTCAAATATGTCGGTCGAGTGCCAGACTTAATTTTTGGCTATGAAGAGGCCATTGGATATTGTGTTTTACCAGAAAAAGTGAAAGATAAAGATGGCATCTCCGCAGCACTGTTTGTGATAGAGCTTACAAGTTATCTCAAGTCAGTTGGAAAAACACCTTGGCAGCAGTTAGCTCAGCTATATCAAGATCATGGCATGGTGCTTACCAAACAGATCACGCTCCGCATGAATGATTTAGCATCAGTAAAAAATAAGCTCACGCAAATTACAAATCAGTTACCAACTGAACTGGGTGCAATTGCGCTAACGTCAGTAGCAGATTTTGCTAATGGCGTCGATTCATTACCTAAATCAAGCGGGATTAGATTGAGTTTCGCCAATGGTCGAATCATCATTAGGCCAAGTGGTACTGAACCAAAACTCAAGTGCTACATCGAAGTTACCGCATCCCCTAGCAGCGAGTTGGCCGCGATTTCGGATCAGTTACATAATCAACTCAACCAGCTCACCGTTGCATTAACCGAGTTGGTCAACAACTGAGCCAAAGTGCTAAGTTTTGACCTAAGCAGCGACTGAAGGCGTGCTGATGAATATTGCGGTTGTGGGTAGCACCAATATTGACATGGTGACCTATGCCAAAGTGCTGCCAGAATCTGGTGAAACGCTAAAAGGTGACAACTTTTTGCTTGGGTTTGGCGGTAAAGGCGCAAATCAGGCGGTGATGGCTGCGCGATTTGGTGCGCCAGTTTTTATGATCAACTCAATTGGCACTGATGTATTTGGCGACACCACGTTAGAGAATTTCAAAAAAGAAGGTGTTGAGACAAAGTATGTAACTCGAGTTGATGGTCCATCAGGTGTTGCACCTATCTGGGTTGATGCGGCAGGTGAAAATCGAATAATTGTGGTGCCGGGCGCTAATGGCAAAATGACTATATCCCAAGCTGAGCAAGCAATTGCTGAGATCGCTGATCTAGCAGTTGTGCTAGGCCAATTTGAAATTCCACAACAAGTAACCGCTGCAGCATTTAAGTCAGCACGGCAAAAAGGTGCACTCACGGTATTAAATCCAGCGCCATTTGAAACTGTGTTGCCTGAACTATTGGCCAATTGCGATTGGATAATTCCTAATGAATCTGAATTCGCTGGTTTGCATCCAGCTGGAAAACAGCCAACAACAGATGCTGAGATAATCGAATTAGCAAATCTATTAAAAACAAATTTATGCGTTACGTTAGGTGAAGCAGGCGTTGCTATTGTTGAAACTGGAAGCAATGAAGTTATTCGAATAGCCGCAACTGCAGTTAAGCCGATTGATACCACCGGTGCTGGCGATTGTTTCGTCGGTTCGTTTAGTTACGGGTTAGTTTCGGGGTTAACTCCAGCCCAAGCAGCGCAATTAGGTACTCGTTGTGCCTCACTTAGCGTGACACGGCTAGGAACTATGGCTTCCTACCCCACAACTGAAGAGGCTGCTGCGCTATTGGCTACGGTTAGGGTGGGTAACTAATGCTAAACAGTAGAACCAGCCAGCCGGCCTCGCTTCGGGAAGTTAGCGCAACTGACGCTAGCTTAAAAACTTTCCTGCACGGTCTAGCAGGTGTAGATCAAGTTGGTGCAGATGCAAGAGCTGCCATGCTTGGCACGAGATCTATCAAAACATCGGCAAAAAGCAGCGCGATTGATCTGGCAATCAGCATGATCGATTTAACTACGCTAGAAGGTGCTGACACGCCAGGCAAAGTGCGCACCCTTTGCGCCAAGGCGAAACGACCAGATGCCGAGGACTTAACCGTGCCAACCGTAGGTGCAGTTTGTGTTTACGGCGATCTGGCACATATTGCCAAAGCAGAATTACAAAATACTTCAATCAAAGTGGCTGCAGTTGCAACTGCATTTCCATCTGGCCGTGCCAGTCTTAAAGTTAAATTGCTAGATACCCAAGAAGCGGTTGCTAATGGAGCAGATGAAATTGATATGGTGATTGATCGAGGGGCGTTCCTTGCTGGACGGTATCTTGATGTGTTTAATGAAATTGTTGCTGTTAAAGAGGCATGTGGGAATGCTCATCTGAAGGTTATTTTAGAAACTGGTGAGCTGAAAACATATGACAATGTGAAACGTGCGTCCTGGCTTGCCATGCTCGCTGGTGCTGATTTTATTAAAACCTCTACCGGCAAAGTTCAGCCAGCAGCAACATTGCCCGTTACGTTAGTAATGTTGCAAGCAATTAGAGATTTTGAGGCAATGACAAACATCAAAGTTGGGATGAAGCCAGCTGGTGGCATTAAAACAACTAAAGATGCAATTAAATATTTAGTTTTGGTTAATGAAACTTTAGGTGAGCAATGGTTAACTCCAGATTTATTCAGACTAGGTGCATCCAGCTTGCTAAATGATTTGTTAATGCAGCGCTATCGAATGAAAACTGGTCGTTATGCTGGTAATGATTATGTGACGGTGGATTAATTATGAAATTTGAATACGCACCAGCACCTGAATCAACTTCCATTGTTGATATCAAACCAAGTTATGACTTATTTATTGCTGGCAATTTTGTTGCCAGCAAAACCGGCAGAAAATTTGAAACCATAAATCCAGCAACTGAAGCGGTGTTGGCTGAAATCACTGAGGCTAGTGACGTTGATGTTGATGCTGCGGTTAAAGCCGCTCGTAATGCATTTAAGTCCTGGTCTAAATTGCCAGGCACTGAGCGGGCGAAATACATTTATCGAATTGCCCGCATAATTCAAGATCGCGCTCGAGAGATTGCGGTGCTAGAGACGCTAAATAATGGCAAGCCAATTCGAGAATCTAGAGATGTAGATATTCCGTTGGTTGCAGCACATTTCTTCCATTATGCCGGCTGGGCAGACAAGTTGGAATATGCCGGCATGGGGCCAGCCCCAACGCCACACGGCGTAGTAGGACAGATCATTCCGTGGAACTTCCCGATGTTGATGCTGGCATGGAAGATTGCACCGGCATTAGCTGCTGGAAACACTGTGGTGCTCAAGCCAGCAGAAACCACATCACTAACTGCGCTGTTGTTTGCTGAAATCTGCCAACAAGCAGAGCTACCAGATGGTGTGGTGAACATCGTAACTGGCGCAGGAAATACTGGTCGTGCGATTGTTAATCATCCTGACATCAACAAGATCGCCTTTACTGGCTCAACTGAAGTTGGCCGCATGATTGCGCAAGCCGCTGCTGGCACGGAAAAGAAGTTGACCTTAGAGCTCGGTGGAAAAGCTGCCAATATTGTGTTTGATGATGCGCCGATTGATCAAACCGTTGAAGGCATTGTGAATGGCATTTTCTTCAATCAAGGGCACGTTTGCTGTGCTGGCTCAAGATTGCTAGTGCAAGAATCAATTCATGATGAATTAATGGCGCTGCTCTACCAGCGACTTGATTTGCTGCGCGTTGGCGATCCGCTAGATAAAAATACTGATGTTGGCGCAATCAACTCCGCCGCCCAACTAGCAAAAATAAATGAGCTAGCAGCATCTGGCGATGCAGAAGGGGCTCACCGCTGGAGCGCTTCTTGTGCACTACCAGCAACTGGTTTTTGGTTTCCGCCAACTGTATTTACTAATGTGTCTCAAGCGCATCGAATTGCTCGCGAAGAGATCTTTGGTCCGGTGCTAAGCGTGCTGACCTTCCGCACGCCGGATGAAGCAATCGCCAAGGCAAATAACACGCCATACGGCCTAAGCGCCGGCATCTGGACTGAAAAAGGCAGCCGAATTTTGGAGGTGGCCAGCAAGCTACGCGCTGGCGTGGTCTGGGCAAACACCTTCAATAAATTTGATCCAACCAGTCCGTTTGGTGGCTACAAAGAATCTGGCTATGGCCGCGAAGGTGGCCGACATGGTTTAGAAGCATATTTGGTAGCGAGCAAGCATGACTAATCCAATTGAAGTGAAACGGACGGCAAAGTTATTTATTAATGGTGCATTCCCACGCTCAGAGTCTGGTCGTTCCTATCCAGTTTCCGACAAATCTGGAAACTTTATTGCCAATGTTGCAAACGCCACCCGAAAAGATGCGCGTGATGCAGTCGTTGCGGCAAGTGCCGCGCAACCGAAATGGGCGGCCGCAACCGCATATAACCGCGGTCAGATTTTGTATCGAGTGGCTGAGATGTTGCAGGGTCGAAAAGAGCAATTTGCTTCGGAATTGAAGGCGGCTGGGGTTAAGCATGCTGATGCTGAAGTTAATAACGCAATTGATCGAATAATTTGGTATTCCGGTTGGTCTGATAAATTGGCAATGACTATGGGTAGTGCAAATCCAGTTGCTGGTCCATATTTCAACTTCTCAATTCCAGAGCCAACTGGCGTTATTGCAACTATTGCTCGGGAAGATGAGCCGCTACTGGCACTTATAGATCAAATTTGTGCTGCAATTGTTAGTGGCAATACCACTGTGGTGCTTGCACCGCAGGCAGCACCGTTAATTGCAGTATCGCTAGCTGAAGTGTTGGCCACCTCAGATCTGCCAGCTGGAGTTGTCAATATTTTGACTTGTGACTCGGATGAAATTGCTACTTGGCTTGCCTCTCATTTAGAGGTTGATGGTATTGATTTATCGGGTGTTACCGATGCAGATTTCAAAGCCAAATTAGAAACTGAAGCGGCAATTAATTTAAAACGCGTGCTGCGTGATTTCGTTGATGGTTACCAAGCCATGAAGACTTGGTTGGAAATCAAAACTGTTTGGCACCCACAAGGATTTTAGCCAAATTTGGCAATTGCCTCGGTGTAACCTGGTTTGACGATTTCATTAATTATTTTTAACCGCTGATCAAACGGAATAAAGGCACTCTTCATGGCATTTATGGTTAACCAACGAAGCTGCTCTAACGTAAATCCTGCCTGGGTGTGAAGTAAGAACATTTCATTTGACATTGAAGTTTGCGACATTAATCGATTATCAGTATTTACGGTGGCTCGAAAACCTAACTTAGTTAGCGTAGTAATTGGATGCTCCGCAATGCTTTTAGCAGCGCCAGTATGCACATTAGATACTGGGCATAACTCCAGCGGAACGCGGCGATCTCTCACATAATGCGCTAACTCACCCAATTCATAACTGCCATCTGGTTGAACTTTGATGTCATCAATTATTCGAACACCATGACCTAGCCGATCCGCACCACAAACCTGCACGGCTTCCCAGATTGATGGCAGCCCAAAAGCTTCACCAGCATGAATAGTCATATGAAAATTTGCCCGATGAATCTCATCAAAAGCATCTAAATGTCTAGATGGTGGAAAGCCTGCCTCTTTGCCGGCAATATCAAACCCAACCACACCTTTGCTGCGCCACCTAATTGCTAACTGTGCAATCTCAGTTGAGCGCGCTGCAGTGCGCATCGCAGTAAGCAAAGTGCGCATAACGATTGGCTTTCCTGCCTGCGCCATCTCTTTCTCACCTCGAGCAAATCCAGTTACAACTGCCTCAACAATTTCATCAAGCGATAAACCCTTAAGTTGATGCAGTTCTGGTGCAAATCTAATTTCAGCATAAATCACACCATCATTGGCATGATCAACCGCGCACTCATACGCCACACGTTCAATTGAAGCAAAGCTCTGCATCACGCCAACTGTGTGCTGGAAAGTTTCTAAATAGGTTTCCAGCGAACCAGAATCACACGCGTTCTTAATCCAAGTAGCCAGCTCAGTTGGATCAGTGGTTGGTAATCCTTGATAGCCCTCAAGCACGGCAAGTTCTGCCACTGTCTGAGGACGAAGTCCCCCATCGAGATGATCATGCAGCACTGCCTTTGGCAGCGTCTTGACCTGGTCCATGGTTAGCATCTTGCCCCTATCTAAGCCGATGTAACACCTATTTAACACGCCAGCCACCCGCTCAACGCGCAAGTAACCTGTCAGAAGTTCTAAGGTTCACCAAACCGGGCTTCCCCGCCCCTTCTCCGGTTTCCAACTTACGAGAAGTCCCAGGAGGACCCGTGCTGGAAAGCTTGTTCAAAATCAAACAACGAGGATCCACGGTCGGAACTGAAATCCGCGGTGGTCTTGTTACGTTCTTAACGATGGCTTACATCATCGTGCTAAATCCGCTGATTCTGGGTTACACCCCAGATATCAACGGTGAGTTCCTAGCTGGTGGCGAAGCACCAAACTTGCCAATGATTGCTGCTGCAACTGCATTAGTAGCAGGTGTGCTAACCATTTTGATGGGAGCGGTTGCTAACTTCCCGCTAGCACTTGCAACTGGATTGGGCATTAACGCCTTCGTTGCTCGAATTGCAGCTAACTACATGTCTTGGAATGAAGTAATGGGACTTGTAGTACTTGAAGGTTTAATTATTACCGTATTGGTGCTAACTGGATTCCGTGTTGCAGTTTTCAAAGCAATCCCACGACAATTAAAAGTTGCCATCTCAGTTGGTATTGGTTTGTTCATTGCACTAATTGGTCTAGTTGACGCTGGCTTTGTGCGTTGGACACAGTCTGCTGTACCACCGCTAACACTTGGCGTTGGTGACAAATTAGTTGGTTGGCCAGTAGTTGTCTTCATTCTCGGTGTGCTGACTATTTCAGTGCTTTATGCTAGAAAAGTTCGTGGTGCTATCTTGATCGGCGTTGTTGGTGCCACTGTGCTTGCGGTTATTTTGGAAGCCGCCTACAAGATTGGTCCAGCATTTGTGTCGCCAGAAGAAAATAACCCAAGTGGTTGGGGTCTTAATGTGCCATCAATTCCAGATTCATTTGTTGCAACACCAGATTTTGGTTTGCTAGGTCAGTTTGACCTGCTTGGTGGCTTTGCCACTGCCGGTTTACTAACCGCTGGTTTGTTGGTGTTCTCGCTGTTGATTACTGACTTCTTTGACACTATGGGAACTATGACTGCAATCAGTGCGGAAGCTGGTTTAACTGATAGCAATGGCAATATCCCAAGTGCTGATCGAATCTTGTTAGTTGACTCACTTGCTGCCGTTGCTGGTGGTGCAGCTGGCGTTTCATCAAACACCTCTTACATTGAATCTGCCTCTGGTGTTGGTGAAGGTGCTCGCACCGGATTGGCTTCAGTAGTAACTGGTGTTGCGTTCTTGCTAGCAACTTTCTTATCACCATTAGTTGCGCTAGTGCCTTATGAAGCTGCCACTCCAGCATTGATCGTGGTTGGTTTCTTGATGATGACCCAAATTAAGGATATTGACTGGACCGATGTTTCCATTGCACTTCCAGCATTCCTGACCATCATCTTGATGCCATTTACCTACTCAATTGCAGTTGGTATTGGTGCCGGCTTTGTAACTCACGTACTACTTAAAGCATTCACTGGCAAAGCAAAAGACATTCACCCAATGATGTGGGTGGCTGCTGGTGCGTTCTTTATTTACTTTGCGAAGTACCCAATTGAAATTTTATTCGGTATTTAATTCGCAGTAAAAATAACCGGTGTAGCAGATTTGCTGCACCGGTTATTTTTTATTCTTCGCGATTTACTAAATCAGGCGAAAATGCCGGCAAACAGATTGCAACATATTCAGTCTCAACATCTAATGTGGAATAGCGAATCCGCTCTCCTGCTTTAGTTATTACTGCTTGACCAGCACCAATTATGGTTATTCCATCATTGTGTTCTAACTGAACTTTACCTCGCAAGACTAAGGTGATCTCATCAAATTGTGGGGTTTGAAATGGTTCAGTCCAATTTGGCGGTGCCACCATTTTGGCTACCGATACATCAGTATTGCCAGAATTAACTAACCCAACAAATTCCAATATCTCTTTACCACCTGGCACTTCAATTGCAGTTGCTGCGGTGATTAACTTTGGCATTATGCTCCTATTCGACCCAAGATTAATTCTGGTTTGGAAACAGTTTGACTGCTGGAAATCTCGATTGCATCAGTTAGCGCAGCTAACGCTGATTCAAATCTAGCTTCGTCATCGGTATGGAGAGTTAACATTGGTGCACCAGCGGTTATCTTTCCGGCCAACTCAATTTGCCAAGTAACACCGGCAGCGGCCTGCACCGAATCTTCTTTCCGAGAGCGACCTGCGCCCAATCGCCAGGCTGCAATTCCTACTGCCAGCGCATCAAACTTGGTAATGGTGCCAGTTGCTGGCGCCACTACCTGATGGGTGAATTTAGCTTTTGCTAGCGGCTGCGACAGATCGCCATGCTGTGCCTTGATCATTGCTTCCCATTTAGCTAAGGCTTTGCCGTTAGTTAAATTATCAGCTGGGTTAACTCCAGAAATGCCAACCAGGTTAAGCATCTCAGTTGCTAGCTCTACAGTTAATGCCACTACATCCGCTGGACCATTACCGGATAAAACTGCAATTGCTTGCTCTACTTCAAGTGCATTACCTGCGGCCCGGCCCAGTGGTTGTGCCATATTCGTTAGCAGCGCCTTAGTCTTCACGCCAGCAGCATTACCAATCTCAACCATCGTTTTGGCTAATTCTGTTGCTTGATCTAGCGTCTTCATAAACGCGCCAGAGCCAACTTTCACATCAAGCACGAGTGCAGAAGTTCCTTCTGCAATTTTTTTACTCATAATTGATGATGCGATTAGCGGAATTGCTGGCACCGTGCCCGTCACATCGCGCAGCGCATATAGTTTTCGATCTGCGGGCGCCAATCCAGCACCTGCGGCACAAATTACCGCACCAACTTCTTTCAGCACCGAAAGCATTTGATGATTAGATAAATTTGCCTGCCAACCTGGAATCGCTTCTAATTTATCTAATGTGCCGCCAGTGTGACCTAATCCGCGACCTGAGAGCTGCGGCACTGCCGCACCAAAAGATGCAACCAACGGTGCTAGCGGCAACGTAATCATGTCGCCCACCCCGCCAGTTGAATGCTTATCAACGGTAGGTGCTGCCAAACTAGAAAAATCTAATCTTTCACCGCTGTTGATCATGGCCTGAGTCCAGTCCACAATCTCACGCATCTTCATGCCATTTAACAAAATTGCCATCGCCATCGCTGACATTTGTTCGTCGGCTACTACGCCTCTAACATAAGCATCAATCATCCAGTTAATTTCAGCTGTGCTGAGCTCACCAAATTCGCGTTTGGTGGCGATTAAATCAACCGCAGAAAATGGTTCAATCATGAAGTGCTACGAGTTGCTAAATCATCTGGCCCAAATGCATCTGGCAGCAAGGTGGCAAATGGAATTGGACCAGTGCTGGTCATGATCTGCATAGTTTTGCCGCCGTGTTCCCAAAGCAGCTGTCGACACCTGCCACATGGCGCAACTGGTTGGCCATCGCTGGCGACAACAACTAACGCTGCCAACGTGCCGCCACCTTTGCTGGCTAAATCACTAACTAAACCGCACTCAGCACAAAGCCCAAGTCCATATGAAGCATTTTCCACATTGCAGCCAGTAATTAATCTGCCATCGGTAGTGAAGGCGGCAGCGCCAACAGGAAAATTGGAGTATGGGCAGTAAGCAAACTTCAACATTTCTCTAGCTTGCTGCCAAAGAAGTTCCCAATTTATCTCACTCATTTGCTCTCCCCTTTTCGGTAAGGGATGCCATCAGCAGCAGGTGGTCGTAACCGCTGTGAGGCAAATGCCAGCACCAACAGCGTTGCCAGATAAGGCGCAACCAGCGCAATCTCACGTGGTAGTTGAGTGGTAACTAGGAACCAACTAATCAGCGCTGCTGAAATCACACCTAAACCAAACATGGTCTGATAGCGCTTCGCTCGCAGGGCAAAAATTGCTAGCGCAAACAGCACTAGCGCACCAAGTAACACAACCGCGCGCATTGCAGTGCCGTTCGCATCGCGTAGTTGCAGCGCATCGATGTAACCAAACACACCAGCACCAATAGCAGTGCCACCAGGCCGCCAGTTGCCAAAGATCATGGTTGCTAAACCAATAAAGCCGCGACCGCCAGTTTGACCTTCTCGGTAAACCCCGCTTGCTGCAATAGCCAAGAATGCACCGCCGAGCGCAGCAAGCATGCCGGACATCAGTACTCCGATGTACTTATACAAATAGACATTAACGCCTAATGAATCCGCGGCATGGGGATTTTCACCAACAGAACGAAGTCGAAGGCCAAATGGCGTTCGCCATAGCACATAACTTGTTGCCACGAACAACCCAGCTGCAATTACCGTGAGAATTGAAAGTCGGAAAAACACACCTGAGATGAATCCGGCTATTTCCGAAATCATGAAATAACCAGAGCGGTGAATCTCCACCAACGGATCTGATAACGAATCAAACGTAAATGTTGGTAGTGGTTCAATTGATGGCGATTGCGTTGGACCACCACCTGGTGCTTTCGCAAAAGCTATCTTGGCAAAAAATTGTGCGAAGCCCAGACCCAAAATATTCATTGCAGTACCGGCAATAATTTGATCAACACCGAAGGTAATTGTGGCTAACGCAAAAATTGCTGCGCCCACTAAACCAAATACCAGCGCACCGGCTAAGCCAGCCCAGGGTCCGTACTGCCAACCCATCCAACCAGCACCAAATGTGCCCAGAATCATCATGCCTTCAAGGCCAATATTGACTACCCCAGCACGCTCTGCCCAAAGTCCGCCAAGTCCCGCTAACCCAATTGGTACTGCCAATCCAAGCGCGGCAGAGATAGTTCCGCGACTAGTTAGATCTAGCACATCGGCCCAGATTCGAACTAATGACAGCGTTGCTAAAACTGAGATAAGTGCAACAAACAATTTAACTTTCTTTGAAGCGCTGCTGCGCCAAATTGATATTGCTGCAGTCATTATTGGCCTGCCGATCCAACAGCAGTTTGCTGTCTTCTCACTTTAATTCTTCTAGTCACTTCATAAGCAATAACCACGCTAAGCACAATCACACCTTGCATAATCACAATAATTTCTCTAGGCACGCCAATTAGATCAAGAATCTGAGCGCTTACATCAAGGAAAGCCCAAAGCAGTGCGCCAAAGGCAATGCCAACTGGGTGATTTCTGCCAAGCAGTGCAATAGCAATGCCAGTAAATCCATAATTACCTGGGAAATTAACTGTGAAGGTGTATTGCGCACCAAGCAACAACGGCAAGCCAACTAAACCAGCAACCCCACCAGAGAGCAACATGGCATACACCGTCATCCGCTTCACGTTTACGCCGCTAGCAACTGCTGCTGTTGGTGACATTCCGACTGCGCGCAGATCAAATCCAAATCTGGTGCGGTTGAGCAGATACCAATAACCAAATCCAAGTGCAATGGCTAATAGCAGCATGCCATAGACCGGAATAGGTGCTGACCCAAGAGGTATACCAGGAATTCGATTTCCCTCAGGAATAATTGGCGTGCCAATCACATTCTCTGCAGTTTGCACACCTAGCACCGACGGTGCCATTAAATATGCAATTAGGCCAATTGCGATGAAGTTCAACATAATTGTTGAGATAACTTCACTTACACCCCTAGCTACCTTTAGCCAAGCTGCAATACCAGCCCAAGCAGCACCAACTAACATCGATATGAAAATGATAATTGGAATTCCGATATAACCTGGAAAAGTTATATATCCGGCAACCAACGCAGCAACTGCAGTTGCTAATCGATACTGACCATTTACGCCAATATTGAACAAATTCATTTTAAAACCTATAGCAACTGCAACTGCACTGAAGTAATAAGTTGTTGCGCTATTGAGAATTAGTGCGGTGCTTCTTGGAGTTGTGGCATACTCAAACATTCGCTGAAATGTTGAGAGTGGATTTGCACCAAAAGCTATTAAGATCAATGATGCAAATACCACCGAGAACAGCACCGCAATCAATGGTGCAATTAAGGTATCTAGTTTCTTCAGCATTATTTCTCAACCTTTACTGCACCAGTCATTGCATTACCCAATTCTTGGGGAGTAACGGTTGCTGGATCAGCATCAGCAACAAATTTACCTCGCAAAATAACCTTAATGGAATCACTCATTCCGATCAGTTCATCCAAATCAGCTGAAATTAGTAGCACTGCCAATCCCTTTTCTCTAGCAGCGCGCAATTCATCCCAAATCGCTGCCTGTGCACCGACATCAACACCTCGAGTTGGATGAGAAGCAATCAGCAAAATTGGATCGCCAGACATTTCTCGTCCAACAATAAACTTTTGTTGATTTCCACCTGAAAGTGCGCTTGCCAACACATCAACGCTTGGTGTTCTAACATCAAATTCTTTAATAATTCTCTTTGCGTCTTCACGAGCCAGCCGAGGCGTTAACCGAAAGCCGATGGCATTTGGTTTCTTAGTTTGATGGCCCAATATTCGGTTCTCCCACAGCGGCGCATCAAGCAACAGCGCTAATCTGGAGCGGTCTTCTGGGATGTACGCAACTCCTAGTTCCCGACGTTTCCTAGTTCCCAAATCTGAAACGTCAATACCATTGATCTCAATCGCACCAGTTGCTGCTTTTGTTCCCATGATGGCTTCCACTAAATCTGATTGGCCATTACCCTCAACGCCAGCAATTCCCAATATTTCGCCAGCATGAATTTTGAAGGTCAGGTCTGAAATCTCAGCTTTACCATCTTTATTAACTGCAGTAAGTCCAGTCACGGCGAGCACCACTTTGTCAGTTACGGTGGAGCCGCGAGTTTCTGGTGTAGGCAGCTCGCTGCCAACCATTAATTCAGCTAATTCTTCGGCAGTTACTGCTTGCGTCTTCAAATTTATTGTGGTCACTGTGGTGCCGCGCCTGATTACGGTAATTTCATCCGCGATCTCAAGCACCTCGTCTAGTTTGTGGCTGATGAAGATGATGGTGATGCCTTCTGCTTTTAAGCCTCGAAGCGCTTCAAACAATTCATCAACTTCATGTGGCACTAAGACTGCGGTTGGCTCATCCAAGATGAGAATTCGTGCTCCTCGATAAAGCACCTTCAAAATCTCAACTCGCTGTCTATCTCCAACGCCAAGATCGCCAACTAAACTGTCCGGATCAATATCTAATCCGTAATTTGTTGATATCTCATTAATTTTTGCTTTAGCTAGCTCGAAATCGAGTGATCCAGCTTTGCGCGGCTCGCTACCTAACACAACGTTTTCTAACACCGTGAAATTGTCAGCCAACATAAAATGCTGGTGCACCATGCCGATGCCAACATCAATCGCATCTGATGGCGAATCAAAAACAATCTCGTTGCCGTTTACTGAAATTGTGCCTTCATCGGCTTTCTGCATGCCGTAAAGGATTTTCATCAAGGTGGACTTGCCAGCACCATTTTCACCCACGATGGCATGGACCGTGCCAGCTTCGACTTTCAAGTTGATGTCACTGTTAGCAATCACACCAGGGAATCGCTTCCAGATTCCCTGCAACTGAACTGCGAGCAAAATTCTTCTCCTTGCTGCCGCTAAAAAAGTAGGCCCGGACTGACATAACGCCAGCCCGAGCCTACCGCTAAGCACTCTATGAATGCTCAGCCAAATTAGTCGAGCGTGCTGCTTACAACGATTTCACCGCTGATGATCTTTGCGGCATATTCGTCAGCAACAGTTGCCAATGGGGCCACAGCTGGGTTTGATGATGAGTAACCCACACCTTCACGGCTTAGATCGAAGTTCACGATACCTGATAGTGGAGCACCATCTACCACGCTCTTGATTACTTCGTAAACAGATACATCTACTCGCTTTAGCATTGAGGTGATGATGTTGTCTTTGAACTCAGCACGTGCTGGTAGCACGTATTCGTCTGAGTCAACACCAATGCCCCAGTAACCAGCGGCAGAGCCACCAGCACCAGCGATTGCCTGATGCATACCAAGTCCTGATCCACCAGCTGCTGCGTAAACAATGTCTACGCCACTGTCGATCATGCCTTCAGTTGCAATCTTGGCACGGTCTGGTGCGTTCCATGCGCTGTTGTCACCAGCTGGACCCATGTA
>CAYXYW010000004.1:0-36729 GCA_964469855.1 uncultured Bifidobacterium sp.
TGCCAAGATAATACCCACCACCGCTAAATGAAAAACTAAATTGCCAACCTCACGCAAATATCCTTTCTCCGCAGCAATAAATTTCTTTTCCTGATCTACTCGAACTCGCCAATTGGCTTTCTTTAATCCCTCACTGACTGAATCAGCGTAAGAATCAAATTGTAACTTTAAATCAAGATTTTCAAATTGAGTCAATCGCTCAAAATTTGCTGGTGCCGTAGGTGGCTGAGCTTTAACAGCGCGATAGTGCTTAAGTGATCTAGGCAAAATACAGCCAACCAGCGAGACAAGCAGTAATAAATAAACAGCTGAAAACCAAACTGAGCTAAAAACATTGAAGAAGCCAAGTTTGAGCAAGATATTGCCCAGTGTTGGCGAATCCTCTATCCATTGTGATACGCCAAATGCATCTACATTTTGTTGCGGCAATACCGATCCCGGAATTGAAACAATCACTAATAGCAGCAATAGCAGTAGTGCGGTTCGCATGCTGGTCAACTGCCGCCATAAGAAACGTAATGACTCTCTTGGTGTTAATTCAAAAGTTTCACTCATAAAATCACCGTAAAGCCAGCATATTGTTGCTGAAGCCAAATCATAAGTTCATGCCAGATTCCCGTTAATAACAGCACACCAAGCAAGATCAGAAATCCACTGCCAAGCCGGATAAATAATTTCTGTTTGGCGCGCAAGCGCTGCGTAATTGCTATTGATTTATGAGCAAAAAATGACAGCAATAAGAATGGCAATCCCAATCCGACGCCATAACTTATTGATAGTAGTGCCCCTTTAGCGGCTGTTGCTTCAGTTAACGCCAACGTTTGCACCGCTGCCAAGGTAGGTCCAATGCAAGGAGTCCAACCAATCGCAAACACCACGCCAAGCAATATGGGTTGTGCCGAAGAGGCGACCTTGATCGGTAATTTAAATTGCCACTGCGCAAATTGTCCAAAGCCGGCAAAGATTAAGCCAAGTAATATCAACAGCACACCAAATATTCGATTCAGTATTGATTGATACTGAGTTAAATATGAACCTAATTGACCAAACGCTATGCCATATGAGGCAAAAATTGCAGTGAAGGTCAGAATGAAAATAAGTGTTGGAAAGATTGGTTTAGTTTTGGTAACAGTGCCACCAAGCACCGCAAGATAACCAGGCAGCAGCGGTAACACGCATGGGCTTAGAAATGAAACTAATCCTGCGACGGCCGCAACAGCAATAGCCAGTGGTAAAAAACCACTGACAACAATCTCACCCATTGTTCACTTCATCAACTACTTGCACTAAAAGTGATCTGGTAACCGCACCAAGAATTCGTGCACTCGGTCGACCAGATTTATCTAACACAATCGTGGTTGGAATTGCGCTCATTGGCAGTGAATCACGAAACACCAACTGTTTAGAACCATCCGGATCTACTATTGACGGATAAGTGATACCAAAAAATTCTTCAAAAGCACGTGCCGCGGGATCATTGTCGCGAGTATTTATTCCCAACATCTGAACTTCTGGATTCTCAATGTTAAAGGCCTTTAATTCTGGTGCTTCTTGTCGGCACGGCGCGCACCAAGATGCCCAAACATTAATTACGACATTTTGGCCTAGAAAATCAGAAACTGCTAATTCTTCACCAGTTAAAGTTACGCCAGATAGTTCTAACGCGTCACCGCGATCAGCGACTGGTAATACTGTTGTGGTGCCATCACCTGAAACAAATGCAGTGTTATTACTTCCACTAGTACTACAGCCAGCAAGCAATGCCATAGCGGCAACTACAACAATTAACTTACGCACCAACCCCGCCGGTTGATTCTTTATAAAGCGAGGCTGCTGGTTCCAAGTAGGTAATGCTGGCCAACTGGTCATCATGAAATTTAAGTGTAGTGACAGATGCTAAATTGCACTCACGGTGTGATGGGTTATGGACGAATCTGTGATTTTGGTAACCAAGTCGAGCTACCCAGATCGGCAATTGGTGACTTACCAAGGCTGCTTCATGGCCGAATGCCGTTAACCGGGCAGATTCAACTGCTGTTTGCATCCGAGCGAAGATCTCCCGATATGGCTCTCCCCAACTGGGTCGAAATGGATTCCATAAATGTCGCCAAGCTGCTGGCTTTCGCAGCACTCCATCTGACAGCGATACTCGCTTGCCTTCGAAAACGTTAGTTGCCTCAAGCAAGTTCGAATCCTGCAATATTGGCAAGTTCTTCACGCGACCAATCGGAGTTGCAGTTTGCACTGCTCGCTCCAACGGTGATGAAACTATGTGAGTCAGATCAGATTCCACAAAATAGTCCGCGACCAGTTCTGCCATAGCCTGACCACGCTCGGAGAGTTTGAAACCAGGGATTCGACCATAAAGAATCTTCTCTGGATTAAACACCTCGCCATGGCGCACTAAATGAACCAGCGTGGTAACCATTTAGCTTCGCTTACGAGTCAATCGCTTAACTGATGGTCGCCAAACAACTTCACCTTGCTCTACCGCAGCAAGTCGAAGTTTTTCACCATGCTCAATTAATGCAGCGATAGTTGCTGGTAGCGTCGTTTCTTCCGCCAAAACATCAACAGTTAATCCCATTTCTTGTGCTGCTTGCGCAGTTTGCTCACCAATACAAGCGATCACCGTAGTGGGGTGTGGTTTGCCAGCGATGCCAACTAAATTGCGAACTGTGCTTGCTGAGCTAAACAGCACCGCATCAAAACCGCCGCTCTTTATCGCATCACGAATTGCTGGTGCTGGTGGTGCCGCACGAACCGTTCTAAACGCGGTAATTTCTTCAACTTCCCAACCCAGCGAAATCATGGTTGCCGAAAGTGATTCCACCGCCACATCAGCTCGCGGAATTAATACTCGATTCATTGGATCTTGAAATTGATCAAACACTGGCCATAGATTTGCTAACCCAGCATTTGTGTCATCGGGTGAGATTAAATCAGGATTAATTCCAATCTCTTTCAAAATTGCAACAGTGTCTGCGCCCACCGCACCAATTCGAATTCCGGAGAATGCTCTGGCATCAAGGCCATATTCATCCAGTCTTACCTTGATTGCCTTAACCGCGTGCGGGCTGGTGAAAACTAACCATTGATATCGGCCAGACACCAAACCATGAACTGCTTTTTCCATCTGTTGTGGTGCCCGTGGTGGCTCAACGCTCAACGTTGGAACTTCAGTGACAGTTGCTCCTGCCTTTGCCAACAGCGCAGGCACATCAACTGAAAATTCTTTGGTCTTTGGTAATAGCACTTTCCAGCCAAACAAGCTTCGCGTTTCAAACCAAGCATTTCGATCAATCTGTCCGGCGGCTTCGGAAATCACCGCATGTGCTGGGCCTTGCAGTTTATGAGCTTTAATCTGTTCAACTGCATCGCCGATTGTCATGCGATAACTGCGCTGATCTAACGTCATCGCGTTTTGCACTAGCACCATTGGAGTGGATTCAATTCTGCCGGCGGCAACTAAATCAGCAGCAAATCGACCAATCTCATTTGTTGTACCACGTAGAATCAGTGAAGTTTTATTACCTAAGTAATTTCCCAACTCGTAAGAGTCTTTTGCATCCAATAAGTGAATTGATTCGGTCTTTGCTGGATCAAACATTGCACCGGCATAAAAACCAACCGCAAAATCAACTGGAACAGTTGGAAATACCTCAAAGTCAATATTTGATTTGTTAACTATCGCCAATTCTTCATGTAGTGATCCCCGCAAAATACCATCACCAAAAAATACTCGGACGACATCATTTCCCTCTTTTGCTGCAGCAACTGCAGCTTTTGCTAGATCAGCGCTTTGTTCCCCAGCCACTTGTGCAACTGTTGCTATTGGTGCCACAACTTCAACTAATGATGGATCAACAATTACCGTTTGGGCATCACCAATGGCATCAAGAGCTGCTTTCGTAAGCACTTTTAGATCGCAGTCTGGCAGCGCGATAAAGGAAATCCGACCAGCGGACTTTGGGGATGTCATATTGCTATTACCTCATTTGCTTTGGTTTGTTCATGAAATGTCAAAATCTGTAGTTCGCTGGCTAAGTCGATCTGTCTCACATCTACTCCGCTTGGCACGGTGAGCGTGACCGGAGCAAAAGTCATAATTGAATAAATACCAGCATTAACTAAAGTGTCACAAACACTTTGTGCTGCTGGGGCTGGTGTAGTGATAACAGCAATTTGAATATTATTTTCTCGAATAAAAGTTGATAGGCCAGCAACATCTTTAATAAAGATTTTTTGTCCTTCTGAAATCTCCACAACTTTGCCAATAATTTCGGGTGCTGAATCAAACAACGCCGATATTTTGAAACCACGATTAGTAAAGCCGGCATATTTCGCCAGTGACATACCTAAATTGCCGCAACCAACTATCACAATTGGCCACTGCTTGTCTACACCTAATGTGGCAGATAGCGCTTGAATCAAAACCGCCACGTCATAACCAACCCCACGAGTGCCATGGCCGCCTAAATGAGATAAATCTTTGCGAAGTTGTGCGCTCGTTACGTTAACTGCTTCAGCTAACTCTTCGGAGGAAATAACTTCAACCCCACGAGACTTAAACTCAGTCAACGCCCGCAAGTAAATAGGTAGCCGTTCTACGGTGGCCGCGGGTAATCCGACGGTTTTCCCGGGCGTGCGCTGTTGCGCCACAATGGCTCCTGTTGATCTGGGTTTCAGGGCCAACGGTAATTAGAAACTAGAAAAAATCAAAATTCCTCACAACTTAGGCGGTTGAAGTGCAGAAATTAAGGTTTGCGGCAATATCTGCCAAACCGCAATCTCGCTGCCATCTACCAGCACTACTGGGACAAACTCTGCGTGCTGCGCGGCTAACTGAGGATGCTCGGTAATAATCAATTCTTCAAATTTTTCGCCTAATTCGGCACACACGGCGACCACCACTTCGCGGGCGTTATCGCATAAATGGCAGTTGGGTTTAGTGATTAACTGCACCCGCGGCACAAGGATTACTTCTTGTTACGTCGCTGAACACGGGTCTTGCGCAGCAGCTTGCGATGCTTCTTCTTTGCCATTCGCTTGCGGCGCTTTTTAATAACTGATCCCACGGTTCACCTCTTGGGTTGGACTGAGTGCCGAATGCTACTAAACCAGGAAACCAGGGGTTGCTGCTACCCCAGTTCAGCTGCACGCTGTTTTGCCGCAGCCACCGCCTGAGCCACTAACTCCATAAAACCGCCATCGGCGAATACCTGAAGTGCTGCTTCAGTGGTGCCACCTTTTGAAGTCACCCGCTGCCGCAGCGTGGCTGCGGATTCGTTAGTTTCAGCAATTAATGCAGCAGCACCAGCGATTGTTTCAATAACTGCTGCAGTGGCGTCTGCTTCGGAGATGCCTTGCGCCATTGCAGCAGCAACTAATGCTTCTATTAGCAAAAACACATAAGCAGGCCCTGAGCCATGAATTGCAGTGAAGCTATCTTGTAGTTTTTCGTCAATAGCGAGCACCGTGCCTGCGGCAGCTAAGAATTCAGTTGCTCGAGATAAATGAATTGGCTCGGAGTTAGGAAGAACTGAAACCGTGCTAAATCCTTTTCCAACTAATGCTGGTGTATTTGGCATACATCTAACTGATACGGCATTTGGCACAAGCGTGGTTAATTTTTCCAGCGTGATGCCTGCTGCAATCGATAAAACTGTTTGAGATTTATTTAGTTTTGGATTTAGTTCCGCGAGCACCGCAGAAATATCTTGCGGCTTAACGGCAATCACAATTAATTCAGCTGCTGCAATGTCCGAATCATCAGCTTTAGTCACGTCTAACTGATTAATTGCTGATTGTGCTTTTGCTTCATCTTTATCAGTTACGGAAATGTTAAGTTGACCATTGGCAGCTTTTGCAGCAGCAATTAACGCGGTGCCCATCGCGCCTACGCCAATCACAACGACGTTTTTCACCTGCGCTCCAATCAACTTAGCGAGTCAATATGGCGAAGCAAAATTCCCTCTCGCAACGCCCACGGACTGATCTCGATCTCTTCGATATCCAGCAAATCTACCGCGGCCGCAGCAACCATGGCACCAGCAGCCAATTGTGTTGCCCGTGCCTTACTCACACCTGGCAGATTGGTTCGTTGCTGCACGCTCATTGCAGCAATTTTGGTGGCAATTTGGCTTAGCTTCGCTGCCGGCAAAATTCGCTTAACAAAAGGTCCTGCGGCACTAGGTGCAGCGCCAGCGATGCGAGCTAACGATCGAAATGTTTTGCTGGTGCCAACAACGTGATCAGCACCCTCTTCAGTTGTGATCTGTTCCATCACTCTTTCAAGTTGATCGTAAATATATTCATTAAGCAGATTTAGTTGCTTCGCGGTTGGTGGATCGCTTAACTTAAAATCTTTTGTCAACCTTCCAGCGCCAAGTGGCAGTGATATTGCCGTATCAGGCATTTCACCACCACCAATGGCTATTTCAAATGAGCCACCACCAATATCAAGATTTAGCAACGTGCCGCTGGACCAGCCAAACCATCTCCTGGTTGCCAAAAAGGTGAGCCGTGCTTCATCAGCACCAGAGAGCACAGATATTTGTTGCTTGGTTTTGCTGATCACCTGATCCAAAACTTCTTGACCATTTGATGCACCTCTGATCGCGCTAGTGGCAAATGCCAAAATTTCACTACAGCCATTTGATTTAGCTGCTTGAGTTAACTCGGCAATCACGTCAGTTAAATGATTTGCCATCTTGTCATCAAAGGCGCCATCGTCGGTTAAGTGTCGGATTAGTCCTAACGGCTCTTTTATTGAGAATGCTGGTAGCGGTGCTGCGCCAACAGCCACGTCACACACCAAAAGGTGCACAGTATTGCTTCCTATGTCCAACACGCCCAGCCGCATGAGCAGACGGTACTCCCTGTCTAGGCTAATCCCCGTGAAAGAAACTTCGCTGACCGCGCCGCGCCACTGGGTGGAATTTCAAGACCCAGATGAGCCGTTACAAATTTATCGGATTGACTTAACTTGGCTGACCTCAAAATGGAATTGTATTTACGGTCGTGGCTGCAAAGGAATTGAAAAGGGCCGACCTAATGATGGTTGCTGTACCCATGGTGCACACTTTTCAGAAAAATCTGATCATAAAAATGTTAAGAAGTGGGTTGCGAAATTAACTGATGAAGATTGGCAGCACCGAGAAATTGGTATGAAAAAAGGTTGGACTGAAAAAGAAGATGGTGCCGATAAAACCAAAGTTGTTAACGGTGCTTGCATCTTCTTAAATCGACCTGGCTTTGAAGGTGGCGATGGTTGTGCGTTTCATCGCCTTGCGCTTCGAATTGGCGAGCAGCCAGCAGATCTAAAACCAGAAGTGTGTTGGCAACTGCCAATTCGGCGCGATTACGAACGACGTAAGTTTGAAGATAAGTCTGAACAATTAGTAGTTTTAATTACTGAATACGATCGACGTAGCTGGGGTGAAGGTGGCGTGGAGTTGAATTGGTACTGCTCAAGCAATCCCGAAGCACATAACGCCGCTGAACCAGTTTATGTCTCGGAGAAATACACCTTAATTAAATTGATGAGCCAAAAGGCATATGACATCCTGGTTGAGCACTGCAAAGCCCATGAAGCAGCCATTGAGTCGGTGCGAGACAGTAAGGGGCGAAAATTAATTCCGCTTCATCCTGCGACAGCTGTCTGGGAGCGCAAGTAGTCTGCTCCTGTGGCAAAGACAAAATCTCAATTTAAATGCACTGAGTGTGGCTGGGAATCAGCGAAGTGGGTTGGCCGCTGCGGTGAGTGCCAAGCCTGGTCAACTTTAATTGAAGCTGGCCGCACCCTAGGTAGCACGCAGCCAGTTAAGTTAACTCAATATGCAGTGCCAATAACTGATACCCAAATTATGGAAGCGAACAAAACTTCCACCCAAATTGCAGAGTTGGATCGAGTACTTGGCGGTGGCATCGTGCCCGGTTCAGTTGTGCTGTTAGCTGGCGAACCTGGTATCGGTAAATCAACCCTGTTACTTGAAGTTGCTGCTGCCTGGGCTAAATCGGTTGGCGATTCACTTTATTTATCTGCCGAAGAATCTGCCGCGCAAGTAAAGCTGCGTGCTGAACGAATCGCTGCAGTGCACGACCGATTGTATTTAGCAGCCGAAACAGATCTCGCCACTATTTTGGGCTTGATCGAGCACCATCAACCAAAGTTGGTAATTGTTGACTCAATTCAGACCATTTCATCTAGTGAACTAGATGGTGCCGCAGGTGGTGTGGCTCAAGTTCGCGAGTCAGCTGCAGCGTTGATTGCTGCAGCAAAACGGTCACAAACTGCCATTATTTTGGTAGGCCATGTAACTAAAGAGGGAACTATCGCTGGTCCCAGAATGCTTGAGCACATTGTTGATGTGGTGTTGAATTTTGACGGCGATCGTCATACCAGTTTGCGAATTTTGCGATCTGTGAAAAACAGATACGGTGCCACGGATGAGATTGGTTGTTTTGACTTAGCGGAATCTGGCTTGGTAGAAGTCAAAGACCCAAGTGAACTATTTCGAACAACCAGAAAACAACCAATCGCTGGTACCTGCTTAACGGTCAGCATGGAAGGTCAACGGCCGCTGATCACTGAATTACAAGCACTAGTAGCAACATCATCTTTAGTATCGCCTAGGCGAGCAACCAGTGGCGTAGATTCATCACGAGTTTCCATGGTGCTTGCTGTGCTGGAGCGAAAAGCCGGAATTAAAGTTGCTAAAGAGGATTGTTATGTTGCAACTGTTGGTGGTTTAAAGATCGTGGAGCCAGCCGCTGATTTGGCAATTGCGCTCAGCATTGCTAGTGCAGCAATCGAAAAACCAATTGAACCCACCGTAGTTGCGATTGGCGAGATTGGTTTGACCGGCGAGATACGACGCGCAACAAATATAAATCGACGTCTCTCTGAAGCTGAGCGACTTGGCATGCTGCATGCGATTGTTCCAGCTGGCACCAACTACAACGGCAAGATAAAGTTGCATCAAGTTGATGATTTGGCTCATGCTGTTTCAATATTAAACCAACTCACTAAATAACAAACCCCCAACTTCGGATCCAAGTTGGGGGTTTGTAAGTTTTTAGTTATTCCGCAGAAGTTCCTGCCGGTTCAATTGGCGGAACATCTGGTAGTTCACCTTTAGCAGTGCCAGTGAATGTGAATGTTGCATCATCGCCGTCGCCAGAAACATCAACTACAACTAGCTGACCTGGCACTAGCTCACTGAACAAGATCTTCTCGCTCAACACATCTTCAATTTCACGCTGCACGGTGCGACGAAGCGGCCTTGCACCAAGAAGTGGGTCATAACCTTTCTTAGCCAACAGCGACTTAGCATCTGGAGTTAACTCCAAGCCCATGTCCTTATCCTTCAATCGCTCGTCAACCTTTGCCAACATCAAATCAACGATACTTACGATTTCGTTTTCTGTTAACTGATGGAATACCACAATGTCATCAATGCGGTTGAGGAATTCTGGTCGGAAGTGCTGCTTTAGCTCTTCGTTAACCTTTAACTTCATTCGCTCATAATTTGATTTTTCATCATTGACGTTGGCGAATCCAAGTCCGGCACCCTTCATGATGTCGCGGGAACCTAAGTTGGTGGTCATGATGATCACAGTGTTCTTAAAGTCAACTACCCGACCTTGGGCGTCAGTCAATCGACCATCTTCCAAAATCTGTAGCAATGAGTTGAAAATGTCTGGATGAGCTTTTTCAATTTCATCGAATAGCACTACTGAGAATGGTCGGCGTCGTACCTTCTCGGTTAACTGGCCACCTTCTTCATAGCCAACATATCCCGGTGGCGAGCCAAATAGTCGAGATACGGTGTGCTTCTCGGAATACTCGCTCATATCCAACTGAATTAGAGATGACTCATCGCCAAACAGGAACTCAGAGAGCGCCTTGCTTAGCTCAGTCTTACCAACACCAGAAGGTCCAGCAAAAATAAACGAGCCACCTGGTCGCTTCGGATCTTTTAGACCAGCACGGGTGCGACGAATTGCCTTGCTTAGTGCGATGATCGCATCATTTTGACCAATTAATCGCTTATGTAATTCGTCTTCCATTCGCATCAATCGCTGTGACTCTTCCTCAGTCAACTTAACAATTGGAATTCCGGTTGCTGTTGCCAAAACTTCCGCAATTAGTTCTTCATCAACTTCAGCAACAACATCAAGATCGCCAGCTTTCCACTCGCGCTCTCGCTCAGCTTTGGCAGCAATCAATTGTTTTTCTTTATCACGAAGTGAAGCCGCCTTCTCAAAGTCTTGCGCATCAATTGCGCTCTCTTTTTCCCGACGTGCTTCTGAAATTCGTGAATCAAACTCTCGAAGATCTGGCGGAGCAGTCATCCGACGAATACGCAACCTTGAACCAGCCTCATCAATTAAATCAATGGCTTTATCTGGCAAGAAACGATCATTGATATAGCGATCCGCAAGAGTTGCAGCAGCAACTAGCGCAGCGTCCGTAATTGTCACCCGGTGATGGGTTTCATAACGATCGCGCAATCCCTTAAGAATTTCAATGCTGTGTGCTAGTGATGGCTCGGCAACTTGAATTGGTTGGAATCGACGCTCAAGCGCAGCATCTTTCTCAATATGCTTGCGATATTCATCAAGTGTGGTGGCACCAATTGTTTGGAGTTCACCACGAGCCAACATTGGCTTAAGAATGCTGGCGGCATCTATTGCGCCTTCAGCAGCACCTGCGCCAACAAGGGTATGAATCTCATCAATAAACAAAATGATGTCACCACGGGTGCGAATTTCTTTCAGAACTTTCTTTAGTCGCTCTTCAAAATCGCCGCGGTATCTTGAACCAGCAACAAGGGCACCAAGATCAAGCGAATAAATCTGCTTGTCTTTTAGAGTTTCTGGAACTTCACCGCGAACCACGTTCTGGGCTAGACCTTCAACAACTGCGGTCTTACCAACGCCAGGTTCACCAATAAGAACCGGATTATTTTTGGTGCGTCGAGAAAGCACCTGCATCACGCGCTCAATTTCTTTTTCGCGGCCAATTACTGGATCTAGTGATCCTTCGCGCGCTGCTTGGGTTAAGTTCCGACCGAATTGATCAAGTACTAATGAGGTTGATGGCGTGCCTTCAGTTGGTCCACCAGATGTTGCTGGCTCTTTACCCTGATAACCACTTAACAACTGAATTACCTGTTGGCGTACTCGATGTAAGTCAGCGCCAAGCTTTACTAGAACCTGTGCTGCAACACCTTCACCTTCGCGAATTAGTCCAAGCAAAATGTGTTCCGTACCAATGTAGTTATGGCCAAGCTGCAGCGCTTCACGCAATGACAATTCCAAAACTTTCTTGGCACGCGGAGTAAAAGGAATATGACCACTTGGCGCTTGTTGACCAGGGCCAATAATTTCCTCAACTTGAGCACGAACTTGCTCTAACCGAATATCTAAACTCTCCAACGACTTAGCGGCAACGCCTTCACCTTCATGAATCAATCCCAACAGAATGTGCTCGGTGCCGATGTAGTTGTGGTTCAACATGCGTGCCTCTTCTTGGGCAAGCACGACAACTCGACGGGCTCGATCTGTAAATCGTTCAAACATTGGGCAGCTCCTGCGCTATTTCTATGCCTAGATAGTAGGCGTAAAACCTATTTTCCACGACCGAGGGGTTCCGCTACCCCATACGCCTAGGCTTACCCCCGATGAACACCCCAAGCCTGGGCGGCGCCCCGTCCGAATTAAGCATTGGTGCCGCAATTGCCCAATCAGAGGCGTTGCGTGCCGATATTCGGATGCTGGGTCGAATGCTGGGGGAAACTCTGATTCGTCATGCCGGTCAAGACCTATATGACAAAGTAGAGGTTGTTCGTTCGCTATCGGCGGAACAACCTGAAAAAGTATTCGATTTTTTGTCGCAAGAACCTGCTGAAACTGCAATCCCATTGGCACGAGCATTTTCACTTTATTTTCATTTGGCCAACATGGCCGAGCAGGTACATCGAGCAAATGCTTTAACAGCTGCACGACGCGAGTATGGCGGTTGGCTAAAGCGGGTAGAGCATCGAATTAAGTTAGCAAATTTGCCACATGAACTCATTCAACAAACATTTTCCAGATTAAAAGTTAGACCGGTTTTTACTGCTCATCCAACCGAAGCAACTCGACGCACTATATTGGTGAAACTTCGATTCATTGCAAATTTGCTTGAGTTACCAGCCTCTGCAACAAGACAGCAGCGATTAGCTGAAACCATTGATCTGCTTTGGCAAACTGATGAATTGCGGTTGGAAAAACCAGAAGTCTTGGATGAAGCAAGAAATATATTGTTTTATTTTGATGCCTTAACAAAGGGACCTTTAACCGAAGTGCTTGATGAGCTAAAAACAACTGCACAAGCCCTGAACGTTGAGATACCAGCAACTAACCAGCCGCTATCAATTGGTAGCTGGATTGGTGGTGATCGCGATGGCAATCCTTTTGTGACACCAGAGACAACTCGGCAAGTTGTTGAGATTTCACGTCGAACCGCCATTAGTGAATTTGATCGAATCATCAAGAGACTCTCTGACCAATTGAGTTTGAGTGAGCGACTAAGCCATAACACTTCAGAACTAATTGATTCGTTAGCAGCAGATCTTGAGAACTTAGCTATTGAAGATCGCTATCTGCGATTGAATGCCGAAGAGCCATATCGTTTAAAAACTATGGCGATGCGGAAGAAGCTAGAACTGACTTTGGAAAAATTGTCCAGCGCGCAAGAGTTAGATGGCAAAACTGACTATCGCACCTTTAAAGAAATAATTGCTGACCTTGAAATTCTGCAACGATCATTAGTTGCGACACATTCGCTTGCCGCTACAGGTTCAATTGATCGATCAATTCGAACCGTATCGGCATTTGGTAGCACGCTGGCAGTTCTTGATATCCGCGAGCACGCTGCCGCACACAAACAAGCAGTATCGGAATTTCTGCCAAATTATGAATCTGGCTCAGAGACCGAACGAACACAACTGCTAACGCAAAATCTAACTAAATCAAGTGTTCCATCGCTCTCTGCAAATGCAGCAAAAACATTTGACACGTTTAAAGCTATCTCCGATATCAAGGCCCGACATGGTGAAGATGTAATTGAGTCGTACATCATCTCCATGACTAAAGGAATTGATGACGTAATGGCTGCGGTCTATTTAGCCACACAGGCAGGCCTGATTGATCTAGCAGCAAAACGAGCGCAAGTTGGTTTCGTGCCGTTATTTGAAACGGTAAGAGAATTGAAATTGGCTGGCGAATTATTGGATCAGATGCTTTCCATTAAAGAGTTCCGGCAAATTGTTAATTTACGTGGGAACTCGCAAGAAGTGATGCTGGGCTATTCCGATAGTAATAAAGATGCTGGCATCACAACCTCACAATGGCAGATTCATCAAGCGCAGCGCGAGCTTCGTGATGTTGCTGCCAAGCATGGTGTGAATTTGCTGTTGTTCCATGGTCGCGGTGGCACGGTAGGTCGTGGTGGCGGTCCAACTTATGAAGCAATCATGTCGCAAGCCGCTGGAGTATTAAATGGTCAGATTAAGTTGACCGAACAGGGCGAGGTTATTAGCGATAAATACTTGTTGCCTAAATTAGCTCAAGAGAATCTCGAGCTGCTGGTCGCTGCGACAATTGATGCCTCGTTATTACATCGCGACCCTTCCACCTCGAATGAAGAACTTTCCAGGTGGGATCCAATTGCCAATGCACTATCTGAAGCAGCTTTCAAGAAGTATCGATCATTATTTGACCACCCACTGCTGCCAGCATATTTTCATCAATCAACCCCAGTAGAACAATTAGCTGCGATGCATCTTGGCTCTAGGCCATCGCGTCGATCCAACAAGGATGCTGGTGTTGAAGATTTGCGCGCTATTCCTTGGGTATTTGGCTGGACACAATCACGTCAAATTGTTCCGGGTTGGTTTGGCGTCGGAACTGCTATTGCCCATGCCAGAGAGATGGGTGCTAGTGAAGAGTTACGGGCGATGCATAACAACTGGTCATTCATGTCTAACTTCTTATCAAATGTTCGAATGACTTTAGCTAAGACTGACATGGTTATTGCAGAACGTTATGTGACTAAATTAGTAGCTAAAGAAGAACAAGCTTTATTTGAGATCATTCGAAACGAATATGATGAAACAATCAGGCAAGTTCTCTGGGTCACTGGTTTTGATGAATTACTAGCTGATCAGCAAGCTTTAGCACAAACACTTCGAATTCGTGATCGCTATTTGTTGCCTCTGCATATGTTACAAGTGGATTTACTAGCCAGACAGCGAGTTAATGCAGATTCGAATCCACAGTTATCTAGAGCGTTATTGACTACCATCAACGGCATTGCAAGCGGCTTGCGAAATACTGGCTGATTAATTTTCTGGTAAAACCAATAGCATTCGAGTATTACCAAGTGTATTTGGCTTAACTCGCTCTAGATCTAAAAATTCCGCAACACCCTCATCTTCTGACTTCAACATCTGAACGTAAATATCGTGATCCACAATAGGTCCGTCAGTTGGCAAGAAACCAAAACTTGCGAAAAAATCCACCTCAAAGGTTAAGCAGAAGACTCTTCTAATACCAAGTTGCTTTGCTCGAGCTAGCAAATGATTCACCACAGCTTTTCCAACACCCGTTCGCTTTAGTGATGGCACCACCGCAACGCTTCTTACTTCAGCAAGATCTTCCCAGAGCACATGAAGTGCACCATAACCAACTGGATTGCCGTCAATTTCTGCAATCACAAACTCTTGGATGTCCTCGTATAGCGTGATAATTTCTTTACGAAGCATTCTTCGCTCAGGTGCGTACTGACCAATTAGCGATCTAATGAACTCTACGTCTACAGTTTTAGCAGGACGAAGCTTGATTTCAGTCATGATGAATTGGCTTCACCAGTGGGAACAAAATTGTGTCACGAATGCCGCGACCAGTTAGCGCCATCAGTAATCGCTCAATTCCCATTCCTTGCCCACCTGCTGGTGGCATTCCATATTCCAGTGCCCTGATGAAATCTTCATCCATCCGCATAGCTTCATCATCACCTGCAGCAGCTAACGCTTGCTGAGCCGCAAAGCGATCTCGTTGATCTTGTGGATCATTCAATTCTGAATATCCAGTTGCTAACTCAAAACCAAATGTCACCAAATCCCACTTCTCTGCAAGTAGTTTGTTCTCACGGTGCGCTTTGGTAAGTGGTGACACTGATTGTGGGAAATCAGTGTAGAAAGTTGGCAAGATGGTCTTGGCTTCGGCGAGATGTTCATAAAGTTCTAAAATTATTTGCCCACTATCCCAATCTGGTTTTAGCGGTATTTCCAATTTCGCAGCAAGCGATTTAAGTTTTGAAATATTGGTTTCAATAGTGACTTCCTCGCCAGCAGCCTCACTAATGGCAGTGCATACCGGGATTGATTTCCAGCCTTGCGCTAGATCATGCTCAACAATATTGCCTTCATCATCCTCGTGTTGCACAACAGATGAGCCATAAACGGCCATAGCTGCACCAATTACCAACTCTTTTGTTAACTCCGCCATGGTGGTGTAGTCACCAAACGCTTCATACATTTCCAGCATCGTAAATTCTGGATTATGCGACGAGTCGGCACCTTCATTACGGAAATTTCGGTTTATCTCAAAGATTTTCTCGATGCCACCAACTAGCAAACGCTTCAAATAAAGTTCCGGTGCAATTCGCATGAACATTTTCATGTCATATGCATTTATATGCGTTACAAATGGACGAGCGTTTGCGCCGCCATGCATAACCTGCAGCATTGGTGTTTCGACTTCGGTAAAGCCTTTGCCACGTAGTTGTTCTCTTACGCTCGCTACTGCGTCACTACGCAATTGAACTAATCGGCGCGATTCAGGTCTAACGATTAGATCTAAATAGCGTTGTCTAACTCTGGCTTCCGGATCAGCTAAACCTTTGTGCTTATCTGGCAAAGGATGCAAGCATTTTGCTGTTAACATCCAGCTATTGGCTCGTACCGTAAGCTCGCCACGTTTGGTAGTAACAACTTCACCAGTAACACTTACCTGATCGCCAAGATCAACAAATTCTTTCCATTGGTCTAGCGCGACTTCACCTGAAACATCTGCAGTCAACATAACTTGCATGTCAGCACTACCGTCACGCAAAGTTGCAAAGATTAATTTGCCCGCAATACGGTTTAGCATCACCCGGCCAGCAATTGAAACAACCGTGCCGGTTTGTGAATCCTCGGTGAGGTGACCGTATTGCTCTCGTATCTGAGAAATTAAATTTGTTCGCGGCGCATTATGTGGATATGGATCAACACCGGTGGCACGGAATCTTGTAAGTTTCTCGAGCCTTATCTGTGCCTGTTCATCAAGTTCGGTTCGGTTATCCATTAGGTAACGGTATCTCGCTTCGGTCGGGTTCAGTTACGTTCGAATACTAGGCGTAAGCCTTCGAGAGTAAGGTCAGGCTCAACGTGGGTAATGGTGGTGCAGGCTTCGACCACTGTGCTGGCAAGGCCGCCGGTTGCGACAACTGCCTTTACCGGACCGATCTCAGCCATGATCTGATTCACTAATCGATCAACTTGACCGGCGAATCCATAAAAAGCTCCTGATTGCAGTGCTTCCACGGTATTTCGGCCAATTGCTGCTCGCGGTTTTTGTAATTCAATTTTGCGTAGCGCCGCAGCTCTAGTTGCTAACGCATCAATACTGATCTCAATTCCTGGCGCAAGTGCTCCACCAATAAAGTCACCATTTTCGTTCACAACATCTAAATTAGTTGAAGTACCAAAATCAACAACAATTGCAGGACCGCCATGTCGATGAAAAACTGCTAATGAGTTAACAATTCGATCGGTGCCAACTTCTTTCGGATTATCTGTTGCAACTGAAACGCCAGTTTTAATGCCAGGTTCAACAATTACTGACTTAACTTCAGCAAACTCTCGCTTGATCATTTCGCGCATTTCCCGCAGCACATTAGGCACAGTGCTACACAAGGCAATACCAGTAATTGTTGGTGAGTTAGCAGTTAATGCTCGCAATTGAATCGCGTACTCATCGGCAGTGGCATAGGCATCGGTTTTAATTCGCCAGGACTTAGTTAACTTGTCGCCGTCGTAAAGTCCAAGCACAATATTGGTATTGCCTACATCAATCGCCAGCAACATGCTGCCCCCTAATTGAGCGCAATATTATCGAGTAGCCGGGTCGATCCCACTCTAACCGCTACCACAAGTCGTCGATTGCCTAGATCTTGACAATTAGCTGGCATTGGCAGAATCTCAACATAGTCGATCTGATCTGATGAAATTCCTGCCTTGTCTAGGTTTTCACGAAAACTTGAAACTGGATCAGACTGTAGCGCGCCAACATTTAGTGCTTTGTTGATTTGAGCCGCTAATTGCAATTCTGTCTCTGAAAGATACTTATTTCTGCTGCTCATTGCTAATCCAGAATCTGTTCGTACCGTTTCAACCGCAACTATTTCCAGTCTGGGGAATCGCTCATCGGCCATTTCTCTAATCAAAATTAGTTGTTGTAAATCTTTCACACCAAAAACTGTATGTGTTGGCTCGACCAACTCAAACAACCGGTTAACAATGGTTAATACGCCATCAAAGTGGCCAGGTCGCATCGCTCCTTCTAACTGATTTCCAAAAGGTGGGCTTTCAAGTTTTGTCATGGTTGGAAATAGCAATTCGCCGGCCTCCGGCGCCCAAACTAAATCTGCGCCATATTCCACCGCTAACTTCTCATCAGCAGCTAGAGATCTTGGATATTTATTGAAGTCTTCGGTAGGACCAAATTGCAGTGGATTAACAAAGATAGAAACAACTACCTGACCTTCAGCGCCCGCAATCGTGCGAGCAACTCGAATCAATTCACCATGGCCAGTATGTAAGGCGCCCATGGTGGGAACGAAAACTCTGGGTTTTGCACCAAGCGAAGCAGTTAACTGCTCGATGCTGTACACGGTTTTCAATTATCATCCTTTTTGTCAGGCACTAAACAAATTCGTTCTAGCCAAATCGAAACTAGAACTAAGAGTAAAGCGGAAACCGCTGTTCCAGATAAAACCTGAATTCGATCGGTATTTGCTGCAGTTGGTGGTGCAAGTAAATAACTAACCGCAATACCAATGCTGCCGCCAGCTAGCAAAATTCCAGTATGTGAACCAGCTAGAGCCAATGCTGCAGTTCTTGCCGATTGAATGGAGGCAAAAGTTTTTGTTGGACCAGAGATGCGATTGCGGGCAAGCAAAGTCCAGCTACCAATTGCCACTACTAAACTCAAAATCGCAATTGGCAGATTTAGTGGTACTTGAATAAAGTATTGAAATTGCTCTCGAAGCACATAAAACAAAACACCAAAAAGCCAGCTAATAATTATCAATTGCTTCAGTAATGAACTTAGATTGGTTGGTTTCATACCAGTTTGTACTCCAGAACCTTCACAACTCCCTGATCACCTAGAGCTGCACTAATTTCCGCAATTTTACCTTTAGGTATCAATACTGCTTCGGGATCAATCTCCAGCCACGGCAGCAAGACAAATTGCCGTTCATGTGCTCTTGGGTGTGGCAGCTCAAGTTCCGCTGATCGAATTGTCGATTCAGAACAAGCGATGATGTCAGTATCTAACGTACGTGGCCCATTTGGAATACTGCGTTCCCGCTCCGCCAGAACTTCAATTTCCTTGAGTGAATAAAGCAACTTCTCAGGAGTTAAATCGGTTTCAATTTCAAGCACTGCATTGTAAAAATTTGGTTGATCAAATTTAAGTTGGGGCGCAGTTTCATAAATTGAGGAAATTTTAGTAATCATTGTTTTTGGAAGTGCAGCAATTTGATCAACAGCAAGTTGCAGATAATTATACCGATCACCTAAATTTGAGCCTATCGAAATAATGGCAATCATTATCTTGTCTTGGTCAGCGATACAGCGAGATCGGATAGGCCCAGCGAAATAGCAGCCTCTGGTTTGTGCACAGTTACAGTAACGCTTTCGATTAGATTACTTTCCAAGCATTTGGCTGCAATTGCTGCTGCCAAAGTTTCAATCAAATCAAATTCATTACCAGCAATTACATCTCTGATGGAACTTGCTAGTTCAACGTAGTCAACAGTAGTCTCAATTTTATCTTCATAGTTTATCCGAGTGAGATTGATCTTCAGATCGACAACAAACTTTTGTTTGTTTTGTTTCTCCTGTGGATAGACACCATGTCTTCCGTACTCAACTATTCCAGTTAGCGTTATTTGTTCACTCATCATTTTCCATAATCTCAGCAAGAGCGGTTATTGCCGCTGCCGTTCCCGCTACATCGTGCACTCGAACTGCCCAAATCTTATTGGCTGCTAAATAAGCATTGAGCGCATGTGTTGCTGCATCTTGATCTACGCCTAATTCTCGAATGAACTTTTTTCGAGATGCACCAACTAGCAATGGAAAGCCCAACGAATTCAGCGTTGCTATCTCGGAAATTAACTGCCAATTATGTTCTGGAAGTTTGGCAAATCCCAACCCAGGATCCAAAATTATGCGGTTTTTTTCAATGCCAGCTCCCAGTGCTACCGCAACTCGTTGCTCTAGTTCTTCGATAACTTCTAGCGCGACATTCTGATAGGTAGCATTTTCATACATATCAGCAGAATGATTACGCCAGTGCATACAAACATAGGGAACTTGCTTTTCAGCTACCGCAAAAACCATCTCCGCATCAGCTAATCCGCCACTAACATCATTGACGATAGCGGCACCAGCAGCAATCGCAGCAACTGCAACATCTGCCCGCATTGTGTCAATTGACACGGTTGCAAACCGGCTGACCTCTTCAATAACTGGAATCACTCGAGCTAACTCTTCTGTAGTTGAGATTCGCTCAGCACCTGGCCTTGTTGATTCGCCACCAATATCTATCACATCCGCGCCCTGTGAAATTAATTCTTTTGCGTGTTTAATGGCATTTGCCGGGTCTAAGAATTTGCCTCCATCAGAAAAAGAGTCAGGTGTTACGTTAAGTATGCCAAATATCAGCGTGCGATTTAAGTCAGTTAAAGATGCTGGCAGTCCAGACGGATGAATCATGTTAAGAACTTCGAATTAAATTCATTACTTCAGAACGAGCCGGTTCGTCTTTTAGGGAACCTCGTGCGGTGCTGGTAACAGTTAGTGCATTGGTTTTCTTAATTCCTCGCATTGACATACAAAGGTGTTGCGCCTCCATAATTACAATTACACCAGATGGTTGAAGTTTTTCTTCAATTACATCTGCAATTTGCGTGGTTAATCTCTCTTGCACCTGTGGCCGTTTTGCATAGAGATCTACTACTCGAGCTAATTTTGAAAGGCCAGTGATCTTGCCACCAAATCCTGGGATATAACCGATATGCGCAACACCAAAGAAAGGTAATAAGTGGTGTTCACAGATGGAATAAAATTCAATTCCTTTTACTAAAACAAGTTCCTCATGACCAAGATCAAAATTTGTGGTTAGTGCCTGTGCCGGATCAACGTGAATACCCCCAAATATTTCTTGATAGGCACGAGCAACTCGGGCAGGTGTGTCGATCAAGCCGTCTCTAGTTGGATCTTCACCAATAGCAAGGAGTAGTTCAGTTATGGCCAGCTCAATGCGTTTTGCGTCAATTCCAGTTTGAATTGGGTTCTCACTTGTCATTTTCACTCTTAGGTGAGGAGCCATTCAATTCTGCTTTAGTTGGAACGGGAACGGGTGGCAAATTACTTGGAATGCGCTTATCACTTCCAGTCCATGCGGCACGATGCTCTCGTCGAATGAGTGGCTCAAAAATTTTTGCCACCTCTGCTTTATCTAAGGTTTCTTTTTCCATCAGCGCAACAACGAGTGCATCTAATACTGTGCGATTCTCGGTTAATATCTCATAAGCTTCATGATGCGCTGTTTCAATCAACTTGCGAACTTCATCATCAATTGCAGCTGCAATATCTTCAGAGTAATCACGTTGCTGCGTAAATTCTCGGCCAAAGAATGGATCAGCACCATCGCGACCATACTTAATTGCACCTAATCGCTCAGTCATGCCGTATTGCGTAACCATGGCTCGCGCCAAGGACGTGGCCTTCTCAATATCGTTGCTGGCACCGGTGGTTGGGTCATGGAAAACCATCTCTTCAGCAGCCCTACCGCCAAGCATGTAAGCCAATTTATCTAGCATTTCATTACGGGTAGTTGAGTACTTTTCCTGATCAGGCAAAACCATGGTGTAACCCAGAGCTCTACCACGCGGCATGATTGTGACTTTGTGAACCGGATCGCTGGTTGGTAATGCTGCTGCAACTAGCGCATGACCGCCTTCGTGATACGCAGTTACTAACCGCTCCTTGTCATCCATTACCCGAGTACGTTTTTGTGGACCAGCAATCACACGATCAATTGCTTCATCTAACAATTCATTGGTAATTGTTTCCTGATTAACTCGGGCACTTAATAATGCTGCTTCATTCAATACATTTGCTAAATCCGCACCAGTAAAGCCGGGCGTGCGTCGGGCAACTGCAAGTAAATCCACATCATCACTAAGTGGTTTTCCTTTTGCGTGTACTTTCAAAATCTGTTCTCGGCCAGTTAAATCTGGTCGCTCGACTGCAATTTGTCGATCAAATCTGCCTGGCCGCAATAGCGCAGGATCCAAAATGTCAGGTCGGTTTGTGGCAGCAATCATGATGACAGTGCCCTTATCATCAAATCCATCCATCTCAACCAGCATTTGGTTTAGCGTCTGCTCCCGCTCATCATGTCCGCCGCCCAATCCGGCGCCACGTTGACGACCAACTGCATCTATTTCATCAATGAAAATAATTGCTGGGGCATTCGCTTTTGCTTGCTCAAATAGATCTCTCACTCGGCTAGCACCAACACCAACAAACATTTCAACGAAATCTGAACCAGAGATTGAGAAGAACGGCACCCCTGCTTCACCTGCAACTGCGCGAGCTAACAATGTTTTACCAGTTCCGGGTGGACCATAAAGTAAAACACCTTTGGGAATTTTTGCCCCCATCTTCAAGAAACGCTCTGGGCTGGCTAGAAAATCTTTAATTTCAGTTAACTCTTCAACGGCTTCATCTGCACCAGCAACATCAGCAAAAGTAGTTTTTGGCATATCCTTAGTGATCTGCTTTGCTCTACTCTTACCAAAATTCATTAGTCGGCCGCCACCTTGCATCCGATTCATGAAGAAGAACAGCAAAAAGATAATGATTGCGATCGGTAGCAACGAAATCAGAATTGAAACCAAGATATTCTGCGACGGCACTCGCACGGTGTAGCCATTAGCTAACCGACCTGCTTCAACTTGGGATTGAAGTTCTTGTTGCAACACTAGACCTTGACCAGTAACAAAATCAGTAATTGCGGAGCGGCCGTCCTTTAGTTTTAATTCAAGTCGTTGATCGCGATCAACAATTACCGCACTGCTTACCTGATTGCCACGAATCAACGAAAGTGCTTCACTGGTATCAATTCGCGTTGGGCCAGTTGCCTGCGAAACTAAATTACTGCCCACTAACAGCAGCACCGTTCCAACCAAAATCCACAGCAGCGCTCCCCGACGGGTCCGTTTCTTCCTATCGGGTTTTTTCTCTAATTTCTGCTGCGTCAATGCCTTCAACCTCTGCTACCAGGTAGTTCTACCTATTTAGCGGCTAACGGTAATCCACTTAATTAAAGGAGGCACCCTTAGGAGTACATATGGGGGGCGAGCACCGCAACATCGCGTAAATTGCGATATTTCTCGGCAAAATCAAGGCCATAGCCAACTACGAAGTCGTTTGGAATATCAAAGCCCACATACTTCACCGATACCGAAACTTTTGCTGCATCTGGCTTACGAAGCAAGGTCAAAACTTCAACGCTACGCGCACCACGCGAGCGCAAATTAGAAACCAGCCAATTCAAGGTGAGGCCACTATCAATAATGTCCTCAACGATCAAAACATCGCGACCAATCACATCTTGATCTAAATCTTTATTAATTCTCACCACACCACTTGATTTGGTGCCGGAGCCATATGACGAGACAGCCATCCAGTCTGTGTCAGCATGCCGGGTTAAACAACGAATGAAATCTGCCATTAAAACTACTGCGCCTTTGAGCACGCCCACCAACAACAAGTCTTTGTCCCGATAGTCGGCCTCCACATCAGCAGCTAACTCTTGAAGGCGCTGTTGAATTTGCGCTTCCGTCAATAGAACCTTAGTTAATTCACTGCTTACCTGTGCTGATTCCATCTGACCTCCTAGTTAGTGCGAGATAGTAAGCCTCTCACCGCTGCGTTTCACCTTAAACCCGCCCGGCAAGTTAATTTCTTTTTGACCATGCCAATTTGTGACTAATTCTTCAACTGTTTTGATATGGATTTGATGCAAACTGCCGCTTGGCACGCCGGCATGAATCAACCAATGTTGAATTACTCTAGTCCTGATAGCAGCATGACGTTTTTCTAATTCCACCACATCCAAATCATCTTCAACACTACAATTTGCAAATTGCGTTTCAGTTTCAGCAACAAAATATTCACTATCGATTCGAAGTAATTGTGCAGATCTGACTAAACCAGAGATAACATCATCACCGAGCTCAGCTTGCATAACAGGTAACACACTTTTTCTTACCCGGACTCGCAAATAGGAATCATCTGCATTTGCTGGATCTTCAATCACTGAAACTGTTTCAGGAATAGCAGCATGAACAATCGAACGGTCAAGTTCCAAAAGGGGTCTGATAAAAATACCTCGAACTGGCGCCATGCCAGCTAACGCTTTACTACCAGAACCTCGAACTAATCTCATCAACACCGTTTCAGCTTGATCATCTTTAGTGTGACCAAGTAATACTGGTGCGCCATTTAATTCTTCACTCTTTCGTTGCAAAATGGCATACCTAATCTCGCGTGCCGCCGCCTCTCTATTTTCGGCTGGTGTTGGTTCAGCAACAATAATTTCAATATTAGTTACACCATGTGCTTTAAGTTGATCAGCAGCAAACTGGGCATTAGCGGCAGACAACTCACTCCAGCCGTGATCCACAATCACGACTGTTAGCTTCCAATTGTGTTTTGCTGCCAAGTTGGCAGTTGTTAGCGCAAGTGCAACTGAGTCAGGCCCGCCGCTACAGGCCACAATCACCCAAACTCCGCCGTAATCAGCCAGCGCAGTCTCAATCGCTGCTGCTAACTGAAACTCCGGGTCAGTCACCAATCTTGCTCCTTATTAATGCGGCTCAAGATACGCCAAAAGTCGAACTCGCAGGTAATCCCAAGCGGAAACGGCCAATGGCTAGACTCACCCCCCTACGCACCCCCAGCCAAGCTGGGTGGTCGTCAGGCCCTCGACCAATTTCGTTGGCCTTCCAAGGAGGAACATGTTTCGCTCGACCCTGACTGCCGCTGGCACAAGCGATATTGCCATTACCGGCAGCAACCAAACCTTAGTTTTGGTCGTAGCAGTTATCTCAGCACTTGCGTTAGTTATGGCTTGGGTTTTCCGCCGTGAAGTACTTGCGTTCGGCGAGGGAACTGAAAAAATGCAAGAAATTGCTAAAGCCGTTCAAGAAGGTGCTGCGGCATATCTTGCTCGACAATTCAAAACACTAGCCCTATTCGTAGTTCTAATTTTTGGTTTGCTTTTTGTGCTACCTGGAACTGTTGATGTTCGAATCGGACGCTCCATATTCTTCGTACTTGGTGCGTTGTTCTCCGCATTCATTGGCTACTTCGGTATGTCACTTGCTGTTAAAGCAAATGTTCGTGTTGCCGCAGCCGCCAAAGAAAGTGGTATTGATCGCGCTACTCGCGTTGCTTTCCGAACTGGTGGTGCCGTTGGAATGGCAACTGTTGGTCTTGGCTTACTCGGTGCTGCTGTTGTGGTTTACCTATACGAAGGTGAAGCAGCGAAAGTGCTTGAAGGTTTCGGTTTTGGTGCCGCAATGGTTGCGATGTTCATGCGTGTTGGTGGCGGTATCTTCACCAAAGCAGCTGACGTCGGTGCCGACTTAGTTGGAAAAGTTGAGCAAGGTATTCCAGAGGATGATCCTCGTAACGCTGCCACAATTGCAGACAACGTTGGTGACAACGTTGGTGACTGCGCTGGTATGGCAGCTGATCTATTTGAGTCTTATGCCGTCACCTTGGTGGCAGCATTAATTCTTGGCAAGGTTGCCTTCGGTGTTGAAGGTTTGGTTTTCCCGTTAATCATTCCAGCAATTGGTGTAATCACCGCAGTGATAGGCGTATTCATCACCAAGCCACGCCAGGGTGAGAATGGTTTAAAGGCAATTAACCGTGGCTTTGCTATCTCAGCTGCTATTTCTGCCACGCTTTCCACAATTGCTTCTTATGTTTATCTTCCAGCAAGCTTCAGTGAGTTCGCTGGAGTTTCCGAAGAAATTACTGCACTTGATGGCGATCCTCGACTAATTGCAACTGTTTCTGTAATTCTTGGTATTGCACTTGCCGCAATTATTCTTCGAGTTACTGGTTACTACACCGGAACCGACAAGAAGCCAGTTCAAGATATTGGCAAGACTTCGCTAACCGGCCCAGCAACTGTGGTGCTATCTGGTATCGCAATTGGATTGGAGTCTGCAGTTGTCACCGCGGTAATTATTGGTGCAGCAGTTTATGGCGCATTCCTACTTGGTGGATCTTCAATTGCACTATCACTATTTGCAATTGCACTTGCTGGAACTGGTTTGCTAACCACTGTTGGTGTTATCGTGGCAATGGATACTTTCGGCCCAGTTAGCGATAACGCGCAAGGTATCGCTGAAATGTCAGGCGATGTGCATGGTGAAGCAGCTCAGATATTGACTGAGCTAGATGCAGTCGGAAATACCACGAAAGCAATCACTAAAGGAATTGCCATCGCAACTGCAGTGCTTGCCGCTACTGCGTTATTTGGTGCTTATCGTGATGCCATCATTCAGGCAGTAGATGAACTGGGTGCCCAGTTTGATCTGTTAGATGCCTTCAACGTAACTAAACCAAACTCACTATTTGGTCTACTAATTGGTGCATCAGTAGTGTTCTTGTTCTCAGCACTAGCCATTAATGCGGTATCTCGTGCAGCTGGCGCAGTTGTTTTCGAAGTTCGAAATCAGTTCGCTACCCGACCAGGAATCATGAACGGTACTGAGCGACCAGAGTATGGTCGTGTGGTTGATATCTGCACCAAAGACTCATTGCGTGAGTTAGTAACGCCAGGACTGTTAGCAGTGCTTGCCCCAATCGCAGTTGGATTTGGGTTGGGTGTTGGCGCACTTGCTTCTTACTTAGCTGGCGCAATTGGTGCTGGTACCTTGATGGCAGTGTTCCTATCAAATTCTGGTGGCGCTTGGGATAACGCTAAGAAACTTGTTGAAGATGGCGTGCATGGTGGCAAAGGATCACAGGCACACGCAGCAACAGTTATTGGTGACACTGTTGGCGATCCATTCAAGGACACCGCTGGGCCTGCAATTAACCCACTGATCAAGGTAATGAACTTGGTTTCAGTATTGATTGCTCCAGTAATTATTTCACTAACTTTGAGTGCTGAGCCAAATACAGCACTACGAATGACCATTGCTGGAGTTGCAGTAGCGATCATCGTAGTTTCAATTCTGGTTTCAAAGCGTAAAGAAGTTAGCATCGCTGCTTAATTAAGCACTTCAATAAAGGCGATAAGGATTATTCCTTATCGCCTTTATTGTGTAAGGAACGAAGCATTTGGTTATAAGCTTCACGCTCTTGATCGCCATATATATCTGCTTGACGATCCAATCGAGCAGCTTGTTGTCGATCTGATTTCGCCCACTGCACACCAAGCGCAATAAATACTAAAAGCATCGGTAATTCACCAAAACTCCACGCAATTGATCCAGCCAATTGTTGATCGCCGATTGGATCAGTTAGCCAAATTGGGGCAACTTTGCCGAACCAACCACCGCCAACTAGTGAAGTGCTCTGCATCAAGATTAAACCAAATACCGCATGTAGCACCATAGACATTAAAACCAAAATTAATTTGAATGGATGCCCAATATTTCGAGGCTGAAAATCAGTTCCAATAATCAACCAAAAGAATAAATATCCAGATAGCACAAAATGGAGATGCATAATTACATGGCCCAAATGGCTAGACATCATGCTCGTCATAAGTGATGAAAAATAAACTGCATAAATTGAACCACTATAGATAGTTAGTGCAATGAAAGGATGAGTAATGAGTTTGCTGTAATTACTTTGTAAAACAATCGTTATCCACTCACGTGGACCAACTAATTCATGTTGAGCCGGCTTTATTGATCGGAGCGCTAGCGTTATTGGCGCACCTAACACCAACAGAATTGGCACCAACATGCCAAGTGCCATGTGCTGTGTCATATGAGCACTCATGGCAACTAGCGCATATCTACTTATCTCCGTATTAGTAACAAAAATTCCAACAGCAACTCCAGATAGCCACGACAGAGTTCGAAGTTGTGACCAATTGTCACCGCGTTTAATTAAGCGCCTTACCCCAGCCAAATAAAGGAATATCGCGGCTAGGCCGACAACCAAAGTCAGTGCATCTGCAGTTAATGTGCTAAATGCTGCAAGCCAATTGAGCTCGGGTGGCTCTGGATAGCCAGTAAGTTGCTCAATCAATGTATTTGCTGATTCGGAAGCTTTGGGAAATGCAGAATTGGCAGCAGCGGAAGCAATGGCTAGGACAGCAATCAACAGAGAAATTTCAAGTCCTAATATTTTTACCGCGGTAGTTGATTCTGAAATCAATCTTTTTCTAATCATTTGTGCAATCAAAACGGCAGCAATCGTCAGTATGGACTTCATCATAATGAGTCGACCATATTCTGAGGTCCAGATTTGCGATATCTGATTAATTCGCGTCAGCGAATTTGCAACACCAGAAAGAACTACTGTTACGAAAGCGATGCCAGCTATTTTGCCAAACCGAAGTACTGCGATTTTTCGTAAAATAACTTTAGGTGCTGACAAATGCCGATACAGCGCAATCAATCCGGCTAGCCAAATACTCATACCGAGCACATGAAAAAAGCCAGAGGTGGTTGCCAGTGCATGTCCGCTAATTCCTGCAGCGTGTGCAGTTAGCGCGGAAAATGTGGCGGCAACTAACGCGATAGCGGCCGCAGCACCAACACCATTAATACGGTTAGTAAACCTAAGCGTCACAGCAATAACTAGTGCCGCAACTGAAGTTAGCAGCATAGCTCTTACCACAGTTAAATCCCAGGCATAGGTTAGAAAAATTTCTGGCGAAAAAAATCTGTTTGGTGATACGCCAAGAATCTTTATTAAAAGCGATTGAGCTGCAACTATTGCAAGTCCAGACCAAATCAGTGATGTTGAAATTGCTCGCCGCTTGAACTTTAATGCAACTGGCGAAAGCAGATTCTTAGCTTCTGTTGGCAGGAAGAAGATAATCACGAATAAGTTTGCCAAAACCATAATGCCTGCAAAGGCAGTTAAATACTCCGCAACTGGGGAAAGAGTGAAAATTATTGGACCCGCATCTGGAATTCCAGCTGGCGATTGTTGATACCAACTGCCACCAAAAACTAGGCCCAGTAATAAAACTGCAATTCCAATAAACCAAACTGGAATAATCAAGTTAATTCCCCCGATTGATAGCGGAGATCAAACCCGTGACTGAACTTTCAACCATTGCCAAAACATCTTGATATGCCGAAATTGGTTCATAATATGGATCTGGCACTTCCAATTTTGAATAATCTTTTATTGGATCAAGGTTTTGCAATTGAGCGTCAAATTGACGTAAGAAAAATACTTTTTGGACATCTGTTGGATTATTTGTTAACTGCAAAACATTATCGTAGTTTGATTTGTCCATAACCAACAATAAATCGTGATTTTCAAACATAGCACTATTGAATTGTTGTGCTGTATGTTCGTACTTATATCCAACCGCTTCCCAAACTTTTTTTGATTTTGGGTTTGGCCCTTCGCCAACATGCCAAGATCCGGTACCTGAACTTGATACCAAATACTTTGGTTTCGTTATTTGCTGGGTTCGATTGTGCAAAACAGCTGCAGCCATTGGCGAGCGACAAATATTTCCCAAGCACACCATCATGACCCTGATCTCAGATTTATCGGCTAATGCGGCGATGTATTCGTTCACTACTGGCTCCTTAATGGCTAAGGTTAGCCTAGTTCTTAAAGAGCGGAGCAGGGTGAATTCAATGACAGCAATTAGAACCACGTTAAAAACTGGCGCAACTGTTTTTGGATTAAGTGCGGTGCTGCTACTTCTGCTTCCTAGCGTATTTATTGATCTACTTTTATTGCCACAATCTGATGAATTGAGCTGGGCCATGCGAATGATCGGAATTACCTTAGTTGCGCTAACTGGAAATATGTACGTTGTAGCCACCACTGCATCTGATCGTGGTGTGCATCGTGCGGCGCAGGTGATGTTGGTTGCAGCCACCACACTTGGGATTCTTACCTTATTAATTCCGGTTGAGCTAAACCTATTTACAGGCGTCTATGCTGCCATCGGATTTGGATTCGGGCTTACTTATGGCACCTTGCTAGTTAAGTTACGGCGCGCCCACTAGGCTCGTGCTCTAAATCCAATCAAATTAGAAGGGCTGGCAGCACTGCTGCCTAAATCATGAGTAAACATTTAGCACATTTGCCAGTTAAATCTCGAGATGAATTGCGGAATATCGCAATCATCGCTCACGTTGATCATGGTAAGACCACATTAGTTGATGCCATGTTGTGGCAATCTGGGGCATTTGCGGCACATAAAGATCAAGCCGAGGGGCAAGATCGAATTATGGATTCAAATGATTTAGAGCGGGAAAAGGGCATCACAATTTTGGCCAAAAACACTGCTGTAAAACGTGGTGACCGGATTGTGAACATTATTGATACGCCCGGACACGCTGACTTTGGTGGTGAAGTTGAGCGCGGTTTGGAAATGGTTGATGGCGTGCTGTTGTTAGTAGATGCCTCCGAAGGCCCGCTGCCACAAACTCGGTTCGTATTGCGAAAAGCACTTCAAAAAGAACTTCCGGTTATTTTGGTGATTAACAAAGTAGATCGACCTGATGCGCGAATCAAAGAAGTTGTTGATGAAGCATACGAATTGTTTTTAGATCTTGATGCCTCTGAGGAACAAATAGAATTTCCAATTATTTATGCATCAGCAAAAGCAGGTAAAGCATCAACAACTCGTCCTGACGATGGTGGTATGCCTGACCAAGAAAATCTAGATGTGTTATTTGAAACTATCTTCAACACTATTCCAGCACCGAAATATCATGAGGGTGCACCATTACAGGCACATGTAACTAATTTAGATTCATCACCATATTTAGGCAGGCTTGCTATTTGTCGCGTTCGAGAAGGAGAAATTAAGCGCGGCCAAAGTGTTGCTTGGATTAAAGCGGATGGCTCAGTCAGCCGAGTTCGAATTGCTGAACTGTTAATGAATGATGCACTAGAACGCGTTCCGGCTGAAACTGCAGGTCCAGGCGACATCATTGCTGTTGCTGGAATTGAAGATATCACTCTTGGTGAAACGCTTGCCGATGCTGAAAATCCAGTTGCACTGCCATTAATTACAGTTGATGAACCAAGTATCTCAATGACTATTGGAGTTAATTCATCACCACTTGCTGGTCAATCTGGCACTAAGTTAACGGCTCGGTTGGTTAAGAGCCGACTTGATGCTGAGTTGATTGGAAATGTTTCACTTCGAGTATTGAATACCGATCGCTCTGATACTTGGGAAGTGCAGGGTCGAGGCGAACTGCAACTAGCTGTGTTAGTTGAGATGATGCGACGTGAAGGTTTTGAACTAACTGTTGGTAAGCCACAAGTTGTGACCAAGATGGTTGATGGAAAGCTTCATGAACCAATGGAGCGACTAACAATTGATGCACCAGAAGAATATTTAGGTGTAATTACCCAGTTGATGGCGCTTCGTAAGGGGCGAATGGAACAGATGGTTAACCATGGTTCAGGTTGGATGCGCATGGACTATCGAGTTCCATCCCGTGGCCTAATTGGCTTTAGAACAGAATTTTTAACTGAAACACGGGGCACCGGATTGTTGCACCATGTTTTCGATGGTTACGAACCTTGGCATGGTGAGATTAAATTCCGTCCTACTGGCTCATTGGTATCTGATCGACGTGGCGTAGTCACTTCATATGCAATCTTCTCATTGCAAGAACGCGGCACAATATTTGTTGAGCCAGGCATGGAAGTTTATGAAGGAATGATTGTTGGCGAAAATGCACGAGCTGATGACATGGATGTGAATGCAGTGCGAGAGAAGAAGCTAACAAATATGCGTGCTGCTGGATCTGATGATGCTGAACGACTAATTCCACCGAAACGCCTAAATATGGAACAGGCATTGGAATTTTGTCGAGAAGACGAATGTGTTGAGGTCACACCTGCAATGGTACGAATTCGCAAAGTAATGTTGGATCAAAACGATCGCGCTCGAGCTGCTAATAAGGCAAAGCGAGCAAACTCTTGATTCCGTTTGTGTAAACTACACAAATGGAACAATTTTTCGTAGCGCAATTGCTGGTTCCCACCGCTAATCCTGTTGGATTTGATGCCCTTATCTTGGCTGAAATGGGCGGAATATTGCTACTGCTTGGAATTTTGGCGTTCATTGCAACCAAAGTTCGACTCTCAGTTGTTCCATTATTTATTGGTATGGGCCTTGCTTTCGGTAATGGCGGAATTGTTGGTGTTGGTTTAAGCGAAGACTTTTTACTAATCGGTGCCCAAATTGGTGCCATCTTGCTGTTGTTATTACTCGGCTTGGAATATTCCGCGCGCGAAATTGGCGACTCACTGAAATTGCGCTGGAAAGCTGGGCTCTATGACATTTTGTTCAATGCAACACCAGGTACAATCATCGCACTAGTTCTTGGTTGGGGAATTCCTGGTGCCATTATTTTAGGTGGCATAACTTATGTCTCCAGCTCTGGTATTGCTGCGCAATTGATTCGAGAGTCTGGATTTCAAAGATCAGAAACTGCTAGAAGAACTGTTGGAATTCTAGTTTTTGAAGATCTCGCACTTGCACCCTATTTACCAGTTGCCAGTGCTGTGATTTCCGCTGCCGGCGTTCTAGTTGGGGCTATCTCAGTTTCAGTTGCATTAGTAGTTATTGGTTTAGTTATTTTAATAAGTATCAAACGAGAACATTTTCTTTCTAATTTTCTCAACACTCAAAACGCAACTGGTTTATTGCTCACAGTATTTGGTGCAGCGTTGCTATTTGCTGGTCTGGCCGAACTAGCAGGCGTATCTGGCGCGATCGCAGCATTTCTAGTTGGCCTTCTACTCTCTGGCGATGTCGCGGCAGTAGCTCGTGCTCGACTTTCACCGTTGCGCGATTTTTTCTCAGCTCTATTTTTCTTATTCTTTGGGTTAATAACTAATCCTGCCGACATAATTGGCGTGCTACCCATTGCTTTACTTCTAACTGGTCTTGGTGTTGGTGGGAAGTTTCTTGTCGCTAAATTAATGGCTGCTGAGATGTCTGATCCGATGAGTTGGCTTCGAATTGGTGCATTTCTAACACCGCGCGGAGAATTTTCAATTGTTATCGCAGGTTTAGCACTAGGTGCACCATTTGCTAATCAATTACTACCTATTGCGTTGACTTATGTGTTGCTAACCACGCTAACCGGATCAATTCTGATAAAAGTATTTCGCAGTAAGTTTGATTCATAGCACCTGCTGCATAAATATGCTGATGTGAGAAACTTCGCTCATGGAATCTATTGCTCTGGTGCTAGCGGTGTTGTTATCAGCCACTTTGGTTGGTTTTGGTTATCAACGCAGCCGCGGCCGGATCAAAGCAACAATCAAAGATTCTCAACTGAATGTTGGTGCTCGAATTGGCGAAACTTTGGGTGATCGCGCCACTTTGGTGCAGTTTTCTAGCGCATTTTGCACGCCTTGCCGCACCACCAGAACCTTGTTAAGCCAGGTGATTACCGACTACCCCGGGATTAAGCACATTGAGATTGATGCTGAATCTAATTTGGAGCTAGTCCGAGAATTGAATGTGAAATCGACACCAACCACAGTAATTCTTGATGACAAAGGTTTTGAAATATCCCGTGCTGTTGGCGCACCCCGTCGATCTGATGTGGTTGCAACACTAAATGCAATTCGCTAAATGCAATAATTTCGCAATTAGCCTTATTTGATTTGCTCGTCTATATTCACCCTATGTTTTCCAATGAGATCAAAATTTTTACTCGTCGCAGGGAGATCATCTACTGCCGGCTAGCCGGAACATTGTGTTGTTAGTTTGAATCCATTTAAACCAACAACAAACTAAGGAAAACAATGTCAAACACAAATTCAATCAATACAGCTTCAAAAACATCTCAAGAAATAGACGCGCGCGGCCCTAGATTCGGCGCGGCAATCACCACTTTGGTGCTAGCGACTGTGCTGATAACCCAATCCATTGAACTTCTTGCTCTTCAAACTGCAGTATTTGCAATTGGTGGATTCATCGGACCGCAGCATTCGCCTTATGCGTTCATTTATCGAAAAATAGTTAAGCCACGACTGAAGTCGCCATTGGTAACTGAAGATAGTCGACCACCACAGTTTGCCCAGCTGGTTGGGTTTGGTTTCGCGTTGACTGGCTTCATTGCGCTGGCAACGGGATTTGAAATTATTTTCAACATAGCAATAGCTAGTGCACTTTTTGCTGCTTTCTTAAATGCAGCATTTGCCTTTTGCTTGGGTTGCGAGATGTATCTTCGAGGGAAGCGACTTATTTCCAAGTTTCGCTCTTAGATACTTCGGCTACCATACTAGGTATGCGCAAGTTCAGCCTGATTGTCACCATCGCAATATTGCTTGCGGCCTGTGGAAATGATTCGGCAGAACCCAAAACCACTTACGAAGTTCTCGAAGCACAAACGTTAGCACTCCCGTGCGGCGAATCAGATCCTGATGTTAAGCGGTATTTGATAACCAAATCACGAACACAACTGGGCGCAATAACAGCAAGCGCATGCGGCTATCCAGACAGCGAATATGGTCCAATCACAATTTTAGCTATCTCAAAGAACCAAGAGTCTGGTGTTGAAGTGCTATCCGAAGCAGAAAGTTTCTGGATTGGTAACGAATCAAGATTCATAGTTACTGATAATGGCTGGGAGTTAGCTGGACTTGTTGGCAATGGTTTTGATGGAGATGAAGCAATATTCAAAACTGACTTAGTTACTGATCAGTGGCAAGGAAGTATTGAAGTTCTACCAAAACCTCATCCAGTTTCAATAAAGTCGCTAATGAAAACTCCTCTTGACGGCAAAAACTTAAGAATAGTTCGACAAGTATCTGCAACAAGCAGCTATAAGCGCTACGCAGTTACCTATAAAAGTGGCGAGCTAACTATTAGCGGCATCATGAATGTACCTAATGGTGATGGACCATTCCCAGCACTAGTGCTTGGCCATGGCTATATCGATCCTCGAATTTATACATCAGGTCGTGGCCTGGCTCGCGAGCAAGACTATTTAGCCAAGAATGGCTACATTGTTTTACACACCGATTATCGAAATCATGCTGGTAGTGATGATGATCCAGAAAATAACATTAAATTCCGACAAGGGTATGTGCTAGATATCGTTAATGCCGCGCTCGCGCTACGCGGATCTGATCTTCCGCAATTGGACGACACTCGAATTGGCTATCTCGGTAGATCCATGGGTGGTGGCATTGGATATCAAGCAATGGTTGCTTTCCCATATGTATTCAATACATATGTTTTGTATGCGCCAACAAGCGCGGATTATGCCGACAACTTCAATCGCTGGGGTCGGGTAGCGGCTGACTTCGCACAAGAAGTATCTGACACTTATGGTCTACCTGAAGACAACCCAGAATTTTGGGCTGGGATTTCGGCACTTAACTATTTTGATCAGGTTGCTGAGCCAGTTCTAATCCACCACGGCACTTTGGATGACAGCTGCGAGATTGATTGGTCACGAAGAGCTGCTGCAGAACTTAAAGCCCAAGGTAAAGACGTTGAGTTAATTGAATACGTCGGTGAATACCATGCGTTTTATCGGGACTGGACCCTTTCCATGGAGCGAACCGTGGCTTTCTTGAAACGTACGATGAAATAGCCGGAACGGCCGGCCAATCAATCTTAGTTATGCCATCGCGTCGCTGGCTCAGATAAGATTCACCGAAATACGCTTGGAGATAACATGTCAACTCAAATGATTCCGCATTGGATCGCTGGTAAGGAATTTATTGGTGAGAGCAAAAGAACTGCCCCGGTCTATAACCCAGCAACTGGTGAAGTAACTAAATCAGTAGTGCTAGCTAATCAAGCTGATATTGCGGCTGCTGCTAATGCTGCGGCTGCTGCATTTCCAGCCTGGCGTGACACCTCACTTGCTAAACGTCAGCAAATTATTTTTAACTTTCGCGAACTCTTAAATGCCAGAAAACAAGAGCTTGCTGAAATCATTACCAGCGAGCACGGCAAAGTGATCTCTGATGCGTTGGGTGAAATTACTCGTGGCCAAGAAGTAGTTGAATTCGCTGTTGGTATCCCAGAGTTGTTAAAAGGCTTTTACAGCGAGAACGCCTCAACTGGGATTGATGTTTATTCACTAAGACAGCCGCTAGGTGTGGTAGGCATTATTTCGCCGTTTAACTTTCCAGCAATGGTGCCAATGTGGTTTTATCCAATTGCGATTGCTGCTGGTAACACTGTAATTATCAAACCATCGGAAAAAGATCCAACTGCTTCAATCTGGATTGGCAAGCTATGGCAAGAGGCTGGTTTGCCAGATGGTGTTTATAACGTTTTGAATGGTGATAAAGAAGCAGTTGGCGGACTGCTAGAAAATGAGATTGTTCAATCTATTTCATTTGTTGGTTCCACACCAATTGCAAAATACATTTACGAGAATGCCAGCAAACATGGTAAACGCGTTCAAGCGTTAGGTGGCGCAAAAAATCACATGTTGGTGTTGCCAGATGCCGACTTAGATTTAGTTGCAGATAGCGCAGTTAATGCCGGATTTGGCTCAGCAGGTGAACGTTGCATGGCTATATCAGTAGTTGTTGCTGTTGAACCTATTGCTGATCCGTTGATTGCCAAAATAACTGAACGGATGGCGGCGCTCAAAGTGGGCGATGGGCGTAAATCTTGCGACATGGGACCTCTGGTAACCAGAGAGCACCGGGATAAAGTTGCTGGATATATTGATATTGCCATTAACGACGGAGCGAAAGTTGTCGTCGATGGTCGAAATGTGAATCCCGATGGTGACAAGAATGGTTTTTGGCTCGGCCCTACTTTGATTGATGAAGTGCCAACAAATTCAAAGGTATATACCGAAGAGATTTTTGGTCCAGTGCTATCAATCGTCCGCGTGAAAAGCTACGAAGAGGGTGTGAAGTTAATTAACTCTGGTGCGTTTGGAAATGGCACTGCCATTTTCACTAACGATGGTGGCGCTGCTCGTCGCTTCCAATATGAGATTGAAGTGGGCATGATCGGTATCAATGTGCCAATTCCTGTGCCAGTTGCTTATCACTCATTTGGTGGTTGGAAGCAATCGATGTTTGGTGACACTAAAGCACATGGTGTTGAAGGCGTTCACTTTTTCACCAGAGCTAAGGC
>CAYXYW010000005.1:0-32775 GCA_964469855.1 uncultured Bifidobacterium sp.
TTCAAATTCGAGATGTTTCGGTTTGCCATTGGGCCAACTAAGGCATCAGATGGGGTTCTCGTGCCACCTATAACAATAACTTCAGTATCACTAGCGACGCCATCATGAAAGAGTTCGGCAACCCTAATTGAATTTGTTATTAAAGTTAGATTGGGGATATGAATCAAACTTTGAGCAATGGCATAAGTGGTAGATCCTGCGGTCAACGCTACAGCAGCACCGGGACGCACCATTTGAGTTGCTACTTTTGCAATGGCAATTTTTGATTGCTGCTCCAGTTGGACTTTGGCAGCAAATCCTGGCTCAACAGACCGATCCATTTTAGGCGCGGTTGCTCCACCATGAACCTTTACAACTTGTCCATCCTTTTCCAAAATGTCTAAATCACGACGAACTGTCATTTCAGAGACACCAAGCGCAATAGCAAGCCTGCTGACTGTTACCGCACCATCATTCTCAATGCTGTGGAGAATTAGTTGTCGCCGTTGCGTTGCCAGCATTATTTTGACTCCCTAATCACTGCAACTTCGCCGGCAGAAATTTTTATTGAACCAGCAATTTGATTTCCACTTAGTAATTCGGTGCCAGAAGTCGATAGTTTCACCGCTGAATTTGTGTGATTAATGGCAATGATCCAATTTTGATCATTCTTGCTTCTTCTTACGACTTCAACTCCTGGTGGCGCATCAAAAGTTTTTGAAATATTTGATGCTTTTAGGATCTTGGTAAGTAATTTTGTTTGATCCTTGTTTGATAGATTTGTACCCTGATACCAAGCAGTTCCATTACCAAACGAATTGCGCGAAATTGCCACCGAATCATCTAGAGCTGGATCCATGTAAGTAGCAATGGGCTCTGATGTGGTTGATTTTGCCCGCTCAGTCCAAAGTCGCGCCTCATAGCCATTGCTCAGCAGAGTTGTTTGCCCAGACATCAGTGGTGCAAACTCCTCAATGCTCAGACCAAGCACCTCGCGAAGCGGTCCAGGGTAGCCACCTAAATAAATGTGATCATTTAAATCCGAGATTCCGCTAAAGAAAGTAACTAATAGGTTTCCACCTCGTTCAACAAACTCCTCAATTGCCTTACCGGTTGCTTTACTCATTAGATAAGTCATCGGCGCAATGACCAATTTGTATTTGGTTAGGTCAGAACTTGAACTTGGCTTGGCGATGAAATCAACCCCATAGTTCATTTCCCAAAGCGATCGATAGATGGCTAAAGTTTGTTCAAGATAATTTAAATCAACACTGGGCAAATTGGGCTGATCAAGCGACCACCAAGATTCATAATCCCAAATAATTGCAACATCATTGTTTACAGTAGAGCCAATCAATTCGATTAAATTCGCTAAATTGCTACCCAGTTCAACAACTTCACGCCAAACCTTAGTTTCTTTGCCAGCATGCGGCACAAGCGCAGAATGAAATTTCTCTGATCCAGCATATGAGGCGCGCCATTGAAAAAACATTATGCCATCAGCGCCGCGGGCGAAATGTTGCATGGAATTACGCAACAATTCTCTAGGCTCTTTTGCACGATTGCGTGGTTGCCAATTAACCGCGCTTGTTGAATGCTCCATGAGCAGCCAAGGTTTTCCAGATGCTAATCCGCGCGTGGTGTCTGCCTGCATGGCTAACTCAATATGAGCATCTTTGTCGGAACTCATTAAGTAGTGATCTGTTGAAATTACATCAACTGCTTCCGCCCACTTCCAGTAATCTAATTTATTAAAGCCTCTAATGGTCATAAAGTTAGTGGTAACGGGAATTCCAGGGGAGTGTTTATGAATTATGTCGCGTTCAGCAATAAAGCATTCCAGTAACGCGTCTGAGGAAAATCGAGCAAAATCTAATTGCATTGTTGGATTTGGTGAAGTGCCATCCGGAGTGATTCTTGGTGTACCTATTTCATCCCATTGGTGGTATCGCTGACTCCAAAAATCAGTTCCCCAGGCACGGTTTAAATCAGATAGTGAATTTCCATATTTATGTTGCAGCCACCTTCGAAATGCAATTGCAGAAGTCTCGGAATAATCTCTAGCATTATGGCAAGCGTATTCATTGTGCACGTGCCACATTGCCACAGCTGGATGTTTGCCATAACGCTGGGCAAGTTGTTCGGTTAAGGCTTGCGCAGCCCGTCGATAGTTTGGTGATGACGCACAAAAATTCTGTCGGCCGCCGTGGGCTCGGACAACACCATTTTGATCGGTGAATCTAGTGTCGGGGTACTTGATGCCTAACCAAGCAGGCGGTGATGCTGTGGCATTAGCTAAATCTATAGAAATTCCAGCAGTATGAAGTTTCTCAATAATTTCATCCAGCCAGCCGAAGGTGTAGACACCTTCACTAGGCTCCAGATTCGCCCAGCTAAAGATGCCCAGCGATACCGTAGTGACGCCAGCTTCCAGCATTAGAGCAATGTCTTCATCCCAAATACCCTTTGGCCATTGTTCCGGGTTGTAGTCGCCGCCGTACCAAATAGCACTCTGCCAAGGCTTCACGATGCTCCTAAGTTGAGAAACTCACAATCTCACACACATTCGCACACTCTACCAGCCGAGAAACCCGAATAATTTGCCGTTATCAGATTGTTACCCAGCAGGTAACGATTTAGAAATCTTGCGGACTTGGGTGGAATTTCACCACCGCAGGCTCTAAAGTGAAGTTATGTTCGGTTCTGTTAGAACCTGATAAACGAGATGGAGGTCTCGCATGACCACACCAGACAAGTTGTTATCCCGACGCTCAGTGCTAAAGGGATCGGCTGCTGGCGCGCTAGGAATTGCAGCTGCAGGTGGATTGGCCGCGTGCAGCAGTGATTCAGATAGTTCATCAGGCGGATCGGCCGTATCTGGTCCGATTGCGTTTGGTGCGCGAACCGTAGATGAGAACCCAACCACGCAGCTCAAGGCGTTGGTTGCTGCTTACACCGCAAAAACTGGAAACGAAGTTACCTATAACGCAACTGAATCCAATGCTTTCCAGAACAACCTAAGTCAATATCTACAGGGAACACCAGATGACATGTTCCAGTGGATGGCCGGCTACCGCATGCAGTTCTTTGCCGAGCAAGGATTGCTTGTTGACCTATCTGATGTCTGGGCTGAAATTGGTGACCAGTACGACGAAAGTTACAAGATTGCTTCTACTGGACTAGATGGAAAGCAGTACTTCATCCCACAGTCTTGGTATCCATGGGGCTTGCACTTCCGTAAGTCAATGTTTGCCGAACTAGGTCTAGATGGTGATTCAGTAACCACTTGGGATCAGTTCCTAGGCATGCTTGATGGTATGAAGTCAAAAGGCTTAATTGGTTTTGCAGCTGGCGACAAAGGCGGCTGGGAAGCAATGGGAACATTTGACATCATCAACGCCCGAACCAACGGTTACCAGTTCCACGTAGATCTGCTAGCTGGACGTGAGCAGTGGACTGATGATCGAGTGCTTCAGGTGTTCAAGAATTGGGAGCAGTTGCTGCCATATATGAATTCCAATGTTCTTGATTTGGAATGGGACGGTGCTACTCAATTGCTGCTACAGAAGAAAGCCGGAACCGTTCTCATGGGATCTTGGTTTGCTGGTGATTTCAAGAGTGTATCTGATGAAGATTATTTCGATCTTTCCATCATTCCATTCCCTGAGATCAATCCAGAATTTGGTCGCGACACCATTGATGCCCCAATTGATGGTTTCTGTGTTGCTGCCAATGGTGCAAACAATGCAGGTGGTGCTGACTTGGCTAAGTTCGCTGGTGACATGGAAGGTGTTCAAGCAATGCTTGATACCGGTGTTCCAATGACATCGGCCAACCGAGGACAAGATACTTCTTCATATGACGCTTTCCAGCAAGAACAACTTGCTGTGATGGCAGAAGCTAAGTACATCACTCAGTTCTTGGATCGCGATACTCGACCTGATTTTGCTGGCCCAGTAGTTGGACCAGCAATTCAAGAGTGGTTCCGTAATCCACAAGACATCAATAAGATTCTAGAAAGTATGCAAGCGCAATGGGAGGCGCTACCACCGCTTACCTAATCAATACAACTGAATAGGAATAAATTATGAAGACGACGGCGACGAATCAATCATTGGTTCGTCGCCGTCCTGCTTTTACTAAACGGGATCGGCTTACGCTGGGTCTTTTCGTTGGAATTCCAACCGCCCTTCACTTATTTTTAGTTTGGCTACCGGCGATAGCAACGATTGGACTTTCATTCACTTACTGGACTGGAATCAGATATTCCGATATCCGCTGGGCAGGTATTGAAAATTATCGAAATATCTTCTTCAAGACGCCAGCATTCTGGGATGCTGTGCAGAACAACATTATTTGGCTGGCATGGTTCTTTCTGATCGCATCGCCCTTGGGTGTGTTGTTGGCATATCAAATCGATCGGCAGATTCGAGGGCATAAGTTCTATCAATCTGCCTACTATCTTCCCGTCGTCCTTTCCCTTGCAGTTACCGGCATTATCTGGAACTTCATGCTGCGGCCAGATGGTTTCGTAAATGGATTGTTTGGGCGAGATATTGATAATGCGATTTCATTTTTTGGCAACTACGACATAAATATTTATATAATCATGATAATCGCTTCCTGGCGCCATATTGGTTACATCATGCTGTTGTATTTAGCTGGCCTTAAAGCGATTGATGCCACATTGCGAGAAGCTGCCGCAATTGATGGTGCAACGGAATGGGAAACGTTTAGAAAAATTATTTTCCCAGCGATGCGCCCAGTAAATATTATCGTTGTAGTAATTACGATTATTGAGTCATTACGTGCGTTTGACATTGTCTACATCATTTACGGCACTAGTGCGGGACTTCCGATTTTAGGTGTTTTAGTATTTCAAAACATTGCTGGTGAAGGTGCGTCCATGAAGGGTGCGGCTTATGCCGTGATTTTGTTTGTTCTATCAATCGGTCCGATAATTGCCTATTTAACGCAACAATTTAAGGAGGATGTCAAATGAGCCTCCAAGCAGTAGTTGACAAAAAGTATCGAAATAAACAGAAAATCAAAGATAGATACATCTCGCTTTTCATTGGTATTTTTGCGATCTTATGGATATTTCCAATTTTGTGGACGCTATGGAGTTCATTCCGACCGTACAGTGAGATTCGCGCTCGAGGCACTTTCTCAATGCCTGAGGAATTTGGCTTTTTCAATTACACCACGGCGATCTCTAGAATGGAACTTCCGACTTATCTTTACAACTCATTCATAATTACGGTCCCAGCGGTATTTCTAACTTTGTTGTTTGGTTCGTTGATTGCATTCGTGGTTTCGAGGTATTCCTTTAGATTCAACGTTGCGATGCTATTGCTGTTTACTGCAGGAAATCTACTTCCCGGTCAATTAGTGTTTATTCCAGTTTTCAAGTTGTATCTGCAGCTTGGCGATTGGGTAGGAGACCGAAGATTCTTATACGACTCTCATTGGGGTGTTATTTTGATCCACGTGGCATTTCAAATGGGATTTGCCACTTTCGTTCTTTCAAGTTACATGAAAACAATTCCGAAGGAGATTTCTGAATCGGCATTAGTTGATGGTGCCTCGGTTTGGCGACACTATTGGAACGTAATGTTGCCGTTGTTACGGCCACCACTTGCATCTTTGGCAGTTTTAATGACGACATGGATCTACAACGACTTCTTCTGGGCTTTGGTGCTTATGTCGACCGATTCAAAACGGCCCATTACCTCGGGATTGGGCAGGCTTACCGGGGAATTCGTGACTGACTACAACCTGCTTGCTGCAGGAGCGATGATTGCTGCGATTCCAACCTTAATTGTTTTCCTAGTTCTGCGTAAGCAATTTGTTTCTGGTCTAACCCTAGGTTCCACCAAGGGCTAACACCCCTTATTCTTCTCACAACTGGATAGGAGGCAGAGATGCCAAATTTGAAGCCAACCGAGTTGATCATTCTCTTGGTCGTCTTGGTTTTGTTATTTGGAGCTAAGAAGCTGCCTGATGCAGCCCGAGGAATTGGTCGCTCGCTGCGAATTTTCAAGGCAGAGGTTAAGGCTCAAGATAACGCTGAATTAGAAGACGATAAGAACTCCGAAACCAAGTCATAGTCGTTACGCATTGATAACTTATGCGTAAATTTGGTTTGCGAAAGCGTGATCCAAACGCAGAGATGACGTTGATCGAGCATCTTCGGGAGTTGCGCAATCGATTGTTTCAGGTAGTTATGTTTCTGGTATCGGCAACAGTTGTTGGCTGGTTTCTTTATGATTTCACATTTGCGCTGCTGAAGCGTCCAATAGATTTCGCAATTGCAGATGCTGCCGCGGAAGGTCGCGAGATTGGGTTAGTCCTAGCTGGTGTTGCTGATGCATTTACGCTGCAATTAAAGATCTCCGCAACATTTGCATTAATCGTTACCGCTCCAGTATGGCTATGGCATTTGTGGCGATTTATTACGCCAGGGCTACAACGTAATGAACGTCGTTACGGTTTGATATTTATGTTTACCTCTATTCCGCTGTTCTTCGGTGGTGTTTATCTGGCTTACACCGTGCTCCCAGTAGCGATGGAGTTATTGCTGGGATTCACGCCACAAGGTGTCTCTAATCTATTGCCAGTTGATCGGTATTTGAATTTCTTCTTGCGAACTTTGATCGTATTTGGTCTTGGATTCTTAGCACCAGTTTTCATTGTGATGCTTAGTTTGGCGAATGTAGTTTCGGGCTACACCATGGTTAAGTGGTGGCGCCAAATCGTGGTGGGGGTAGTGGTGTTTGGCGCGGTAGCAACCCCAACTGGTGATCCACTGAACATGATGCTGCTGGCCGGTCCGATGTTGATCTTGGTGTTTGGTGCAATTGGCATTGCGCGACTAATTGATAAACGACGCGGGCGCAGCCAAGAGTGGTCTGACACGCTTAGTGATGACGAAGCATCGCCCTTGTAGCGTGCTCAAAAATAGGTGGCAATACGCTTAGCGTATGTCGCAAATCCATTGGCCAAATCTTCCTGCCGCCCAGCAGCCCACCTGGCCAGATCAAGCTGAGCTGGATAAGGCGCGTGCTGAACTTGCCAGTTTGCCACCTTTGATCTTTGCTGGTGAAGCAGACCAACTTAAAAATTCATTGGCAAAAGCGGCGCACGGAAATGCGTTTGTGCTTACCGCAGGGGATTGTGCTGAAACTTTCAAGCACAATACTGCTGACTCAATCCGAGGTCGATTACGTACCGTGTTGCAGATGGCAGTTGTGCTGACTTATGGCTCAACGCTACCGGTAATAAAAATTGGTCGAATTGCTGGACAATATTTCAAGCCTCGATCTGGCGAAACTGAAACTGCAAATGGATTAACCTTGCCAGTTTATCGTGGCGATGCGGTGAATGATGTTGATTTTTCGGAGGCTGCAAGAACGCCAGATCCATGGCGAATGGTGCGGGCATATCACGCTTCCAGTGCAACTTTAAATCTGGTTCGCGCATTTACTCAGGGCGGCTATGCGGATTTGCGTGAGGTGCATTCCTGGAATCAAGATTTCGTGAAGCAGTCTAAAACTGGTGAGAAATATGAGTTGATTGCAAGCGATATTGATCGTGCGCTGGCCTTTATGGAAGCTTGTGGCGTAGATCCGAGTGAATTCCGAACAGTTGATTTTTACTCAAGTCATGAAGCGCTGGTATTGGACTATGAAAAGCCACTAACTCGAGTGGATTCTCGAACTGGCAAGCTATATGACGTCAGTGCTCATTTCCTTTGGATTGGGGATCGCACCAGACAATTAGATGGTGCACATCTTGATTTTGCTTCCCGAATATCGAATCCAATCGGGGTAAAAATTGGGCCATCAACCTCACCAGATGAGATACAGCAGATTCTTGAGATGTTAGATCCGGATCGAACTGCAGGTCGTGTCACATTCATTTCGAGGATGGGTGTAACCAAAATTAAAGAGGCATTGCCACCATTAATGACTGCATCATTTAAAACTGGTCACATGCCGCTATGGGTCTGCGATCCAATGCATGGCAATACTAGAACTGCAACAACCGGCCACAAAACGCGTGAGTTTTCGGATGTTCTTGGCGAAGTGGTTGGATTTTTCGATGTTTGTCGCGCCGTTGGTGTCCATCCAGGCGGAATTCATATTGAGCTAACCGGTGATGATGTAACTGAGTGCACTGGTGGCATGGAGGGTTTGCTAGATCAAGATTTACCTAGCCGCTATGAAACTGCTTGTGACCCACGACTTAATCGAGTGCAATCTCTAGAGCTCGCGTTTCGGGTATCTGAGATGCTCAAAGCCAGATAATGCTGGCGGCTGTTGAAACTTCGCTTTTCAATCGCACTTTCTGGGTGATTACTGAGGGATCAGGATCAAATCTAAGAATTATGCGCAGTGGCTTTGGCAAAATTTCTAGTGTTACAAATCAGTTAGAGTCACCAGTCAAAGTCAAAAGAGTTATAGGGATCGAAAAAGCGATCGCAGCGTATCAAGCTGGAAAATTAGATCTTCGTGATGAATTTCAGCTAAGCCAATCTGGCTCACCATTTGCCAAGCGGGTCTGGCGACAGATATCAACAGTGCCAGCTGGCAAGACAATCAGTTATGGTGAATTAGCAGAGCGAATTGGATCGCCTGCGGCAGTGCGAGCAGTTGGAACTGCTTGTGGCAGAAACCAAATTCCTATTTTCGTGCCATGTCATCGGATTGTGCGTTCTGATGGCAGTCTTGGAAATTATGCTTATGGCTCAACTCTTAAGTCAGTCTTGCTTCGGCACGAGCGCGATATGCGCCAAACTCTGACGTGAGCATAGCCAGAATAATTAGTCCGCCGCCCGCAGCAATAGGAAAAGTCACCACATCTGCCACGATTATTACTGAGAAAATGGCTCCCCATACAGGTTCCATGGTGAAAATAATTGCTGCCCGAACTGCTGAAACTTGTGCTTGACCCCAAGTTTGCAGCAGAAGTGCTAGCGCTCCGGCTCCCGCTCCTAAATAGAGCAACTCATCCCACAGGTGCGTTGGTGGTAGCTGCAATGTGTCGAGCGAAGCGGCAAGAAATAGCGACATCATCGCAACAACTGCCATTTGTACCGTTGTCATTGCCCAAGCAATCTCTGGTCGCCCCCAACGGCTCAGAAACGTAATTTGTAGGCTCCACATTAACGCGGTAACTAAGGTGATGCTTTCACCAAAGCCAAATCCCACTCCACGTAATGTCATTACTGCTAAGCCAAAAACTGCGATGGCAGTTGCTGCCCAAGTAATCCCACGAATTTTTTCTCGAAAAAAAATTGCTCCAACTATGGGTGTGAAAACAACGAACATTCCAGCGATAAAACCAGATGCGGTAGCCGTGGTGTAAAGCAGGCCCCAACTCTGTAATAGATATCCGCTACCAAGAAAAACCCCAATCGCGGTGGCATGTTTTAGGTCTGTCCGATTTAGCCGAAAGACAACATTGGGTTTTAATAAAAATAAAATCGATACCGCAATAATTGCTCGAAACAACATGCCAGAAATCAGATCCATCTGGGTTACCACAACTTGAGTTATCGCAAACGAACTTCCCCAGAGCGCGGTTGCAATTAATAGTGCAAAAGTGGCGAGTAACGGGTGCGTTTTGTTGGCCACCGCGGTAGCCTATGGCCAACCACACGGGAGTCTGCGTACCTGCAGGCTGAGAGGGCGAAAAGTTCGCCGACCGTAGGACCAGTCGGGTAATGCCGAATCGGGAGGAGTGTTATGACTGTTCTATTTACTGCCTGGGATTATCAGGTAACTTTGCTAGAGATGCTTTCGGTGATTGCATCTATTGCTGCCATCTGGCTTGGCATTGTCGGCACCAGGTGGGCTTGGCCGCTTTGGATCTTGGGATCAGTGCTTTATGGCTGGCTATTCCTGGAGTTTGATTTGCTGGCCTCAGCAGCATTGCAGTTAGTTTTTATTGCAGCTGCAATTTGGGGTTGGTTTGGCTGGGGAGCGCAAGGCGCAAAGCCAAAACTACTTTCTAACAAACATCGGAGCTATTGGTTCCTGTTTGCAATCATCGCATGGGCAGGGTTAAACCCGTTACTTAAAGAACTAGGCGCTGTTGCAACTCAGCTTGATTCACTTATTTTTGTTGGCTCACTGGTGGCACAAATCTTGATGGTGATGCAGCGAGCAGATGCATGGATGATTTGGATTGCGGTAAATGTGATAGCAACTATCCACTACGGTCGGCAAGAGCTGTTCTTTACAGCATTGTTCTACGCATTGTTAGTTGTGATGGCAATACAGGGTTGGATCAGATGGCTTCGAATGCTCAACAGCAAATCGTTGACGTGACCCAATTAGCAGCGCTGGCGCTAGCGAGGCCAGCGCTGCTGGGTCAAACAAGGTTAATTTTGATAGATGGTCCAGCAGGTAGCGGGAAGAGCACGTTGGCAAATCTGCTAGCAACAGAGACAAATGCCGATGTGATACATATGGATGATCTATATCCCGGCTGGGAGAAGGCATTATCAATTGACACTATCCAGAAAATTAAAACGGAAATCATTAACCCCCTTGCTGCAGGCAAACCAGCAAAATATTGGAAATTTGATTGGCATAATTACGCCTATACGACACAGGTTGAGTTAAATCCAACGTTGTTGGTCCTAGAAGGTGTTGGCGCAGCAGCGCGAGAGTTAAGAAAGTATGCAAGTTTAATTTTGTGGATTGAGGTAACGCCAGAGCTGGGGCTAAATCGGGTGCTTAGTCGCGATGGTGAGCAGATCAAAGCGGAAATGATTAAATGGCAGCAGAAAGAAGTCAATTGGCACGGTGAAGATGAAACTAGAGATTCAGCAGAGATTATTCTCAGCGGGGCAGGCAGTGAAGAATTAACTCAAACTCAGTATTTGGCCGCAATCAAGTAGGTTATGCGCATGCAATTATCAAACTTTGCCTATCTAGGTGTGCTGCTATTTATTGTTGCTGGCACAGTTTGGCTTGAGTTTGTTATAGGCGCACAAGTTTTGCGAAAGCCAATCAGATTGCTGCTTACAATTCTTCCAGTCTTCACTGGTTTGGTTATTTGGGATATCTACGCAATCCAGTCTGGTCATTGGTGGTTCAATGAAAAGTTTGTCACGGGATGGACTGTCGGAATCGTGCCAATTGAAGAATTGCTATTTTTCATAATCGTGCCAATGGCAATGATTTATAGTTTTGAGGCGGTACGAGCCGTTAAGCAATGGCGAGTAGGTGATGAGTTGTGAGTTACACCGAAATTGGGTTGGTGGCCGTTGCAATCGCGTTACTACTTGATTTGCTTATCCTAAAAACCCGTATTTTAACTAAAGCGGTGTGGTGGATAGCTTATGCAATCGTTGTGTCATTTCAATTTCTGACAAATGGCACGTTAACAGGTTTTGCCATTGTGCAATATGATCCAAAATTCACAATAGGCGAAAAGTTCCACGCAACAACACCACCGATATTTGGTGACGGTCGATTATTCTTCGCACCTGCTGAAGACCTGCTGTTTGGTTTTTCATTCTGTTTGAGCTCTGTGGCGATATGGATCTACCTAGGCCGAAGAGGTATTCAGCGCGATCCAATTAGTAACACCAGCGCGAAAATGCGAAGTAGATTTAAATTCTTACGCTAGAAGTATTTACGAGCTTCTCGCCAGGCGCTAGCTGCAACTTTTAGCCGTTTTGCCAGGCTAACTTTGGCACGCTTATCAAATACTTGATAATCAATAGTCTCAACTGCGTCAACAATGCCACAATAGAGAATTCTTGCGGCATCTATGCATGGCTGACTTGCAGGGGATAGAAGCTTTATTCCCGGTATAGAGCGTTTCTCTAATTCTCGAACTCTGTTTATTTCAAATTTGAGTAATTCTTTAATTCTATTAGTAACTTTGCGTTGCTTAAATTCCTCAATTGAGACATCAAATTGAGTTAAATCCGCAATTGGCAGGTAAATGCGACCGCGATCTAGATCTTCACCTACATCGCGGATGAAATTTGCCAGCTGAAATGCAATTCCTAAGTCCTTTGCTGGCTCGTAAGCATCATCACTTATTGGTTCGAGTATTGGAACCATTTGCAGTCCGATAACTGCTGCCGAACCATAAACATATTCATATAAATCTTCATATGTTTTATATTCAGTTACGGTTAAATCCATTTTCATAGACTTTAAAAATGCTTCAAAATGAGCTAGCGGAATCTGCCAGCGCTTTACTGTGTCAACTAACGCTGCAGCGACTGGATCTGCTGAATAGCCCTGTTCTAAATCCTGCAATACTTGGTCACCCCAGGATGACAATGCCGCCGCTTTCTGCTCAGCAGTAAGCGTGCTGGCTAGATCGTCAACAATTTCATCGGCATATCGAGCAAATCCATATAACGCATGGACGTAAGGTCGTTTTGCTGGCGGAAGTAGTCGAGTGGCTAAAAAATAAGTTTTGCCATGCTGCGCATTTAGTTTGCGACATAATTGATAGGACTGCTGAAGCTTTGGATCGGTGATTCCGGCAGCAGCAAGTTCGCGCAGGCTCAAATTAGCTCCAGGCGCGAGATCGGTAATTGGCGTCCTTGCCGAGCACGCGTTCCGCAGCTAATCGCCCGGAAACTAGCACCATGGGTACGCCGACACCAGGTGTAGTGCCAGAGCCGGTAAAGACAATGTTCTCGCCAAATATGTTTTTCGGGCGGAATGGGCCAGTTTGCAGAAATGTATGCGCACTAGCAAATGGGGCACCCCGCTCCATGCCCATATCGGCCCAATCTTGTGGCGTGGTTAATTTCTCGGTGATTATGCCATCGCCAAAGCCCACATAACCGCGCTCTTCTAAAACTCTAATCATTTCATCGCGATAGCGTGGGCCAAGCGTTTTCCAATCGTAATCTGCATCTAGGTTTGGCGTTGGAAACAGTACGTAGTAAATCTCTTTGCCAGCAGGGGCTAACGACGGATCTGTGAAAGTTGGGTTGGTAACTAGCAGGCTTGGGTCAGACATCAATCGCTTTTTGTTGATTAAATCATCAAAAACACCACGCCATGAGTTTCCAAAATGAATATTGTGGTGCTTTATCTTGCTGAATTTTTCAGTTGAGCCAGCAAGCAAAACTGCGCAAGATGGTGAGTAGGAGAGTCGCGATACCTGCCATGGAGTTTCACCTAGCAAGTCTCGCCACGCAACAGGGAGATCTGGGTTGAGAATAACAACGTCAGCTGCAATTCGATCGCCATCTTTGGTGATAACCGCAGTGGCTCGTCTCGCGCTTCGCTCGACCGATACTACTTCGGTGCTGTAGCGAAAATTCACGCCGTGTTTTTCAGCAGCTGCCGCCATTGCCCGAGGAATTGCATGCATACCGCCTTCTGGAAAAAATACCCCGGAAACGGAATCCATGTAAGCGATAACGGCGTAAATTGCAAGCGCTTGGTAGGGCGATAGCCCGGCATACATAGCTTGGAATGAGTAAACGCGCTCAGTCCTTGGATCTTTTAGGTAATCTCGTACTTTTGGTGCCAACTTACGGAATGCTCCGATTTGAATAAGTCGCAATAAGTTTGGCGTCAATAGATCAAATGGCGTGTCAATATTTCGATCTATGAAGTCGCGCATTTCGTATTCATAAAGCTTGCTAACAAACTCGACATACTTCAAATATCCAGCAGCCTCGTGTGGACCAATGACAGCTTCGATCTCAGCTGCCATTTGCGCTGGATCTGAATGTACATCTAATACTGAACCATCTGGATAAAACGAGCGATAAAGTGGCTCAACTGGTTTTAGCGTTAACCAATCGCTCATCTCTTCACCCAGCGCATCAAAACAATCTGCAATCAAGTCTGGCATTGTTAACACGGTTGGCCCAGTATCGAACGAGAAGCCAGCATCTTGATAAATACCTGCACGACCGCCAGGTACTGCCTCTCGCTCTATCACAGTTACTTCTTTACCTGCGCCACGCAATCTCATTGCAGCAGATAATCCAGCGAGCCCTGCGCCAACAATCACAATGTGGTCGCTAGGGCCAGTTACGGTCCGCGGTTCGCGCTTTAGGGCATTAAGTAAGTTCTCCATTGGCTAAACCTTGCGTGAAGTGGCGGCATCCGCCAGTTGAAGCAGCAGCTGCTGCACGGAATCTGGAATTTCCCCTGATTTTGCGGCATTTTTGGCACTAGCTGTTTTATCTGAGATTCGCGCCTCAACCCGACCTAATGCTCCGGTTTTGGAGATGACATCGCGAAGCATGGCGATCTCAGCATCATCGATTGCCGGATTGCCCAAGTGGTAATCGATTTGTTCATGTTGTTCAGCTGTTGCTGTTGCTAACGCTTCCGCGATAAGCACGGTTTGTTTGCCTTCGCGTAAATCATCACCCGCTGGCTTGCCTGTTTCTTGTGGATCGCCATAAACGCCTAAAACATCATCTCGAAGTTGAAAAGCTTCGCCTAGTGTTAATCCATATTCTGATAAGACTGAAATTAGTTTGTCAGATCCACCAGCTAATGTGGCTCCAAGCACCAACGGTTTTTCGATTGTGTATTTTGCTGATTTCAGTCGAATCACATCAAATGCTCGGTCAATTGAGCCACCACCGCGTGCTTGTTCTAATAAATCTAAATACTGGCCAATCATTAATTCAGTTCGCATCAGGTCATAAACCTTTTTACCAGCATATTTAGTCTGATCTGGCAATTCTGCTTGTATTAGTAATTCATCTGCCCAAGATAGGCACAAGTCACCAAGCAATATGGCGGCTCCAACACCGAAAGTTTCACTTGAGCCTAACCAGCGATGCCCGCGGTGATAAGTTGCAAACTCCCGATGTGTCGCTGGCTTGCCACGCCTAGTGTCAGAAGAATCCATGACATCATCATGAATTAAGGCGCACGCTTGTAAAAACTCCAGTGCAGCTGCTGCTTGATAAGCACCTTTAGTTAGCGGTGCTCCAGTGGCTAACCAGCCAGCGAGTAAAAAAGTTGGCCGCAGTCTTTTTCCAGCTGAGACAAACTCGGTAACTGAATCAATCAACACCATAGATTCGGGGTTTATCTTGGCCATTACCTCGCGTTGCTGGTTCAGAAAAAGCGCCAGTTCAGCCTCAATTCCAGCGCGCAACTCGGCTATTGCTTTCGACATACGGGAAACCGTACAGGGGAGTTGCCGAACAGGTAACCTTCAACCCATGAGTCTTGCCAAGCCAGGCGGAATTTCCTTTGAATTCTTCCCACCAGCCAGCGATGTGGGTGAAGCGAACCTATGGCAGGCAATTGCCGATCTGGCACCAGTAGCGCCAGATTTTGTCTCGGTGACTTATGGTGCAGGCGGCTCCACCAGAGATCGCACATTACGGGTTACCCAACGAATCAAATCTGAAACCAAAATGCTGCCCGTTGCACATCTCACTTGTGTTGGAGCGACCGCAACTGACTTGGCAAGCTTGATCCAAACTTTGCGTGGCTCAGGAGTGACCGCATTGATGGCGCTGCGTGGCGATCCACCAGGTGGAATTAATCAAACTTGGCAGCCGCACCCAGACGGCTTGAAATACGCAGTTGAGCTAGTTGCATTAGCTCGAGAACTGGGAATTATTGATATCGGTGTTGCTGCTTTTCCAGATAAGCATCCAGAGTCGCCATCGTTTGATTTTGATATCGAGATTCTCAAAGCGAAACAAGACGCAGGTGCTAGTTTTGCGATCACGCAATTATTCTTTGATTTAGATTCATACTTTAAGTTAGTTGATCGTGCGCTCTCAGCTGGAGTCACTATTCCGATTCGGCCTGGGATTATGCCATTAACAGATGCAAAACAAATAGAAAAATTCTCAGCATTAGCTGGCGCACCGATGCCTGCGGCAGTTTTTGATTATTTTGTCAACGCAACTGCCAATTCATCCGAGACGATTAAGCGTGGCATTGAATTTGCAACTGAGTTTGCCCAAAAGTTAGTTGCAGGCGGCGCGCCGGGTATTCATCTATATACCATGAATAAATCAATTGCCGCAAAACAAGTTAGTTTGAATTTACAAGCATGACTAGATCACAGTATTTAGCTGCCTGGCGAAATTCTCATTCTGCGCCAGATATCTTGATGGTTCGGATATTTCTAAGCTTGGTTTATTTCTCCGCTCGAGCCTTGATATTAATACGAATCTCTCCGAATCTAGCAACAATAATCGGTGGATTGATTGGTGGAGCTGCTGCATTACTTGCAATTTCCGAGCAATGGTTATGGGCGGCAGCAATCGCAGCTTTCAGCAGTTTGCTCGATGGTGTTGATGGCGCGATCGCTGAAATTACGAATCGAAAAAGTAAATTTGGTGCAGTGCTTGATGCGGTAGTTGATAGATTCGTGGAATTAAGTTGGTTCACCGCACTCGCTTTAGTTGGTGCGGATTTAGCTGCTGTTGTTTCGCTTGGTTTGGCCATTTTGATTATGGAATACACCCGATCCAAAGCAAATAGTCTGGGAATAACTGGAGCGGGCATGATTACCATTGCTGAACGGCCAACGCGAGTAATTATGTTTGTCATGTTGTGCGTCGGGGTCTTTATGATAGGAACGGAAAACTCAGCACTAACAATTGGTAGCTGGACATTGACTGCAGTTACCCTATTTGCGACAGCTCAGCTATTTAGTTGGTTTGCCAATCAACTGCGCAACAATACGAGCAGATAATCCGACTAACGGCAGCCCGCCACCAGGATGTGAGCTGCCTCCAACTAAGTACAGCCCGGCTACTGGGCCGATATTGCTTGGTCGAAGAAATGCGGCAAGGGCGCCATTGCTGCTGCTGCCGTAAATTGAACCACCCGGTGCCGCATAGCGCCTTTCTAGATCAGCTGGAGTCAGCGTCTCTTGCCAGATTATTCGATCCTTAATTGATACACCGCGCGATTCCAACTTATTGATAATTAATTCAGCATATTCATTTCGCAGCTTTGGATTATCCCAATTTAGCTTCTCACCATGACGGGGCGCATTAACTAAAATAAACCACGATTCACAATCTTGGTTTGGTCGCATCTGATCATCGTCTGGCACGCAAGCATAAATTGTTGGATCTGCAACAGGTTTAGGTGTCTTGCCAAAAATTGAATTGAATTCTTGATCATAATCTTCAGGGAACCAGATATTGTGATGTGCTATTCCTTCGGTTTTGCCTGAAACCGCAAGTAACAAGATAAATCCAGCAAGCGACGGAGTTGTGCGGGAGAGCTTACGGACCTGCTTTTTAGCTAACGGGTGCTTGAGCAATTTGCCATAAAGCAACGAAGCATCGCAATTGGCAATTACGTAGTCCGCTGCAAGTGTGGTGTTATTGAACTTTACGCCCGTGACGGAATCATCTTTAGTTTGTATTTCATCCACTTCGGTATTAAATTTGAATTCAACGCCAAGATCTACACAACGTTGATATACCGCATCGGCTAATTTGGTGATCCCACCAGTTATATGCCATGCCCCAAATACTTGTTCAACATACGGAATAGTTATTAGTACTGCTGGTGTTTTTCGGGGATCTGAGCCAGTGTAAGTAGCGTATCGATCTAATATGTATTGCAACTTTTTATCTGAAAACAACTTTTTTCCAACCCCACGAAGGGTTTGCCACGGCTTGATAGTCCAGATGTCTTTTGGTCGCTTAGCTAATTCAATTAAATCTGATAGCCCCGTTAGCGGAGATTCCAAAATTGGAGTTCTAGTAAGTTGCCAAGCCAGTGAACCTCGCTTTATTAGCTGCAGCCATTCTTGCTGCGCGTTAGGGCCCAGTGCCGCACCAAGCGCAACTGCAACCGAACCTGGGTCAGCAGCAGGCAGGTAAATCACTTTGCCGTCGGCAAACTGATATCGAAACGCTGGTTCTGGGGCAACTATTGAAATTGTGTCATCTAATGGTTTACCGGTTCTATCAAATAAATCACGATAAATACTCGGAATTGTGAACAGTGAAGGACCTAAATCGAAGACAAACCCATCTTTTTCATATCGCGCTAGTTTGCCGCCATAAGTGTTTCCGCGCTCAATCACCGTAACTTTATGCCCCAGCGCTTGTAAGCGTGCGGCAGCAGATAGCCCACCCATCCCTGCGCCAATTACCACAATTTGGCTCATGGCAGCTGCTTTCCACGCCACTTTAATTGGTTACGCACTCTTCGATACCAAGACAATTCAGTTAAGCCAACATATCCCAAGATTGCGATGGGATGAGTCATCACATCTGGGAACTGTTTCCCTTTGGTTCCTTTCGCAACTAAGTACCTGGAAACAATTGCTGCCAAATATCCGATCGCTCCGGTTCGCTGAATTTTTCTTGGCGCTTTGCTCAATGCAGCTAGCGGTGGCAGCACGTAAGTCAAGATTAAAAACGCACTTAGAATTCGAGATTGACGTTTATTGCCAACCGCGCTCCATAGCGATTTTGCATAACCATCGGTTAGTTCTGTGACATTCCGATACATTCTGGTTCTGGCCAGCGTGGTGCCGTCTATCACCACACCAGTGCCGCCATTCCGCTTTATCGTTTGTAGCAAAGCTATGTCATCTAGTACTGCCGCAGGTTGCGCACTATGGCCGCCGCTGGCATGGTATTTCTCAGCATCAACCACAATAAATTGACCATTTGCGGCTGAAAGTGCTGGGTTAGTTGAGCGTTCAGCAATTCGAAGCGGCAGAAAAGTTAACCAACTCCACTGCAATAGTGGTTGAATCAATCGTTCTGACCAAGTCAATGCAGTTTGTGCTGGATATGGTGAGATTAAATCAAGTTTATGTTTCCGCATAGTTGCCACCGCTTGTGAGATTGCGGTTGGCGCAAAGATTACATCTGCATCAATAAATACCAACACCGATCCAGTTGCGACTTGACTCATCCGGTAGCAACTCCATGATTTTGACACCCAACCATCTGGCGCTGGTTCATCATCGGTAATTAGATTAATTGCAAAAGCTGAATTGCGGGTTAGATGTTTAACCAACTCAATGGTTTGATCAGTGGAGCCATCATCCCTAATGATCAGTTCAAGTTGCTCAATATGTTGTTGATTTAGCAGAGATTGCAATGTTGGCGTGATTCGATCTGCTTCATTCAATACCGGTAGCAGAATGCTTATTTTTTCTGAGCCAGTTGCCTCATTTAGCGGTCGCCGGAGTAGCTTTAAATTAATAACGCTGTGGATCGCACCGATCACCGCAAAAAGTGAACCAAGCAGCACTATTCGCTGAACAATATTTGTAAATAGGCGGTTCACACCGCTCACGATAGTAGTTAGTTATCGGAAACGAACATACTGGGTGAATATGGCAGGTATAGCCAGTAACGACATCGCGACAAACACATATAGCGCAACCTCTGGTTGACCCAAGAAAACTAAGTTAGATAAGGCCCCGCCCAGCCACTGCCAGGAGTAAATAAAGAGCGGCAACGCGAGTGGTCGATATTTACGTCTCGGCAACCGATCCAAGATTACAAACAACAAGAAAGTGCTAATTATCCATCCGATGAAATTGGTAACGGGGATGCCAGTTAAGCCAGGAAGCGATGGTTCTGGATTAGCCCAGGTCCAGTGTCCTTCGCCAACCATCCATGGATCCAATAAAAAGTCCCATGCGGTAAGTCCTACGGTTGCAAAAAATAAAACAACTATTGGGCGCTGCGAAATGGATCGAGCCAGCATTAAGGTCGGAATTGACATTGAATACCAAGCAACCGGAACGATCACCGGAACTTCAGCAATTTGAAAACCTAACGTTGCAGCATATTCATATTCGCCAAATGGCAGTCCAGTTGTTATACCTATTAGTTCCAGCAAATATGTAAAAAATATTACAATAACAAAAGATGTGATTGTCCAGATCGGACCATTTGCGCCAATCGACCATAAAAACACCGCCAATGCAGTTGTAGCAACGATTGCGATGGTAAATGGATGTCGTGCTTCACCGGAGAGCAAAACCCAGGTAATCATCAATCCAATTGCAACGAGAAAAACTAGCCAAGGAACAATTCGTAATGGTGATGGCCTACTGGCATCACTCCATCGCCCGGTGTAGAGGCGCTCGCTCATGTTTCCTACTTAACTTGGATCGATGAGGCTAAGGCTACGCCATTAAGCGCGCCTTCAACAGCAATAATCGCAAACCGGGCGAATAGTTCCTCGCTGTACCAGTCCAACTCATGAGTTTTTGTGATGACGCTTCGATGGGCTTGCTCACGCTGCGCAAATTCCGTTAATTCCTTGTTGGTTTGCCAGATGCTCACCGTGCCTTGCAGACCCACTGGCGCTTCACCAATTCCGAAAGCTGTCAGTAATCCAGCGGACGCATGAAGAGATTTTGAAACTGGTGGCACTTCAGATTGAAAGCGGCGCCACATCGAAGTCTTGATTCGGGCTCGAGTAATCGACAGCACCGGGCCATCCCAGCGATGAGCTTTTGGATCGCCAAACGGTTTTTTATTGCGCCAAGTTCCTTTGCTGGAAAGTGGCGAGAGATATAAAGTTGCAGCTTCAGTTGAAATCTTTTTCCAGTTTTTAAAAACAAGTGAATTGTCAAAGTTAGTTGCGAACAGTTCATTTGGCCAAACAGTAAGAATCACCCAACGATAGATATCAGCATCTTTAGAGGTAAAAGTTTGGCCACTGCCGGTGCCAAGCAAGCGATGAAAGGTTAGATCTTTGGTTCTAAATTTAAGGTGGAATCTATCGATCGCCATCCGAAAAAAAGCTAGCAACGGGTTCGCAACTACAAAATGATCCAACCGGACGACTAGTTCCGGATTGGCAGCACTTAAATACTCAGGTCGACGCACGGCTTAAGTCTATGGTGTAAATGTAACTGTTTACAAAAAAGTCCAAACGACTGCCACTGCGTTGGTCAACTGTTCAGTATTGCAAGGAACTAAGATGCGCAGCGGGGAGGTCCAATTGCGTATTTACGCCACAAATGCAGTTTTGCCTGGCGGAATTGCCGCCGCTGAAATAACTATTGCTGACGGAAAAATTGCTGAAATAAAAACTGACGTCGCATTGGATCCAAATTCGGCAGACTTAAGGATTGAATCTGGTTATCTGGCTGCTGGATTAATTGATCTTCAACTTAATGGTGCCTATGGCACTGATTTTATGGCCGCGACTGAAGCGGATTGGGCCAGAATTTTGACCCAACTCCCAGAGACAGGTGTTACTGCTATTTATCCAACCATAATTACAGCTCCGGTTGCCGAGCTTGCATCTTGGTTGGCTGCAAATAGTAAAGAAGTAAAGAGTTATCCAGATCGAACTTCAGTGTTAGGTTTTCATGTCGAGGGACCGTTTCTAAATATGAAACGCAAGGGTGCTCACCGCGCTCAATATGTTATTGATCCAGCACAGTCTGATATTGATTTATTGATTAATTCCGCTAATGGAACACTTAAAATTTTAACTATTGCGCCAGAATTGCCAAATGCCATCTCGGCTATCTCCACTTTAGTGGCGAATGAGGTAAAAGTAAGTGTGGGACATAGCGACGCAACTGCCGAGCAGGTTGCTCAAGCCGGCGATGTTGGCGCAAGTTTGATTACCCATTTATTTAATGCGCAATCTCCAGTAAGTCATCGTGGCACTGGTGTTGCCGGCCAAGCACTTATCGATGACCGATTCACCTTAGGTTTGATTGTTGACTTACATCATGTAGCAGCACAAACAGTATTATTGGCTTTTAAAGCAGCGGAGAAACGGATCTGTTTAGTTACTGATGCTATTTCAGCACTAGGAATGCCACCTGGCGATTATGACTTAGCGGGTGAAAAAGTTTCTGTTATTCCAGGACAGCCACCAGTTAGATCCGATGGCACATTGGCAGGCTCTGCAATCCGACTAGATCATGCCGTGTCAAACTGCATCTCAATTGGAATTGCTCCAGAAGTTGCGATCAAAGCTGCCTCGCAAGTTCCAGCCCAAGCCATGGGTCTTACTGATCGAGGCGAGATCGCAGTTGGTAAGCGAGCAGATTTAGTTTGGTTAAATCAAACTGAAACTGGCATTGAAACGGAGCGAACTTGGATTGCTGGGACTGAGGTGTTTGCAAAATGAGCACCATAATGAGAACTGAAATTCTCTCCCAGGCTCAAGCAGTTGAAAGCACCATTGGTCACACCAGATCACTAGCAGCTGAAATTCGTGAGTTGGTAACAAAACATCAGGTGACAAACGTTATCTTTTTTGCACGCGGCACTAGTGACAACGCTGCCATGTACGGTTTTTATTTATTTGCTAACCATTGTGGCTTATCCGCTACTAGCGGTCATCCGTCTTTAGCTACGGCATATCACGCTACGGTATCGCTAAAGAACACTTTAGCCATCGGGATTTCGCAATCGGGTCGAACTGAAGAAATAGTTGAATCACTGCGCTGGGCCAAGTCAGCTGGCGCAGCGACAATTGGTATAACAAATACGCCAGCGAGCCCAATTTTCTCTGCCGCCGACATCACAGTGCTAACTCAAGCAGGTGAAGAATGGGCAGTTCCTGCAACTAAAACTTTCACCAGTGCCTTAGCTGCTCTTGCAGTGGTTGCTGAAGCAATAGCTCCAGAATCATTTCCCAACGGGGCAATAGATCAATTGCCAACTCAGATTAACGAAACCTTTGCTCAGCAGCAGCAAATTGATCGGATTGCTTCAGCTCTCAAGCAACAAGAGACTGCAGTAATTACTGGTCGTGGCTATTGTGTTGCAATTGCAAGTGAAATCGCACTTAAACTGCAGGAATCATGCTATCTAGTTTCACTTGGACTATCCGCTGCAGATTTGCAGCACGGCCCTAAAGCAATTATCGATCATCGACTCCCAATAATCGCATTTGTTGCTGGACCAACTTCACCAGTTAACAACACAGTTGTTGAGTTAGTTGGAAAGTTAAAACAGCAAGCCTCAAACGTGATCATGTTTGGTCCGGTAGATAGTGGTTTATCAGGAGATTTAAACGTAGTTGTACCGCAGAACATTGAAAGTCTGATGCCAATTTTGCTGGCACCACCGGCACAGTTGATGGTTGAAGCAACTGCGGTAGCTAAAGGATTAAATCCAGATCTGCCAAGAGGATTAACTAAAGTTACTCAAACTTAAGTAATTAACGGATCTGCACTAACTACAACTGCCGGAGCGCCGGTCATGGCAACTAGTTCTTTTAAGTTAGTTGGATATACCCAGTATGGATGGCCACCCGCAGCCCAAACTTCATCGAATATTCCTAAATCTAGATCAATAACTGTTGGTATCTCCGTGATGTGACCCACCGGAGATACACCGCCAATGGCAAATCCGGTTGCTGATTTAACTAAATCTGCGTCTGCTTTAGTGATGGAATCAACGCCAAATGCGGTTGCCACCAAATCCGGATCCACCCGATGTCCGCCAGAAGAAAGCACTAAGACCGGAAATTGCGATGTTGGTGTTGTTGCTAGGAAAACTAATGAGTTAACAATTTGGGCAACTGTTACCCCCAGCGCAGCAGCTGCTTCGGCTGAAGTGCGGGCAGATTGATCGAGTTTGCGAACCAGATCAGCATTGCCACCTAAGTTTTTTAGCGCAGTTTGCACCCGAAGCACAGCAGGATGTTTCTCTTCTGACATAGCGGAACTCTAATCTGACTGACCAAAATCCCGGCACGGTGCTGGATTTACTGCGATACTTCGGGCTATGCGCCTGCCAAATCGAACCGACTACGCAATAAGAGCAAGCCTGGAGTTAGCAGCGCATCCAGGTGCTGCGTTAACTGTTGCAACGTTGGCTAAATCGCAGAATATTCCGGTGCGATATTTAGGTGCCATCATGACCCAACTTAGGAAAGCTGGCATTGTGGTTGCTCGGCGCGGCCCTGATGGCGGTTATGAATTAGCTAAACCGGCAGCCAAAATAATGGTTGCCGATGTGATTCGGGCAATTGATGGCGCGTTAACTGAAGTGGGTGGGTCTCGGCCAGAGCACCTGAAGTATTCAGGTGCGTCAGCGGGTTTAGCTCAGGTTTGGATAGCAATTCGCGCTGCAGAGCGGCAAATTTTGGATCAAGTCTCACTTGCGGCGGTTGTAACTGGCAAATTGCCAAAATCGGTCAAATCGTTGCTGCAAAGCTCGCGAGCTTAAACTCGCGACATATTTAACACAAAAACTGTAGAGAATTAGTAATATTCAACTATGGCAACTTTGCTGCTAGTTTCTTTCGCGGGCTTCATTGCGCAGATGATTGATGGCGCAATGGGGATGGCCTTTGGTGTGGTTTCGACAACCGTTTTGATCTCGCTGGCATATTCACCAGCAGCAGCTTCGGCAATTGTGCATTTTGCCAAAATTGCAACAGGTGCCGCTAGTGGTGCGGCACACATTAAGTATGGAAACGTGGATTGGCACGCCACAATTAAAGTTGCAATCCCAGGTGGTGTTGGCGCATTTTTTGGTGCGATCGCACTGAGCAACATAAATTTGCGTGCCGCCATCCCATGGACCTCTTCGATTTTATTAATTATGGGAATAGTTGTTCTCTATCGATTTTCTCGACAAACGATATTAGGGAAAAAGCGGCGCGCTCGCGCCAGATGGCTAGCACCGCTTGGTTTGGTTGGCGGTTTTGTTGATTCAACTGGCGGCGGTGGCTGGGGACCGATTGTGACTACATCACTAACCGCATCCAATGCGCTGGAGCCCCGAAAGGCAATTGGGTCAACTAATACTGCGGAATTGGTGGTAGCAGTGGCATCAAGTCTGGGCTTTTTAGTTGGACTTGGCGCGAAGCAGATGCCATGGAGTGCGGTATTAGCTCTGGTAATTGGTGGCACGCTGGCGGCACCAGTTGCAGCTTGGCTGGTCAAGAACGCACCGCAGCGAATATTAGGTGTTTTTGTGGGTGGCTTAATTATTTTGCTCAACGTTCGACAACTGCTGGTTTCGCTGGAGTTGCCGCTAACCGTTCAAATCCCTGCCTACTTAATCGCGCTGATCGGTTGGGGAATTGGAATAGTTCAGGCCATTCGATTATTACCAGCAGATCATGCGATGCCTAAAACTGAACCAAAATAATTAGTGTCGAAATCCGGCTTTTGGTTTTTTAGTAAGCAATAATCTCGCCGTGGAATGTGACTTTTGCGCTCAAGTATTTGACCCGATTGCTACCAGGTGGCTTTGTCCGCATTGCCATGCAAAGGCAAATTGTTGTGACGGTGCACCATTAGCTAGTTGTGAAGTTGCCAATGCTGTTGAGTTGAATTGAAGTCGCTACGTCTTTTCGTTAGCAATTCCAAAGCTGGATTGCCGGTCTATTTAGCGGCAATAAACATGCGAACTGGTATTGCAGTGATTACCCCGATTATCACGGTGATTGGCATTGAGTTGGGACTCACCACAATTCAATTAGCATGGCTTGCGGCAATTCCAGTTTTATGCTTCGCTTTTATTTCACCGGTGACTAGTTGGCTGAATCGGTTGGGCAGCGTCGATCGAATAATTTCAATTTCATTATGGGGATTAGCGGTTGCGTTGATCTTGCGGGCAACTGGATCAGTATTTGCGCTGTTCTTTTTTACGTTGTTAATGGGAATTACCACCGCAATTTTAAATGTGACGCTGCCAGCATGGGTTAAATTGCATGGCGGCGAGCACGCTGGCGCAATAACGGGAACTTACGTCACCTTGATGGGAATTGTTGCTGCCTGTGCGCTGGCATTGTCAGCACCGCTTACCGCAGCAACTTGGTTAAGTTGGCAATTAGCGATGCTGCCGTGGGGGATATTGGCGCTAATTAGTGCAATTTGGTGGCAGCTACGAATGCGTGATGATGGTTTACGCGTGGTTGATCAATCAAATAACAGCAGTTGGTTATCGTTGCTGCGCAACCGCCGCGCTTGGCAAGTAACAGCATTTTTTGGACTGCAATCTATGAATGCTTACGCTGGTGGAACCTGGATTCCAACGATTTTGTTTGACCGAGGTTACGCGCTGGCTGCAGCTGGCTTAATTGTTGCGATCATTTCACTGCTTGGCTCAGTTGCAGCTATCTATGTGCCGCAACTTGCAGCCACTAGAACTTCGCAGCGAAACATTTTGTGGTTGTTCACCGCAATTACCGCAATTGGCTACGTTGGCTTGTTAGTTGATTCTGGCTGGCGGCTGGTGCTTTGGGTGCTATTTGCGCTGTTTGGTCAGTCTGCAACATTTCCGTTGTCATTAATTTTGGTAGTGCTACGCAGCGATAGTGCGGCAGTTGCCGCAGCGCTTTCCACCATGATGCAATCGCTGGGCTACTTGTTAGCCGCCACCGGACCGCTTGTGGTTGGCGCGATTTTTCAGTTCTCTGGGAGCTGGAGCGCTGGGCTGGGCTTCATGCTGTTAATTGTTGCGCTGCAGGCTGTTGCAGCGACTGGCGCGGGCCGGAGCGGCACGCTTTAGGGTCGAGTTGACGATTGTCTGACCCGCATGTTTGACTAAGGCTATTCGAACAGGTGTTCGAATAGCCTCCGGAACGGCTATCCACCTATCGAAATCGGATCTGGTATCTGAGTTGAGGTAGCTCCTTAGCTCAGACAACGCAGTTGAGCTTGTCCTAACCCCCTGGGCAATCACTTCGTTGCGTGGGATCAGGGTCACGTGGGAAGCCGTGTCTCTGATTCCACCCAGTCCCAGCCCCGCTTCCTGGGCAAGTTCAACTAGCACAGGAGCGAAGATGCGAACTCAACCGAAGTTAACTGTGATTACCAGCAGCACTGGCGTGCCTGCTGAAGTTCGGTTGGGCAATAAAAAATTTCGAGTAATGCAGATTTTGGAATTTTGGCGAACCCGAACCAGCTGGTGGCAAAGCGGAGTTACTGCGGAACGAAAAGTTTGGCGCGTGGCAGCTAGCAGCGCAGCACAACAAATCGTAATTGAGATTTGCTATGACCCAGAGTTGGCGCAATGGCAGTTAGTTAGAAAGCTCGCCGGATGAGTTTTCCGCAGTTGCAGGTAGCTAGTGGATTTTCCATGAAATATGGCGCAATGCTGCCCGAGGATTTGGTGGCCACTGCAAAAAATATCGGCATTACGCAACTTGCGTTAACTGATAGGGATGAAATTGGTGGTGTAGTTAGATTTATTAAAAGTTGCATTCAGCATCAGATTGAACCAATTTTAGGAATTGATTTAGCAGTAACTGCTACTGGATTGCTACCAAGAAGTTCAGCAATGTCAAATTCAAAAACGCCTGCTAAGGGAGGTAGTTATCGCGATTTTAAACATTATCGAAATGTGTTATTAGCGCGTGGTCCACATGGTTGGTCAGCATTAGTGAATATTGCTACTCGAATTGGTACGGCAAAATTTTATGATCCAGCAGCAACGATTTCAATTAATGAGATAGCTAGTGCGCTAAGAGAAAGTGCACCAACGGGTTATCAATTTGCAACTTCACCATTAGTTGTGTTGCTTACACCAGAGTCTGAATTTGCTAGCGCTGTGCTTGGCAAAAGACCTGATATTGCGCTTGGCATTATTAAGCAATGGCGGGAAATGGCTGGCGTGATGCCAGTGGTTGCAGTGGCATCACATCAAAGTCAAACTGGAAATTTCAGCAGCAGTGCTGCACGCAAGCTAATTAAGTTTGCTGATCAGCATGGCTTAAAAACGGTGCTGGTTAATTCAGTCAGATATCTAACTGCTGCAGATGGCTATATTGCTGACGTTCTAGACGCGATTAGGGGATTAATTCCAATTCATCCCAAATATTTATCTAATAGCACATCAGCAGCGTACTTAAAGTCAGCCGCACAGATGGGTCAACTTGCGTTAGAAATAACCCAAGATGAAAACCGTGCCAACAGATTAATTCTGGATACTCAGTTACTAGCAGCATCATGCGTATTAGATCCAGTTCGAGATTTAAGTTGGGGACGGATTTATTTACCTGAGCTTGATCTGCTCACTGGAATTACTGCGGCTGCCGCACAGCATAAATCAGATGACGCTAAACGAGCGCAAGCACTGTTGCGCAGTAAAGCTGAGGCGGCGCTAGCAGATTTCGGATTAGCTAAAGATGTTACTGCTAACGCACGTCTTGCAGCTGAATTAGAAGTAGTAGCACAACTTGGCTTTGCGGCATATTTTTTAGCGGTCGCAAAAATAGTTGCAGATATTAAGCAGTTAGGGTCGCGGGTTAATGTGCGTGGCTCTGCTGGTGGTAGTTTTTTAGTTTACCTATTGGGTATTTCATTGATTAATCCGCTAGATCATGGATTATTAATGGAGCGTTTCTTGTCACCGCTGCGCAGGTCGCTGCCAGATATAGATATTGATGTTGAGTCAGATCGCAGATTAGATGTTTATCACAACGTATTAACTGAGTTCTCGCCAAAGCGAGTGGCAGCAGTAGCGATGATTGATACCTATCGTGTTCGTCATGCTATTCGAGATGTCGGGGCAGCATTAATGTTCTCACCAGGAGAGGTATCAGCGTTAGCAACTGCATTTCCGCACATTCGTGCCCGAGATGTTCATGCCGCGATTGCAGATTTACCTGAATTGCGAAACTCCAGTGTTGTTAATTTAGCTAATTTAGATCAGTTATTTGATTGTGTTGCAGCACTTGATGCACTACCTAGACATCGCGCGATGCATCCATGCGGTGTGATCATTTCAGATGCTAAGTTGGCAACTCGTATTCCAATTCTGCCTGGAATTCAAGATTTTCCAGTAACAGTATTTGATAAAGATGATGTAGAGGATTTAGGTCTAATTAAATTAGATATTTTGGGTGTTCGAATGCAATCAGCAATCAGACATGCGGTGTCACAGATTGCCAGCGTTGCAAATATTGAGTTAGACATTGATCAGGTGCCGCAAGATGATGAAGCAACTTACCAATTAATTCAATCAGCGCAGACCTTGGGCTGCTTTCAAATTGAATCGCCTGGTCAGCGTGAACTAGTTGGAAAGTTGGCGCCTGATTGCATGCATGATCTGATTGTTGATATCTCACTGTTTAGGCCAGGACCGATCAAATCCGACATGATCACACCATTTCTAGCTGGTAAACACGGCTGGCAATCTCCGACATATCTGCATCCTGATTTAAAGCCAGTGCTTGCAGAAACTTGGGGGGTAATTGTTTTTCATGAACAGGTTATGCAGATCCTTGCTGTGATGACTGGCTGTTCGTTAGCGCAAGCCGATGAGCATCGAAGATCACTTGGCGCAGTAGATACTCAATTTGAGGTTAGAGAATTTTTTTATCGGGAGGCGCTTCAGCGTGGCTATGAATTGACGGTAGTAGATCAAGTGTGGCAAGCACTAAAGGCATTTGGTTCGTTTGGTTTTTGTAAAGCACACGCTGCCGCGTTTGCGTTACCTACGTATCAATCCGCTTGGCTAAAAACACATTATCCAGCAGCATTCTTAGCCGGCGTGCTTACCCATGATCCAGGAATGTATCCCAAGCGATTGATTTTGGCTGATGCTCGAAATTTAGGTACTGAAATTCTGCCGTTAGATGTTAATTTTTCTAAAGCCCACTACCAAATAGAGAAAATTGAAAGTGATAACAACAGTCAAAACTATGGAATTCGGATTTCGCTATCTGACATCTCTGGTATCAGTGAGGCTGAAATCGCTCAAATTGTGTCAGGACAGCCTTACTCATCATTAAATGATTTTTGGTATCGCGCTCAAGTTAGTCGACCAACAGCAGCAAACCTAATTAAGTTAGGTGGTTTTGATCGACTCCACAATCTAGGGCCTAACTCAACTGACGCAAAATTAACAAGGCGAGATTTACTGCTGCAGTTAGCGGATTTAGTGAAGTTAGGTGTGGCTAAATCGCATACCGGTCAGTTAGCAATTGAGTTAGTGCAGCAGGAGATTGCACCCAGCGGATTGGCTGAGTTGTCGCCAGCAGAGAAAGTCAAAACAGAGCTAAATCTGTTAGGAATTGATGCATCAGCTCATGCGCTTAGTTTCTATTATGAGTTTTTAGCTCAGTTAGCGACAGAACTTAATTTAGTAAGCAGCAGTAATCTGCGCAATCAACGCTCAGGTTCAATTGTCTATGTAGCAGGAGTAAAAGTTGCAGTGCAAACTCCACCGGTTAGATCAGGGAATCGAGTTGCATTTCTTACCTTAGAAGACAGCGCTGGACCAATTGATTTAGCATTTTTTGAAGCGGTGCAGCAGCAGTATTCAGATCCAATTTTTAATTCATGGCTAGTGTTGGCGGCAGGTGTAGTTCGCAAATCTGGTCCAAACGGGATTTCACTTAGAGGGATTGGTGCTTGGGAGTTAACGCAACTGCACCAGATTTGGCGTGATGGCAATTTAGCCAACGCAGTAGCAGAGCTAACTGAACAACTGCAGCAGCAGTTAACTCAAGAGCGATTAGAAAAACGACAGCGCCAGCGCGGTGCTGATCGAATTAGGCGCAAAACTGGCGGGATGGGACCAGCACGCCGATTACTGCTACATGCCAGCGGGTTGGCAATTTCGCCTTACAGCGACGTAAAGCCAGCTGGCACCAGCAGTAAGCCAGCTGAGTTGCTCGCTGAGTTGGAAATGGCCAATAAGGCAGCTCAATTACCAACTAAGTTATGGCATAAGAGCCCAGGCGTTGGTGGACGGTGACAGGTGAGTAGATCGCAGCTAAATCGCAGCAAAATTGCGCACCTTGGTGACGATGACACTAACTGCCATATTTTGCATTTAGATATGGATGCGTTTTATGCCTCAGTGGAAGTGCGAAAAAATCCAGCTTTAGCTGGCAAGCCGGTGATTGTTGGCGGCACTGAAGGTAGAGGCGTGGTTGTCGCTGCAACATATGAAGCTAGAGCATTTGGCATTCATGCTGCCATGCCCATGTCGCGGGCAATGCGATTATGCCCAACTGCAATTGTGGTACCAGCTGATCATCAAACCTATGCCCAAGTATCAGATCAGCTCTACCAGATCTTGCTCTCAGTTACGCCATATGTTGAGACGCTAGCGCTTGATGAAGCATTTTTAGATGTTAGCGGAGCGATTAAATTACTTGGTCGGCCGGTAGCAATAGCTAAAAAATTACGCGCCGAAATTAAATCGCAACTAAACCTCACTGCTTCTGTTGGTATTGCCAGCAATAAATTTCTCGCCAAACTTGCATCAACTTACGCTAAACCAGATGGCTTGCTATTAATTCCAGAAACTGCAGCAGTTGAGTTTTTGCACCCGCTACCGGTTGGTGCGCTGTGGGGAGTGGGCGAGAAAACTGAAGAAAAATTGAAAGAGTTAGGGTTAAACTCAATTGGCGATATTGCAAATTTACCGCTGGCAACGCTGGCTCGAATTGTTGGCGAAGCCACCGCAGCGCATTTATATAACCTTTGTTGGGGAATTGATCAACGTGAAGTTGTAGTTAGTGAACCAGAAAAATCAATTGGCAATGAAACTACATTTGGCGAAGACTTATTTGACCCAACTGAAGTTGAGGCACAGCTGCTTCGACTCTCCGATCAAGTTGCCGCAAGATTGCGCAGTCGGGAGTTGTCTTGCCGCACAATAAGTATCAAGATCAGATTTCATGACTTCACCACAATCACCAGATCAAAAACTTTGACAAATTACACTCACAGCACGCAGGAAATCAACAAAGTTGCTCGCACTTTGTATCGAAATTTAAATTTGCAGCGGGTTCGAATCAGATTGCTTGGCGTTAGGGCAGAGGGGCTGCAAGCAACTGAACATGCAAGTTTTCAACCCACACTAGATGAGCCGATTCATGGTTGGAGCGACGCCGAGCAGGCAGTAGATCAGGCCCGCGCAAAATACGGAAAGCGCGCAATAAAACCAGCGCGGTTAATTACGCCAGCTGATGAGGAAGATTAACCCAAAAGTTGCCCAGCCCAGCAGAGCGCGTATCCTTAACTGATTAGAGGAGGTCAGATGCCACTATCCGAGAATGAACAGCGGTTGCTTGAGCAGATGGAGCGCGCGCTTGCTGCCGAAGATCCAAAGTTTGCATCTGCCCTACGAGGTCGCCCCTCACTTGCCGGCAAACGGTTTGCCGGATTAGCGCTAGCGCTGCTGCTAGTTGGCGTGTTTTTGATTGTTGCTGCTGTGGCAATTCCGCTAATGCCTATTGGCATTGTTGGCTTTGCGGCAGTGTTAGTTGGTGTGTTGTTGATTACCGCACCAAAACCAGCGGTGCCTGGCGAAGCCAAAGCAAAGCCGGCAAAGCCAACCAAGGCTGACTTCATGAAGCGGTTTGAACAGCGCTGGGAAGATCGCAATCAAGGCGATCAGAATTAATTTGCTGGCACAAACTTCATTGAAATTGAGTTAACGCAGAACCTGCGGTCAGTTGGGGTGCCATACCCTTCACCATCAAAAACATGCCCTAGGTGGGAATCGCAGTTAGCGCAGCGAATCTCAACTCGCTTTCGGCCATGACTTAGATCAATTAACTCCCGAACGGCACCAGGTTTTGCTGCATCAAAAAATGACGGCCAACCACAGCCAGAGTGAAATTTCTCCGCACCGGTGAAGATCAACGCATCACAAACTGCGCACAGATAATTACCTGGCTGTTCATTATCGGTGAGCAATCCTTGAAATGCGGGCTCAGTTGCCCCAAGTCGAAGCACCGCAAATGCCGCAGGACCTAACAATTCCTTCAGTTTTGCTTCATCGAAACCAAGTGGATTTGCAATTGGCTGTGCACCATCTGGCACCATCTGCATTAGCCCTCCTTGCCCCATCGTTGAATAGTTAGATCAGCTGTTCTAATTTGCTGGGTAAGGGTAAGTCCAAATCGGGCTCGATGCACA
>CAYXYW010000006.1:0-32379 GCA_964469855.1 uncultured Bifidobacterium sp.
AGTTTCCACACCGATACTGAATTGTTTCTAACTGGTTACAAGTTAGGGTTTCCCTATGGTTGATCGAAGAGATTGGGCTGGCTGGCTGCAGGGTCCTCGCAAATCCCTGGAAAGTCAGGGGATAGATCTGGGCTATCCAGGTCAGCGGCTGGGCGCGCCTGAGCGCGGGCCAGGCGCAGTAGCTCGGTTTGGTGGCCGAATCGTGGCGCTAATGATTGATTGGGTCAGCGCAATTTTACTAGCCAGAGCACTACGGGATTTGGTTGAATTGGAATTTGAGTTAGACCTACTAACCCTTTTTGTATTCTTTTTGCACACCTGGTTGTTTATTACTCTTTTTGGTGGCACATTTGGTCACCGAATAATGAAAATGCAGATTAGAACTTTATCCGGCAAGCGAGTTTCTATTTTGCAGGCAGCAATTAGGCAATTGCTAGTGTGTTTAGTTATTCCACCGGTAATTTACGATAGAGATCAGCGCGGTTTGCACGATAAAGCAACCCAGCTAATTTTAGTAAAGATTTAGTTACTGCCTAGGTACGCGAATATTTGTGCTCTTTGGCATTGGCCCTTTTGGAATCGGGATGTTGGTGCCGCCAACTGCTTCTAGTTTCTTTCTTAGTCCAGCAGCTTCGTACTTACTTAATTTCTTTGGTAACTTCTTTAGTTTCTTTTGAAGTGTCTTTAGCGGAACTGTTGTTGCCGTGTTGCCAATCACAATTTCAGTTAATGGTGCCTCACCAATAAAGCGAAGAGTTCGTTTTCGCTCGCCAGCAAGTAATGCACCAATGCCAGAGCCACCCTCGGCAATTAGCACAACACCGGCTCGACTTACTGCACGGTGAACTAGATTTTGATTTCGATCTGCAGCAACTGCTGCCGTTATGGTCCACTTTCGCATGTTCTGCACAATTGCCACCGCTGCGCCAGCTTGACCTTCAAGTTGAGAGTAAGCGGCTGTTTCCGCACGCTTTCCAAAAACAAACAGCACTGCAATGATGCCAAGCATTATCACCGAAACACTAAAAATAATTTGTAGCCAAAGCCCAGGAATAAGCCAAATCACCAATGCGCCAAAGATGCCAATTGTGATTAAGAAAACGCTTATCAATATCAACGGTAAAAACTTGTCGGTGCGCTTAGTCATGCGATAAGCGGCAATAATTTGTCGGATGCGGCCTTGTGGCATTTCGGTATTGGACATAGGAAAACCTTAGAGGATGTTAGGTATGCATCAAGGTGGCGGTGCTACCAGTGGCTCTGGCTGCCTGCGCTTGGGAATATAGCCGACCAGCGCGGTAGGAGGAGCGAACTAATGGGCCGGACATCACACCAGCAAAGCCGATCTCGCTGGCAACATCAGCTAGCGCCACGAATTCTTCTGGGTGCACCCATCTTTCAACTGGGTGATGTTTTGGCGATGGCCGTAAATACTGGGTAATGGTGATTAATTCACAGCCAGCATTGTGTAAATCTTGAAGCGCAGTTTCAACTTCAGCAATTTCTTCGCCCATACCCAAAATTAAATTACTCTTGGTGATAAGACCGGCATTTCTGGCTTTTGTTATTACTTCAAGCGAGCGCTCATATCGAAAAGCTGGTCTAATCCGTTTAAAGATTCGTGGCACTGTTTCGACATTATGCGCCAATACTTCAGGCCGAGAGCCAAACACTTCTGCCAGTTGTTCATCAATTGAGTTAAAGTCTGGAATTAACACTTCAACTTTAGTGCCTGGATTTACTTCATGAATTTGTCGAACTGTTTCAGCGTACAACCAAGCACCGCCATCAGCTAAATCGTCACGAGCAACCCCAGTTACGGTTGCATATGCCAGATCCATTGCTTTAACGCTGTCGGCAACGCGTCTTGGTTCATCACGATCTAGTGGTAATGGTTTGCCAGTGTCGATTTGGCAGAAGTCACATCGGCGAGTACAGGCATCGCCACCAATTAAAAATGTTGCTTCTCGATCTTCCCAGCATTCGTAAATATTTGGGCAGCCTGCTTCTTGACACACAGTATGTAAATTCTGACTTTGCACTAAACCGTGAATGCGATTGAATTCAGGACCAGTCCTGATTCGGCGTTTAATCCATTCTGGTTTTTTCTCAATTGGAACTGCCGCATTGCGTGCTTCAATACGTAACATCTTCTTGCCATCTGGTCCAGTATTTATTAGTGGATTATTCACGCGCTTATCCTACTTCAACTTCAAACTTGATTGCTTGACTTATTGCCGGGACTAACTTTGCCTTAATGACTGGTATGACATCGGTTACGGAAATTTCTCTTCCCAGCTCTTTACTAAGCGAGGTCACTTCAGCGTCAGGAATGCCGCACGGAATAATTCGATTAAACCAACTTAGATCTGGATTGCAATTTAAGGCGAAACCATGCATTGAAACGCCTTTCGCAGCTCGAATCCCAATCGCAGCAACTTTGCGTGGCGTTTCCGCCATCACCCAAACTCCTGATTTACCTTTTATCCGAGATGTTGCTAAACCAAACTCAGCACAGGTGGCAATCAATCCTGCTTCCAATGCTCTAACAAAACCAACTACGTTGTATCTTTCCCGCAGCGGCACAATCGGGTAGCCAACTAACTGGCCGGGGCCATGCCAAGTAATGCGGCCACCGCGATCAACATCAATTACTTTTGAGCCATCAATAGGTCGATCCATTAACTGAGTTTGCGATCCAGCGGTGAAAATCGGTTCATGTTCCACCAAAACCAACGTTGGCGGCGCAATGCCGGCAGCCACTTGGTCATGCAATTGTTGCTGCCGTTGCCAGGCTTGCTCGTAATCCATGGGTGCGGTGCCCGCCCCCCAATTGGCTACAACCAAGCTTTCAGACATGCCCCAAGATTAGTCAGTTCCGTTAATTGTGGCTGAATTAAGCAAATAAGTGCAGTTTGCTGATGCCAAATCAGGCCGAACCTCTAGATTTAGCCACTGATAAACCCTGAGATAGGAAATTTGTGTCTAAATCCAAAATTAAAGGTCGTCGTCCGCTGTGGTTTGCGGTTCTTACCGTTGTCGCCTGGTTAGTTGTCAGCGCTGGCACTGGACCACTATTTGGTCAGTTATCAACAGTGCAGGAAAATGATAATGCCGCATTCTTGCCAGAGAGCGCTGAATCAACTATTGCGTCAGAAATATCAAATCGATTCATCAGTGAAGACTCAGATCAGCTGCCAGCACTTTTACTTTTCTCTGGTGAAATAACACCTACTGCGCTGCAGGAGATTGGCGCATATTTGACTGCCCTACCTGGCAAAACTATTCCAGGGACAACAGAGCAAGTATCTGATTTCTTGGTGCCAGGAGTTGCGCTGACACCAATTCCAAGCCCAGACGGCAAAGCAGTGCTAGCAAGTTTGCCGTTGGATAATCAATCGCTAGAGAGTTTATTGAGCAATGGCGAAGAAGCACTACCAGCAATTGTTGAGTTCATCCGTGAAGATGCGGAAGGACTTGCTGGTTTGGAATTTCACGTGACTGGAATTGGTGGCATTCTTGCCGACTTCTTCGGTGCGTTTGGTGAGATTGATACCACGCTGCTGCAAACTACGTTAGCAGTTGTGGCAATTATTTTGATTGTGGTTTATCGATCGCCATTTCTTTGGATTTTGCCGCTTGCTTCCGCACTATTTGCTCTAACGACAGCAGGTGGAATTGTTTACTTACTTGCTAAGAATGACATTTTGGATCTAAATGGTCAGTCGCAAGGAATTTTGTTCGTATTGGTCATTGGTGCCGCAACTGACTACGCACTGCTGCTGATTGCTAGATATCGAGAAGAACTGCATCATCATGAGAGTCGCTATGAAGCGATGAAAGTTGCCTGGCGCGGCGTATTTGAACCAATTTTGGCATCTGGCTCCACAGTGGTTGCCGGCTTGATGGTGTTGTTAGTCAGTGAGTTATCAAGCAACCGAGGACTTGGTCCGGTTGGTTCAGTTGGCATTATCGTTGCCATGGCAACCCAGTTAACCCTGTTGCCAGCACTTTTGGTTTTGTTTGGTCGCAAGATTTTTTGGCCAAAAATTCCGCGCTTTGATGATGTTGATGAACGGCTTTCCGGCTTCTGGGCAAAAGTTGCCAATTTAGTTGGAAACCATCCAAAGCGGGTCTGGGTTAGCACCGGTTTAATGCTTTCAATTCTTGCTGGATTTTCAACTCAACTCAACACTGATGGCATTCCATTCTCGGAATCCTTTACCGAGCGACCAGATTCGGTAATCGGCCAAGAGAAACTGCAAGAGTCATTCCCTGGTGGTCAAGGTCAGCCAACTGTGGTGTTAGTTCCTGCTGCTAAAGCCGCTGAAGTAACTCAAAAACTCAACGAGTTTGATGGTATTGAAAACGTTGTGCCAACTCTGGCTGGCCCAGTAATTCCAGGACAGCCACTACCAAAGCCAAAAATTGTTGATGGTCTGATTCAACTTGAAGCAACGCTGTCGTTTGCTGCAGATTCAGTTCAATCACGAGATCTAATTCCTGATATCCGAGATGAAGTCAAGCAAATTGATCAATCAATCTTGGTTGGTGGCACAACTGCGATTGGCTACGACACGGATCAAGCCTCATCGCGAGACGTAAGGGTGATTATTCCAATTGTGCTATTTGTAATTGGAATAATCTTGGCTCTGCTTCTGCGAAGTTTGTTGGCAGCGGGATTGTTGCTAGCGACAGTTGTGCTGTCGTTCTCTGCGGCACTGGGCGCATCGCATCTAGTCTTCACGTATTTGTTTGATTTCCCAGCCACCGATGCGGCATTTCCGCTGTTCGCATTTGTGTTCTTGGTTGCGCTGGGAATTGATTACAACATCTTCCTAATGACGCGAGTTAGAGAAGAAGCCATGAAGATTGGCACTATCGATGGCATCAAGAAAGGTCTGACTGTAACTGGTGGTGTTATTACCTCTGCTGGTGTAGTGCTCGCATCAACTTTCGCGGTGCTTGGTGTGCTACCACTTGTCTTCCTAGCTCAACTTGGCTTCATCGTGGCATTTGGTGTGCTACTTGATGCTCTGATTGTGCGAAGTTTGCTCGTGCCAGCTATTGCTAACCAGTTAGGCGCAAAGGTTTGGTGGCCAAGCAAACTATGGCGAAACGAAAAAGTTTCCGCTTAGGAGATTTTGCCAGGAGCTAACCGAGTTTCAACTACTTCACCGGCAGATTTTGTAATTAAATAGCCTGCCGGTGAAGTGGCTGGATCAAGATCAGTTCGATCAGTAATCACTTCGATTGGTGTTTCATTTTGGTACAGCATGCCAACTCGATCATCTGTGGCATAAATGGTTTCAAATACATCGTTCTTAATTAGATCGTGCACCATTGGGCGGCGTTGCGCCTCAGAGTCATAATGCACGCCGTTGCCAAATGGAAGAAAACCAAGCGCATTTTTTACCGGTTGCAATTTTGGACCAAATGAATCAGTTGGCCCACCTAGATGCCAACAAATTGAGCCAGCGCTAACACCGCCCAAAATACTTCCCTGGTCATAAGCCTCGCGAAGCGCAACATCAACTTCGTGTAGTCGCCAAACAGCCAATAAATTTGCAACCGATCCGCCACCAACCCAGATCACATCTGATTTCAAAATGTGATCTTTAACTGGCGCATTAGGTTGTGTAAAGAGTTGTAAATGGGTTACATCGCAACCCAGATCAGTCATAGCTGCGTATGAGCGGGTCAAATATGCTGGATCATCACCACTTGCGGTGTGAATAAAACAAATACGCGGTCTAGTTTTTCCGGTTAACTCCAACATCCGCAACACGGTTTGGCCGGGCACTACCGAAGTCCAGCGGTCGGTTGGCAAGAAGCCACCGCTGGTTGCCATGATGTAACGATTCATTAATTAACCTCCGCTAATTTGCCAAGCAAGATCTGATCTGCCACTTGTTGGCCTGATTCAATTGCGCCGTTGATTGATGGGGTTGTAAGTAGGTCGGACGCAACATAAATTCCGCTCGTTGCCAACTCAGTCATTTTGCTGGTTTGGTAATTCGTTTGCGGCAGTGCTGCCGGAATTTGATAGGAAGCTACCAATTCAAGATCATCAGGATTCATGGAATTCAACAAGGCAGTATGAGATTTAATCTGATTAAGATCAAAATCAGCTTCTAGGCCAAGCGCTGATGACGCAATTAAGTCATAACCTGCTGGGGCATAACTCCGGGCAGCATCGGTAATTACTGCAGTGTTTACTAGCGGTCCAGGCGAAGATGAGCCATCTATTGCGAGCAATTTCGTTTTAGCACCACGGTTGCGATGCTTGAGTGCGAAGTACCAAGTTGTAACGCGATGCATCTGTGGCTGTGGCAAATCGAGCAGGGTGGCAGTTGTAACTGGGTCAGTGGCAATCACGATTTTTTTTGCTGAAATAGTTCCATTACTTGTTTCAACGCTATCGCTGTTTACCTTAATCACCTTAGTATCAAATGTGATTAAATCTGAAATTCCTTTAGCCAACTGAAGTGGAATTTGTTGCATTCCATGCTTTGGAATACCAGGTGAGCCAAGCACAAAGTACTTAAGCGCTTCATCTAGCCAGTGACGTGACACATCTAACTCAGATTCTAAAAATACCCCAGCCAAAAATGGTCTTAACAAATTTTCTACCAAGTCATCATCTTGGCAGGCGCCCTGCAATGCTTGTTTTGCCGTTACATTGGCACGCGCCTTTCGCGTGGCCGGTGATAGTGCAACTGTAGCTGCCAAGTATTTTGCGAATTTAACTAATGCTGATTTATCGAACTGAGATATGAAATACCAAGAATCGGTGGGGTTGCGACCAAATTCAACTATTTCCTCATCCAATAACAACCGAATCCCTTTGCGAAATCGCTTGAGCTCAAGTTGATTTACTGCCAACACTTTTCGAGCAGCAGGATAGGCAGGATTAAACAATTGAAAGCCGTGATCTAATTGAAATCCATCAATTAGATCTGTTTTGATCCGACCACCAATGCGGTTATCAGCTTCAATAAGTTTTACAGTTAAGCCAGCTTTTGCTAACGATCGCGTTGCGCTTAGGCCGGCAAGTCCAGCACCAACAACTACTGCATCAAGCGGGCGACTCATTTTTCAAGCGCAGATTTAAGTGCGGCAGCAATTGTTGGTTGTTCAAAGCCAAACCCATTTCGTTGCAGCACCGCTGGAATCACTCGCGCGCTACCCAGAACTTCTTGGCTGAATTCGCCTAATGCAGTTTTGATCAATGGGCTTGGCACACCAATTGGCAACAGCGGTCGCCGCAGCAATTTGGCAAGAACTCGGCTCACCTCAAGGTTTGTTACCGGCGTTGGTGCCGTCAAATTAACTGGACCAGAGATCTCTTTTTTTGCAATTAAATACTTGATTGCTTTTACTTCATCATTAAGTGAGATGAAAGACCAATACTGCTTTCCGTTACCAAGCGGACTGCCTAACCCAAACTTAAATAGTGGAATCATTCTGGCTAATGCGCCACCCGATCTGCTTAGTACTAATCCGGTACGGGGATGGACCACCCGAATTCCAGCGTCCCTTGCTGAATCTGCTGCTTGCTCCCATTGTTGAACTACATCAGCTAAAAATCCGGTTGCCGCAGCAGCGGTCTCATCAACCGCAGTGTTGCCAGTGTCGCCGTACCAACCAATTGCAGAGGCGCTGATAAAAACTTTTGGCGGATTTGTCAGATTAGCTAATGTTCGGGAGAGTGTTTGAGTACCAATTACACGGGAATCTCTAATTTCTCGTTTGTATTGCTCGCTCCAGCGCTTATCGCCAACACCAGCACCGGCTAAATGGACAACCGCATCCAGTCCATTTAGGGCAGCAGGGTTTTCAACACCCTGAGTTAAATCCCATCGCAATTGATCAGGTGCACTAGCTGGCTGCCTTACTAATTTAATTACTTCATGACCATCTGCAACTAAAGATTTTGCCAGCGCCGATCCAATTAATCCCGACGCGCCAGTTATTGCAATCCGCATTACAGTCCTAAATCGCCCTCAAATTGTCCAGCCTCTAGTCGTGACTTGAGGAAAGACAAGTAACGAGCGGCATCTGCACCATCAACGAATCGATGGTCATAGGAGAGTGATAAGTAGCAAAGCGACCTGATCGCAATTGATTCGGCGCCGGTTTCATCAGTAACAACTGCTGGCCGCTTTACAACTGCGCCCAAACCTAAAATCGCAGCGTTTGGTTGATTAATGATTGGTGTATCAAATAACGCACCTCGGCTGCCAGTGTTGGTAATGGTGAAGGTGCTGCCGGATAGTTCGTCAGGTCCTACTTGTGATTTTCGGGTTCGATCAGCAAGATCTGCAATGCGGCGGCTGATACCTGCGATTGATAAATCGCCTACATTGCGCATTACTGGAACTAATAAGCCGCGCTCAGTATCTACCGCAATGCCAATGTGTTCAGCATCATGATAGGTAATTGTTCCTGCTGCCATATCCATTGATGCATTTATCACTGGGTGAGCTTTTAATCCTTCTACCGCAGCTTTAACAAAGAACGGCAAGAAAGTTAGTTTGGCACCTTCTCGTGCTTCAAAATCTTTTTTGACTTTATCGCGCAATCGAGCGATGCGAGTGATGTCAACTTCCACCACAGTTGTTAGTTGGGCGCTTACCTGAAGTGATTCCACCATGCGTTCGGCAATTACTTTGCGCAATCGGGTTAGATTTTCAGTGCGACCGCGCAGTGGTGATTCTGCCATTGGAGTTACAGCAGGTGCTGCAGCAGCAACAGGTGCTGGTGACGAAGGTGTGGCAGCTGGTGTGGCTGCTGCCTGTACATCGGACTTTCGGATTCGACCACCAACGCCGGTACCAACAACTTTAGTTAAATCAACGCCTAATTCTTCAGCCATTTTCCGAACCAGCGGTGTGACATATGCACCAGCGCTAACTGAATCATCATCACTAGTGGTAGCAGGTGCGGCAGCAACAACTGGTGCTGGCGCAGCAGGCGCAACTGGTGCTGGAGTTGGTGCCGGCGCAGGGATTGGTGCCGGCGCAGCAACTGGCGCAGGAGCTGGTGCAGGTTTTGGCGCTGGCGGTGCAGCAGGTGTTGGAGCTGGTGCCGTTGCAGGTGTTGGCGCAGCAGCAGCCGGGGCTGGCGTAGCAGCGCCATCGGCAGCACCAATTACTGCTAGATCGGCACCTACTGGCACAACTGCATCAGTTGGTGCCAAAATTTCAAGCAGCACTCCGGCAACTGGTGCAGGAATCTCGGTATCAACTTTGTCGGTTGATACCTCTAGCAATGGTTCATCCATGGCCACGGTATCGCCAACATTTTTAAGCCATCTAGTTACAGTGCCTTCGGTAACCGACTCACCAAGTGCTGGCATTACTACTCGTTGCGACATCTTTTCTCCTTAACCCCAGTTAGGTAACTCTAATTTAATCGTGGACGTGAAGCGGTTTTCCAGCGAGTGCAAGATGAGCTTCACCCATAGCCTCGGAGACTGTTGGGTGGGCATGAAGTAGTGGTGCCACATCTTCTGGCATTGCTTCCCAGTTATAAATCAACTGCGCTTCAGCAATCATCTCACCAGCACGCGCACCCACCATATGAATTCCAACGACCGGACCGTTCTTCTCCCGAATCAACTTGATCAATCCCGCTGATTTCAGAATCTGTGTCTTGCCGTTACCTGCTAAATCGTATTTGAAGGTGGCAATGTTTTCTTTGCCATATTTCTCAACTGCTTGCACTTCAGTTAGTCCCATTGAGGCAACCTCTGGATCGCAATAAGTCACTCGTGGCACTCCCGCGTAATCAATTGGTCGTGGTGCGAGTCCAGCAATTTTCTCTGCTACCAAAATTCCTTCTTGGAAGCCAACATGGGCTAACTGTGGTCCAGGAATTAAATCACCAACAGCAAAGACGTTTGGCAAATTTGTTCGGCAATATTCATCAACTGCGATGTGCTCGCCAGAAAACGCTACGCCAACTTCTTCGTATCCCATGCCGCGTGAACTTGGGCCGCGGCCCACTGCAACCAACAGCAGATCCGCTTCAAATTCTTTTCCGTCTTCTAACGTAACTTTGACACCAGTGGCCGTTTTCTCTGCTGATTTAAATCGCACCCCAACATTGAATTTAATGCCAAGGCGACGAAATGCTTTTTCCAAACCTTTGCTCATATCCTCATCATCGGCAGGAATCAGCCGCGGCAAACCTTCGATGATCGTTACATCAGCACCGAGTGAATTCCATGCCCCAGCAAACTCGACGCCAATTACGCCACCACCAAGAATGATTGCTTTAGTTGGTAAAGAGTTTAAGTTCAAGGCATGTTCTGATGTGATTATTTTTTCGCCATCAACTTCTAAGCCAGGTAGCGACTTGGAATATGAACCAGTTGCTAGTACAACGTGCTTTCCTTTAACTTGTTGGCCATTCACTTCAACGGTATCAGCAGCAACCAGCTTGCCAAACCCATCAAAATAAGTAACGCCACGATGCTTTACTAGACCTTGCAGACCTTTATATAGCCGATTAACCACACCGTCTTTATACGAATTAACTGCGGACATATCTACGCCAGTTAATGTAGAGTTAATTCCAAAGTCAGCCGAATGTTTAACGGTATGGGCAACTTCACCAGCATGTAGCAGGGCTTTGGTAGGGATGCAGCCTCGATGTAAGCAGGTGCCACCTAGTTTGTCCTTCTCGATCAATGCCACTTTAAGCCCCAATTGGCTTGCTCTTAACGCGCAGGCATATCCGCCAGAGCCGCCACCGAGGATTACTACGTCAAACAGGTCAGACACAAATTCCTCCATCGAATTAATGGTCTAATCCTCTCAGACCAGCATTTTTACTGAGCGGTCAGATTGGGGTTAGGTGTTGTTGCCTTGGTCACTTACTGGAAATACGTCGAGCTAGCTCAACCATGGTTCGGATCGCAAAGCCGGTGGAGCCAATAGTGTTATAGGCATATGCACTGCCTTGGTTATAGGCAGGACCTGCCACATCCAAGTGCGCCCATGGCAGATTCTTTGGCACGAACTCGCGCAAAAATATTCCGGCTAACTGCATTCCACCGCCTTTTCCAGAGCCAATATTGGCAAGGTCAGCCACCGAGGAATTTATCTCAGCACGCAAAAATTCTGGCAGCGGCATCGGCCACATATCTTCACCAGTTTCTTGCGCCGCAGCATGAACTTCAGATCTGAACTCATCATTGTTGGCCATGATGGCCGCTGTGCGCAAACCCATACCTAGCACTTGTGCGCCAGTTAATGTTGCAATGTCAACAATGTAGTTTGGCTTGGTTTCGTTAGCTTTAACTAATGCATCTGCAAGCACTAATCTGCCTTCAGCATCAGTATTTAAAACCTCTACGGTTTTGCCACCATAAATTTTCAGTACGTCACCAGGTCGACTTGCCGTGCCGCTTGGCATATTTTCGGCAAGCGCCGCCCATGCCGTTACATGAATTTTTAGTCCTAAATCAGCAATCGCAATTATCGAAGCAACTACTGCACCTGCACCACTCATATCAAACTTCATGTCATGCATGTTCAAACCGGGCTTAAGTGATATGCCACCGGTATCAAACGTAATTCCCTTACCAACTAAAGCAAGATGTTGTTTGGCACCTTTTGGTTTGTATTCCAACTTCAATAAGCGTGGTGGTCGCGACGAACCTTGACCAACTCCTGTGATACCACCAAAACCTTCCGCGATTAATTTCTTTTCATCCCAGATCGTTGCGGTGATTGCTCGCCCAGCTATTGCCTTTTTAGCTTTTGCGACAAATTCCGCAGGTGGCAAATGGCTTGGTGGCGTATTGCCTAAGTCTCTGGCAAAGTGAATCGCAGCAACTAGTTTGGTAATTTCTGTTGCTAGATTTTTGCTGCCATGTTTTGAAAAAACTGTTACTGCTGAAACTGGCGTCTTTTGATCAGCTAGCGAAGAATTTCTAAATTCAGTAAATGAATATGCCGCAAGCATTGCACCTTCAGCGACTGCTTTTGCATCAGCTAAGTCGTTATCGCGAAGCGCATAACCAACTCGTTTATTTCCAGCAACTGCTCGAGTGACATCTCCGGTTAGTTGACGCAGTTGTTCGGTGGTGAGATCTGCCCCCACTCCGACCGCCAGAATCGATGAGGCACTAGCAATGCCACCAGCAGGTATTCGAGTTTGCTCGCCGGCTTTGCCTACCGCACCAACTGCAGTTAGCGCGGCAACAATTTTCTTGGCTTGCGCTGTAGTTATTGACTTTGGCAGCACGGTTAATTTCTTATTGATTTCTGCAACGCCAACCACCAGGACGTCAACTGAGGCTGCTGCTGGTGGGGTTGCGGTGAATCGAAGAGTTAAATTGGTCATAGGGCTAACCCTATGAAAAAACTAGAACAAATGCAGTTTTAGCGGCGGAGCAGCAGTGCAGCAGTGCGAGCTAGGCTAAGTGCGGCTATTGCAGCAAGCCCATCCCCAGTGGCTACCTGATTTGCCGAAAATGAGATCCAGTTTCGATGCCGAAACAACTGTTGACCCGCAGCCGATTTAGGCAGATCTGCCACAAAAAGCCAGGACCTCGCAGCAACTGAATATTCATAGACGATGGATGCAGCCAATAACGCACGACCGCCATCAACAATCACTGGAATTTGCCGAGCCAGTGCCGTAGCGATTTGGGTTGCTAACTCAACTATTGGCTCAGCATGAAATTGATCAATTAATTCTGACAGGTCGGCAGCTGTGATTTGAAGATCAAAATCTTGCAACTCAGCAATTCTTGACTCCCAAATTTTGTCGTCAGCAGCAACAAATCCACTGAGTTGAATAAAGTCTTTTCCAGTTAATTTCCGAGCCATCAAATATTCTGGTTTAGACAACTCATCACCGGCAGCAACCGCGATCAAATCGCCTGCAGTAGGTGGGCGATCAAATATTTCAATTGAATTTGACTCAGCTGCCGCCATCGTGAAAGGCGATGGGTTAGCCATAACCAATACAGTTTCTCGAGCAGCACATTTGGTTGCTGCAAGTTCTGCCGCGTATTTTGCCAGGGAACCTGATACCTCAGAAAACTTCGAATTTATTTCACGCCGAGCAGCCGAGTCAGCCAACGAAATATTTTCAACAATCTGAATCAAATTGGCAGATTTGCTCAACTTAGTTTCTCCTGTAGCACAAATTCAATTGGCCGGTTGATGCGGCGAAGAGTTCGAAGCATAGAGCCACCGATCGTTATCACCAAAATAAAGGTAATCACTGCACGTGGAATGTCAAAACTGAGACTAGTTGCCAATGAGAAGACAATCAAACGCTCTAGGTTATCCCAAACTCCGCCACCTGGCACAAACGCCAGCGCTGCGTTCCCAATTGTTGCGGTGGGCCAGAACCATAAATTCAGTAATAGCCCAACCAAGATTGATAATACGGAAGCAGCCGATGCAAGTATCGGTACTTCAAATCTATTTCGCGGTAGCGGCAGTAATCCCGAAATCAATCCAACCCATCCGGCTGCAAGCATCTGAAACGGCAACCAAGGTCCAATTCCGCCTGTAATGATGGCACTGCTTGCCATACCTAAACTGCCAGCGCTAAAACCAACTGTTGGACCAAGCGCTCTGCCAGCAATGGCGATGATGGCCCACATCGGTTCAATGCCAAATGCATGTGCGCCGAGCAATCTAGCTACCGCAACTAATGCTGCCAGTAGTCCAAGCAATGCGATAGTTTTCGATGTAAGTGATCTGGCCGAAATCGCAGTAAAAATAGCGAGCAGTGAAACGGAAATAATCAGAGCGGTTAGTCCTGGTGCAAATTTTGCGGTAACGCTGGATTGAGTTTGCATGATTAACGGCCAGCTAAATGCCAGTAGGCCGACAACTGAAGTGAGCAATAAAAGCAGTGCGGTTAGGTGTTTAGCTAAATTATCCAGCAAGTTTGATTGCATCCACTGCTTCTTTTAACGTAAGTAAATTGAGTGGGGCAAAAGCCCGAGTTATTTGTGGCGCGAACGAAACGGAATCAGGCAACACATCTCGTGCTGTTCCTGATGCGATAACTTCACCTGCGGAAAGAATCATCACCTGTGCATTCAATTCGGCTACTAGTTCAACATCATGAGTTGCTACAACAACGGAGGTACCTTGATTGGCCAAGTCGGTCAGCACAGTAACTAACTGGCTCTTTGCCTCATAATCTAAGCCACGCGTTGGCTCATCGAGCAAAAGCAACTTTGGTGAATTCACCATAATTAGGGCTAGTACCAATAAGAGCCGTTGACCTTCGGAAAGGTCTAACGGATGTTGCGATAGCTTTAATTGCGGCAAGAATTTTGCGACGTATTTTTTGGTGCTTCCGGACTGAAGTGAGGCTGCTCGATCCGTAAGTTGGCATTCGGCAAGTACTGAAGTTTGTAGCAGCAGATCAGCGGGCTCTTGCGGCACAAATCCGATTTGGGTGAGAAATTCTTTACCTGATAACCCTGTTGGATTTTGTCCATTCACTCGAACTGAACCAGAGCTTGGTTCAATCAAGCCCGCTAATGTGGAAAGTAAAGTGGATTTACCAGCGCCATTTTTTCCCAAGATTGCGACACATTCGCCAGCTCTAATTTCAACCGTGATTTGCTGTAGGGCGCGGGTGCTGCCGTAGTCAACTGAAACTTGCTCCATCCTTGCTGTAATTGGAGCAGAATTTGGTGCGTCATTCGCTTCTACTCGCGTTAAGTTTTCAATTATTAAGTCTGAAAACTTTCTTGCCTCTCTAACTGATATTGGCAGCGGATTCCAGTTCAGTGCTTTTCCTAATTGAACAATAGGTGGATTTATTTCAGCTATTGACATTATTTCTGATGCCGAACCAACCTGAATCGGTTGTGCATCGCCTGGCACGTAAATGAGATTATCGGCAAATTGCAGTACCCGTTCTAATTTATGTTCAGCCGCAACAATGCATACTCCCAAATCATGAACAAGCCGTTGCAGCGATGCCAGCACTTCTTCTGCCGCAGTGGGGTCTAAAGCACTGGTGGGTTCGTCTAGCACTAATACGCGAGGTCGATTTACCAAAACCGCACCGATTGCAACTCGCTGCAATAATCCAGCAGACAACGTTTCAATTGGTTGGGACAAGACTTTAGTTATTCCCAATAACTCTGCTATCTCATCAATGCGTTGTCGCATGATTTTAGATGCCACGCCCAGACATTCCATGGAATATGCCAATTCATCTTCAACCAAACTAGTTACGAAAGAATTGCGGGGATCTTGCGCCACTACGCCAACTAGCTCAGCAAAATCGCGGGGGAGTTGCGACTTTGTGTTTAAACCAAAAACTTCAACATCACCAGCTAGTAATCCTCCGGTTAGGTATGGTGAATTGCCATTTATCAAGTTGAGCAAAGTCGACTTGCCAGAGCCAGTGCGGCCAACAACTAATGTGAACTGACTATTGGGAATTTCAGTGGAAAAGTCCCTTATTATCAGCGAAGAGTCTTTTTGGTAGGCAAATGAAACATTGGTGAACTTGATCATGCTTGAAATCCTTTTGGAATATCGGGCGTAATCCAGATTGGCGAGAAAGCTAAACCAATAACCACAGCTAATGCCCACGGTGAATTACTTGAACTAACGGTGAGCAGCACAATGCCTATGGCAGCGAACAACATGAGAAACTCAACTACACCAAAGGTTAGGCTTCGATAACTGGTTCTTAGTTTGGCTTTGCCACTTAACACAACTGAAATCGCAATGAAACTAAGCGCAAGTAGCAATATCAATAAATGCAATTCATCCGTGGGATTTCGAAGTAAGTTGAATAGTGAAAAAATAAGTAACAGCAACCCGCCGGCTAGGCCAACTGCTATAACTGCTGAGTTAGCAGTTTTATTTTTGGTTTTACCAAATCCTTTAGTTTCCATGGCATTTGCCAACATAACCGCTCGACCAAGCGAACTATCAATTAACGGTAATAGCAACTTCATATTTGCCACCATGCCAACTGCGGGTTTGCCTCGCAATGCTGCTGCAGTTTTTATTCGTTTCGCATCAGCACTTAAAGTAGGCAAAAAGCCCAGCGCAATTACCGTCACTAGCCCTGCTTCGTATATTGCACTTGGCAAAGATTTAAGCAGTAAATCTGGTGGGATTAGCGCAGATGGTGCTGCCGCAGCCACCACAATTGTGGCGAGCGCGAATCCATTTACGAACGCTGAGATCAGGCCATTAGCACCAATCGCACCGCCCAATTCAAGACCGCCTAACCAATTAGGAAGAGATATCTCCGGCAAAGTCAGCAACACAGCGCCACCAAAGTGAACGCCAAAGATAATCTCAATCATTAACCGAAACAAAATTATGAAAAGCGCCAATCTGGCAAAAAGTCCAGTTGCCTTAGACCATGATGCCGTTGAACCTTTTCTCCATAACACGGCAAACACAGAACAAAATAGCGCTGCATGAAACCAAAAATTTGATGTAATGATTGCAGCTGTTGCAGTGGCCAATCCCCACGACCACCAAGCCAACGGATGCATCCATCTTGATACCCGTTGACTTGGTGAGCGCAGCAGTAAAGACATGGCTATTTCTTGGATCTGCTAATTACAAGTACTACACCTAGCACAACTGCGAGCACTGCAATGGCGTAAATTAAAGTGTTGCCACCTTCTTCTACACCCTCCGCTGCGGCAACAATCGCTTCGGCGGTTTCTTCAATTGGTGTAGTTGTAGTTTCTTCTGTTACTTCAGCACCGCATTCAGCTGCTGGAAAGCCATCTAAGCCGCAGACAAAGCCACCTTCGCCGCGAACATCAGCGGCCATAGCTAACGCGTCGGCACTAGATCCGCCAGCAGGCATACTCACGCACTCAACACGATTTGCTGGTGGCGTTTCACCGGCAGGTGCTTGATCGGCATCGCCAAAATCAATCACCACGGCAACGCGAGTAATTCCTTCTGCGGCCTCTGAGCCAGGACATAACTCATCAAAGTTCGGCAGCGTCCTCGGCTCCGGTGTTTCGGTGTCGGTGCCAATGCCAAACCGCCAACCATCTACTGCGCCATCTGTTGGGATGTTTTCGGCAGCGCCAATCATTGACATGCTCCAACTGCCATTTTCGCCAGTGAAGAATCCCCAGTAGCGATAAGAAGCAGCTGAAGCTGGGGTTGCAACGGTTATTAAAAATAAGGCAGCGATTGCTACTTGAATATATCTCTTAAGCACTGATGCTCCGTTCGGTTACGGTCGCAAGCAGTAACGGGGCCTTGCTGGAAATAAAAAGCCCTCACAAAAAATGCGAGGGCAAAGACCAGTTTTTGGACTCCGCCCGCTGTCCACGACGGGTGTTCGTTGTCACGCACTTGCTAGGCACTCCGACTTGTCGTATGGCTACCTGAAGTAGACGACCTACGGTTGCGGGACAGTGCTGGATTCCGACCAGCTTCCCCTAGACACTCAAGTGCTTATTCAGTTATGGAGCCAACTGTAGCGGGAGAAAGGTCTAGATTTCTACTTCGCAGCAGTGTTTCCTGACTATCTCATGAATAGGTGAGGATGTCCCAATATAAAGAACGGTTAGGTTCTAGATATTACCGACTCTTTAGTTCGGCAATGATTTCTAATTTAGGTGATGGCATCACCATGATTGCTTTTCCATGGCTTGCCTCAGCCGTCACTCGCTCACCAATACTTATTGCGTTAATTGCAGTGGTGTCACGTCTGCCATGGTTGCTGTTCTCGTTGCCGGCTGGTGTTATCACCGATCGAGTAGATCGAAAGAAATTAATTATTAGCATGGATCTGCTCCGCGGCGTTTTTATTTTAGGAATTGGTTTCCTAGTACTTGCTGAGCAGAATGCGTTACCTGGGCTAAATGAATTAGCAACTAGTGATATCAAAACAAATTATTTGCTCTATACCGTTCTGCTGATAGCAACATTTGCTACCGGGTGCGCTGAGGTGCTGCGGGATAACTCAGCACAAACTGTGCTGCCATCTATTGTTGAGAAGTCACAGTTGGAAAAGGCTAATGGTCGACTTTGGTCAGCTGAGTCAGTAGTGAATTCATTTATTGGTCCACCACTGGGCAGCCTCATAATTGGTATCGCAATCTTTTTACCGTTTTTCATTAATGCTGGAACTTTCTTCGTAGCGGCAGCGCTGATTGCAACCATCTCTGGCAGTTTTGCAGCAAAAGCCAAGGCTGATCAAGTGCCTACTCCAACAAATTGGCGTGGCGATTTGAAAGAAGGGCTCACTTGGCTCTGGCAGCATCAGTTACTTCGTCCGCTTGCAATTATTTTGGGTTTGATCAACGGACTTTCGGCCATGTCGGCTGCGGCATATATTTTGTTTGCACAAGAAATTTTAAAAACATCAGTTCTAGAGTTTGCCATTTTGGGCACTGGAAGCGCAGTAGGCGGAATTTTAGGTGGGCTAATTGCACATCGAATTTCCACCAAATTAGGCACCGGTCCATCACTTGGTTTAACTATGTTGGCTGGCGGAGTTTTTATGATAGCCACAGGTTTAGTGTCACAGTGGATATTAGTTTGGATTTTTACATTTATTACGACTTTATTAGCAGTGCTATGGAATGTGATCACGGTATCACTACGCCAACAGATAATTCCAGATTATCTATTGGGGCGCGTTAATAGTGCTTATCGGTTTTTTGGTTGGGGAATGATGCCAATTGGATCGTTAATTGGTGGCGCAGTAATTGCAATAGCTGAAATCTTCCTCAGTCGCGAATGGGCACTGCGATCGCCGTTTCTAATTGGCGGCGTGCTGAGTTTGATTCTGTTCGGATTCGCTCGGCGAATCTTGACCACCGAGCGAATTGAAGCAGCAAAAGCAGTTGATTAAGCGCGTGGATTTGGCGAAATGGTTTGCTTCACATCGCGTTCCACAACAGATCCAACTACATCATCTATTTTCTTCATCACATCTGCGTCAAGCACAATATCTGCAGCTTTGATGTTTTCAATTATCTGCTCTGGTCGGCTAGCGCCAACAATTGCTGAGGCAACATTCTGATTCTGCAGCACCCAGGCGATGGCAAGTTGACCCATCGAGATGCCTAGATCAGCTGCGATTGGTTTTAGGTTTTGAACAGCAGTTAGCACATCGTCGCGCATCCACCGCTCAATCATTCGCGCACCACTTGGATCTGTGGCGCGTGAACCAGCAGGAGCTGCTTGCCCTGGCAAATATTTTCCTGTTAGCACTCCTTGCGCCATTGGTGACCAAACTATTTGGGAAATACCATTCTTTTCAGATGTTGGAATAACTTCACCTTCAATTACTCGCCATAGCAATGAATATTGCGGTTGATTTGAAACGATTTTGTCGAAATTCATCTGTTTTGCAATATCCACTGCGGCCTGAATCTGCGCTGCCGTCCACTCGGAAACACCGATATATAGTGCTTTGCCAGAGCGAACAATGTCTTCAAAGGCACGCATGGTTTCTTCAAGTGGTGTTTCATAATCAAATCGATGTGCTTGGTATAAATCGACATAATCAACTTTTAACCGCTTTAACGAGCCATTAATTGCTTCCATAATGTGCTTACGGGAAAGCCCACGATCATTTACTCCTTCACCAATTGGCCAATAAACCTTGGTGAATAACTCAATACCTTCTCGACGAAAACCCTTAATAGCTTCAGCTAAAACAACTTCTGCTTTAGTACCAGCATAGACATCAGCAGTGTCAAATGTGGTGATGCCATTTTCATACGCGGCATGCACAGTTTTAATTGCTTGATCTGCTTCAACTTGACTGCCATGGGTGAGCCAATTGCCGTAGGAGATTGCTGAAACTTTAAATCCAGTATTTCCAAGCTTTCGATAATGCATTTAATTGCCACCTTTTCCTTCAATTGGTTTTCCACCGATTTTCACCTTTGGCGCAGGCAAGCGCATCCGCCTCATCTGCAGTGAACGACTAACGGCATACCAGCCAACTTTTCTAGTTTCTGGAGTTTTGCCAAACTTTGCAGCAACTCGGCGACGCACCCGAACAATCATGGCGATCAAGTCAGTTGCTAAGAACACCATCATGAATAACCAAATCAAATAAACCAGTTGTTGCACTGCCAATACTGGAACCAGTGAAGCTGCCAGCACTAGCACGGCAAAGGGGAGAAATATCTCGCCAGCGCTCCATCGGCTGTCTACGGTATCTCTAACAAAAGAGCGAACCGGCCCTTGGTCACGTGGTGGGAAATATCGTTCATCATTATTTTTCAAACCCTGTCGCATCTTGATCGCAGCTTCACGCTGTTGCGCACGCATCAATTTACGAGCTGCTTTTCGATCTACCGAAGCCTTAAGTCGCTCTTTGCGGGCGGCTTCGGACTCCTTGCGCGATGGAGTTGGTCTACCTTTGCCTGATGATTCGGTCACGGCAACAGTCTAGGCGGAACTGGAAATGAAGGTATTAGTCCTCCCAGATTCCTTCACTGGCACGTTGAGCGCACCAGCGGCAGCGGCTGCGATCAAGAGCGGCTGGGAAGCTGGCGCGCCGCACGATGATGTTTTGGCGTTAGCTATTTCAGATGGCGGACCAGGATTTGTTTCAGCGCTGTTAACCAGTGACAAATATCAATCACATCAAGTTTCAGTAACTGATTTGCTGGGCAGGCCAATTGAGATCGAGATGGCATCAGCACAATTAGATAAGTTAACTTTTTTCATTGAGTCAGCACAAATAGTTGGAACTCAATTGGTGTCAGCTGAACCGGTAAAGCAGCCAGGTCAATATACCAGTTACGGAATTGGGGAAGCGATCAAATTCGCACTGAAATCAAATGCACAACGCATTGTGATTGGACTAGGTGGAACGGCGTCAATTGATGGCGGTGCTGGCCTGCTGGCAGCAGTTGGAGTTGAGCCCGCTCAACTTCTTAATCGTGGTGGCTTGACATTGATTGAACTAACGCAATTGGATTTCAGTGAAGTGTCAGAGCAACTCGCTGACGCAGAACTGGTCATTGCAGCAGATGTAGATGTGCCGCTGCTAGGCAGCAGAGGCGCCGCGATGGGCTTTGGTGCGCAAAAAGGTGCGACCCCGCAATTGCAGGCTGAACTAGAGATTGCGTTAACTAAATTTAGTTCGTTAGTACCAGCTCGATCTGATGGAAAGAATGCGGCAGTAATGATGGGTGCTGGGGCTGCTGGTGGAATTGGCTTTGCCATTTTGGCTCTTGGCGGCAGCAAAGTTGCAGGTTTTAGCTATGTCGCAACTGCGCTGGATTTGGCGGCTGAAATTGCCGCCGCAGATTTAGTTATCACCGGAGAAGGTAAATTTGATTGGCAGAGCATGCAGGGCAAGGCAATTTCTCAGTTAGCGCAACTTTGCGTCAATCAGGGCAAGCCGTTGTTGGTGCTCGCAGGTCAAGTGGATGTCGGTAGGAGGGAGTGGTCGGCGATCGGCATTGTGGGGACTTATGGCTGTTCAATTGATCGCGAAATTCCGACAAATCCCAATTTGGCGCTATCTGAGTTGGCGACCCGAGTATCCAGAACATTTTCGCCGACTTCGTGGCAGAATTAGTCCCTCAACTCAAGGAGTAACATGACCGTAGAAGCAAATGCCACCTCAGTGCAGTTAACTGACGCTGCCGCGACCAAGGTTAAGTCACTTTTGGATCAAGAGGGTCGGGACGATCTAAGTCTTCGAGTTGCAGTGCAGCCTGGTGGCTGCAGTGGATTGCGATATCAGCTTTATTTTGACGATCGCAGCATGGATGGAGACTTGACTCAAGAATTTGGCAGTGTGAAAGTCGTAGTCGACAAGATGAGCGTTCCATATTTGACCGGCGCGGTTGTTGATTTTGTGGACACCATTGAGAAGCAGGGATTCACTATAGATAACCCAAATGCTGGCGGATCCTGCGCTTGCGGCGATTCTTTCCACTAAGAAGTTACTTGTAGATACATTTTCCTAATGCGCATAATTGTTTCTGGGTCAATTGCTACTGACCACTTAATGCGATTTCCTGGCAAATTTACCGATTCACTAGTAGCAGATCAACTAAAGCACGTTTCACTTTCTTTTTTGGTTGATGATTTAGTTGTCCATCGCGGTGGTGCCGGTGCAAATATTTCTTTTGGTTTGGGATGTCTTGGCCTGAAGCCAATTTTGGTTGGTGCGGTAGGTGTGGATTTTGTTGACTATCGATCGTGGCTAGAGCGTCATGGCGTAGATTGTGAGAGCATTTACGTCAGCGAGGTAGCGCAGACGGCACGTTTTGTCTGCACAACAGATGATGCGCAAAATCAAATTGCATCTTTCTACGCAGGTGCAATGAGTGAGTCACGAAATATTGAATTAAGCCCTGTTGTAAATCGAATTAAAGATAAGCCACTAATTTTGATTGGTCCTGATGATCCAGAAGCAATGATCCGACATACTGATGAATGTCGACAACTTGGTTATGACTTTGCGGCAGACCCCAGCCAGCAATTAGCCCGCATGGAAGGCGATCAGATTCGGTTGCTTATTGATGGCGCAACTTATTTATTCACCAATGAGTACGAAGCGGCGTTAATTGAACAAAAAACTGGCTGGAGCGGCGATGAGATATTGCAACGCGTGAGCCATCGAATCACCACATTGGGTGCAAAAGGTGCTCGGGTTGAATCTGCTACTGGTGAGCGAATTGAAGTTGGCTGCCCCAAGGAGCGACAGCTTGCAGATCCAACTGGGGTGGGGGATGGCTTCCGAGCGGGCTTCTTGGCGGGGGTAGCGAAGGGGCTTTCGCACGAGCGATCCGCCCAAATCGGTGCGACTTTGGCCACATTAGTGATTGAGAATGTTGGGCCACAAGAGTACCGCTTTGAGGAAAATGACTTTATTTCGCGCATTTTGAGCACATATGGCGATTTGGCTGCCACGGAGATTTCCGCCGTCTTGTGAGGAGACTGCGCTAGCCTTAGCCCACTTCAATCCCTCTAGGAGGAATATCCCTGTGGCCCGCCAGCGTTTAACCCTGAGGCGTCTTTCACTTTTTGCCGTTCTACTTCCGATTCTGGCCTCGTGCGGCATGGTTGCCGATAATGAATTCACCCGCGTTGGCTTTCCAGAACCTGCAACACAAGAAGGTCCAGGAATTATTGAGTTGTGGCAAGGATTTTGGATTGTTGCGATTGCGGTTGGGTTATTGGTAATTGGATTATTGGTTTTTGCTTCGATTAAGTTTCGTCGTAAATCTGACGATGAGGTGCCACAGCAAGTTAGATACAACATTCCGCTGGAAATTCTTTACACGGTAGTTCCGTTAATAATTGTGTTAGCACTTTTTGGTTTCACTGCAAAAGAGCAGAACAAATTAACTGCGCTATCTGAGGATTACACTCACGTAGTAAACGTTGTAGGTTTTAGGTGGTCTTGGTCATTCAATTACATCGATAGCGATGTCTATGAAACTGGAACCCCTGGAGTAGTTCCTACGCTTTACTTGCCAGTGGACGAGAAAGTTAGATTTGAGTTAACTTCACCAGATGTGTTGCACTCATTCTGGATTCCATCGTTCTTATTCAAAATGGATATAGTTCCTGGAGCTATCAATAGGTTTGAGTTAACTCCAGACCGAGTTGGAACTTATGTAGGTAAGTGCGCCGAGCTTTGCGGACAAGACCATGCTCGGATGCTGTTTAATGTAAAAGTTGTTGAACGAGCAGAATATGACCAATATATTGCTTCGTTACGTGCTAAAGGTCAGACCGGCATGATTCCACCAGGAATATTGCCTCGAGGTGAAACTATTACAAATGCAGGAGCGAACTAATGACAACATTAGATGATCGTCCAGTAACAGAATCTGTTGCCAGAAAGCCTCGTCGCTATAGCAAAGGGCAAGCATTTGTTAATTGGGTGACCAGCACAGACCACAAGACAATTGGCTATTTGTACCTAATTACTTCCTTCATTTTCTTCGGACTTGCTGGGTTAATGGCCCTTGGTATTCGTGCCGAGCTGGCGCAACCAGGTTTGCAGTTTGTCTCAAATGAGCAGTACAACCAGTTGTTCACCATGCACGGCACGATTATGTTGTTTTTGTTTGCTACGCCGTTATTCGTAGGTTTTGGTAACGTGATAATGCCACTTCAAATTGGCGCACCAGATGTGGCTTTCCCACGATTAAACATGCTTGGGTTCTGGTTGTTCTTGTTTGGCGGAATCATCGCGGCGATGGGCTTTTTCACGCCAGGTGGGGCCGCGGCATTTGGTTGGTTCGCGTATACCCCGTTATCAACCGCAACATTTAGTCCTGGCGTGGGCGGCGATTTATGGCTGCTGGGCCTATCACTTGGTGGCTTGTCAACTATTTTGGGTTCAGTTAACTTCATCACCACTATTTTGACGATGCGTGCTCCAGGTATGACCATGTTCCGCACTTCAATTTTTACTTGGACCGTATTTATCACATCCGTGCTGGTGTTAATTGCATTCCCAATCCTTGCTGCTGCGCTGTTGGGATTGTTTTTGGATCGAAACTTCGGCAGTTTAATTTTTGACCCAGCTCATGGTGGTGCAATTTTGTGGCAGCACTTGTTCTGGTTCTTGGGACACCCTGAGGTTTACATCATTGCACTGCCATTCTTTGGTATTGCTTCTGAAATCCTGCCGGTTTTTTCACGAAAGCCAATTTTTGGCTACAAAGGTTTGGTTTACGCAACGATGGCAATTGCTGCGCTCTCGGTAGCGGTTTGGGCGCACCATATGTATGTCACCGGTGCAGTATCGCTTTCGTTCTTTGCGTTAACCACAATGCTCATTGCAGTACCAACCGGTGTTAAATTCTTTAACTGGATTGGCACGATGTGGCGTGGATCGATCTCGTTTGAGACACCAATGCTTTGGACACTTGGCTTCTTGACCACATTCTTATTGGGTGGGCTAACTGGTGTAATGTTGGCAGCACCAGCGATTGATTTCCATGTTTCAGATTCCTATTTCGTAGTGGCGCACTTCCACTACACCGTATTTGGCACTGTGGTGTTCATGATGTTTGCTGGCTATTACTTCTGGTGGCCAAAAATGACTGGACGTATGCTAGATGAAAAACTTGGCAAACTTCATTTTTGGCTGTTATTTATTGGGTTCCATACCACATTCTTAGTTCAGCACTGGCTGGGTGCAGAAGGCATGCCTCGTCGATATAGCGATTATCTGGCAAGTGACGGCTTCACTACGCTCAATGTTATTTCATCAGTTGGTGCCGCAATTCTTGGTCTTTCTACGCTGCCTTGGCTATACAACGTTTATAAGACCTGGCGCTTTGCACCAAAAGTTACCTCAGATGATCCTTGGGGCTGGGGAATGTCATTGGAGTGGGCAACAAGCTGCCCACCGCCTCGATACAACTTTGTTCAGATTCCGCGAATCCGAAGCGAACGTCCGGCCTTCGACCTGCATCATCCAGAACATGGTGATGATCCAAATACCAATCCAAATCTTGCCGGAAAGAGTCATTAATGAAACCTAGTGGCCTGATTTATCTTATTGGTGCATTGTTTTATTTCATCGTCACCGCTATTTATTGGGTATGGACTGAAGAAGTAGTTGGCACCACCGCCTTACTTCTTACTGGATTTCTAGCTGCACTGACAAGTTTCTATATTTTGTTTACTTATCGACGAGTAGGCGATGGGCCAGAAGATATTGAAACTGCAGAGATCGCCGATGCCGATCCAGACTATGGTTTTTATTCGCCAGGTTCATGGTGGCCGCTTCCAGTTGCTTTTAGCGCTGCGGTAATCGCACTAGGTTTGATTTACGCCGTTTGGTTGCTGTTACTTGGCACAGTTGCGTTATTTATCAGTTTAGGCGGTTGGGTGCTTGAGTATTATCGCGGACCTAGATTGCCTGAAGCTTAATAACTGCTAACGCACCCGTTGATATTCGGTTTGCCAGCCTGGCATTCAGCGTTGCTGCCGTAGCGGCACCAGCCAGAAGTGGCAAAGCAGCTCCGGCTCGCATCGGCAACAATTTTGCGCCAACTTTTATCGCAACTCGCTCAGCCAACTTTTGATTCATATTCTCAACAAAGGATTTTGATTCCAGCAGATTGGACTGTGGAACTGCCTGATCAAGCAATGAACTGAGTACGGTCAGGCGTCTTAATTGCGACTCAGATAACTCCAAATCATGTAGCGCGGCCAATAACAGCACGTGATTAATGCTGGATCGACCAAAGAAATATAAATCTGCTGCAGTGCTGCTAATAGTGCTTAGGGTGCCGAAGTATGGCGCGGCTGAGATTGCGCCAGATGCGGCACCAGCCGCAGCGACTTGAGCAACATACTGAGATCTTGCTCGATCACATAGGTTGGAAATGGATTCACCGGGCAGCGCTGCCCGGAGCTTTGCCGCTGCTGCCCAAGATTTGGCATATTGTTCTGAGATTGCCGCTTCGCCGCCGCGTAGGAATAAATTACCTAACTGCTTTATTGCTGCTTCTTTTCCAATCACATCAGAATGGTAGATCATCACTTTCATCAACTGGCTCTACCAGTGCTAACGCCTTAGTTAAGGCGTCAATTGCAACAGGTTTGCTGCTGATGATCTCGCCAGTTAATAAATCCACTGCTAAGCCGTCAACCAGCACTTCGGTGGTAGCAGGCTCACTTACTCGCTTATCGCACCAAGCACTAACTGGGCAGGTTAGGCACGCGATACCCGGTGAAGCTGCAAATTCCTGATCATGATGGAGCTGGTCGAAATTAATTGCAAGTGCTCGGGTGGCTGCCAATTGCACAGTTGGATCCGCGGCATCAAATGAAACAATCTTGCCTGACTCTGGGGTGAGTATCTCTAACTCAACAATGCCGGCACCTGTAGCCTGAATTCCTACCGCAAAAGCAACTTGCGGATATAGAATCAAATATTCGTCATCTGAGAGTTGTTGCAGATTGGAAGTAGTTTTTATTTCGCGCCATAGTGCTCGACCAGCACGGCTACCAAGTTCATCCGCACGAGTGGTGATTACCACGTCAGCATCGTTATCCCAGATTGTTTTGGTTTGTTCACTTACTAGATGAGTATCTGGATGTTGAAATGGGCAGACTTGAATATGACTTGAAATCCAATTTCGGGCTTGCGTTAAATAGTCTTGTGTCCAACCTAATTTGGTACCAATTTCACCCAAGCCAGCCTCGGGTAAATCGTCGCTGCTGCAGGCAATCTGTCGTTCATGCGCAGCGCTGATCCATTCGTGCACTGCATTACCGCGAGCGATGGCAGCATTAGATTCAAACGCCTTTTTTGGCAGTTTAAGCACGTAAGTCAAGAAATATTGGTAATTGCAGCGCTGGTATGCACTCAACATGGCGCGCGATAGCGATTTAGAGATGGTGCCTGAAGTGGGCAAGCCTAAAAAGCCTGGCTGTTTAGGAATCTCTGGACAGCTGATTCGATATTTACATTCCACGCAGTTGTTGCCTGGCGTAAAAGTGGGATCGGTTAGAAAATCTTGCACCACTGTTGAGATCCCACCGACAAATGCTGCCGCTGATGCGGCATCACCATCAAACAGCGTTGCGGCTGATCCATCAAGACAGCCAATTTGGCGGACCCGGACTCGATTTGGTGGATCTGTCGGCATAGTTTGATGCGGTTCGCTCCATCTAGCCAGCGGGCCATCAGTGATTGCGCCATTGAGCAGAATATTCACAGCTGCGATTAGCTGATTTCGATCTCTGGCTAAATCCGCATCTCGATAGCAAAAAAGTCGTAATTCCCTTACCGATTTATCTTGACTTTGATAATAGACGCCCCAGCTGGTCAATTCCAACCGGCGATTTTGATCGTTGCTAATACAAACAAAATCATTGCTGGGGGTCATTACTAAATCTTCTGCCAAATCATCAGCCGCAAAATCTTCTACTGCATTTAAGGCGTTGCGCACCATCATTTTTGCCGCCGTGATACTTGGTTCAGTTGCGGTATCGCCAAGCTCAGCTGAAATAACATGATCTAACTCAGCCGGAGTTTTAGACAGCAGCAGCACGGCACGTACTGCACCTAGCAGGAATACTGCACGTGGATCTTTTCTAGTAGCCCAATCTCGCGCTTCGGGATACATTGCAACATGTGCTTTTGCTACTTTTTCTACTTGGCAACTTCCTGGCAGTTGTTTTAGCGCGGAAGAGCTAACTCGAAGCAGCGTGGCAGAGCCAGTGCTGCGCCAAGGTGATTCCCAATTTGGAAGTTCGCTCAGATTTATCATCATTCGCTCATTTCCAGCGGCAGAAAATCTGGATCAGTGCTGTCAGTTACCGTGGCAGTTGATTTGCGCTGTAACCCAGTTTGGCTCAATAGGTTTTGTGACGCGGCAGAACCTGGCATTGGTGCTGATTTTTGCTGTGTTGGGCATACTGGTTTAAAGGGGCAATAACTGCATAATCGAGATGGCTGCGCGAGCCATTCACCTGATTGGGCGGCAGCATCAATTTCAGCTCTGGTTTGTAATAGCACTTCGGTAACTCGATTAATTGCAGCTGGGTAAACTGGTCGTCGCACTGCTTGCTTGTCAGGCAAAAACAGCAATTCAACTTCCTCAACACCAGGATCAGCACCACTGTTTATCGCAGCGGCATAAAACAGCACTTGCTGTACATAATCATCTAGCGGGGCGCCGCTGGGTTTCTTTCCAGTTTTATAATCAGTAACTCGATCAATTGGCGTTCGGGTTCGACGATCCAGTCGACCATGAAATAGTACGCCGCTAAGTTCGGCATCCACATCAGTTTCAATATCGGCAATGTTGACTTCAATCTCAGTTGGCTGCTCTAACTCAAAATATCCAGTTAGTGCTAAGTCGGCACGTTTTCGAACATCATCCCGATTGGCACCGCGACCAAGATGTTCATATTCTGGTTTAACCAGTAATTCTTTACCGATATTTCCCATAATCGCCCAAGCGTTCTCAAAACTACGATCTGGCGCCGGTAATTTGTATAGCCCTTCTAAGGTGTCATGCACAATAGTGCCGGCAGCAAGCGCAGGTGTTGGCGGTTCACGCCAACCAAGTAAATAGGAAAACCAATAGCGCAGCCCACATTTTCTAAATGCAGAAATTTGCGTTGGTGATAGTCGTGGGCTGGGCGTTCCAGCTTCAGCCATCTCGACCGCCACCAGGGTAGGGGGGTAAGAATTATTTCCAGTCATAGCGGCTCACTTAATTTTTTAGTGAGCCAAAGGTACGCGTTGAGCCGGACAATTACCAGTGAAATCGGGAGTTTTTTGGTTATGACCGCGGTTTTCCGGTCAAGGTTTGACTAAGTTGATCCCATCGGTCAATTTCACAGCCGTTGGTTTTGGTAAAAGTACGCTTTATCTGCTTTCCTGCCCATCGACCGGTAACAGTTGCCTTTTCATCGCCACCATAGATCTTGGTGCAAATTTCATCTGCAGCTGGTCGAGTAAATGGCGACTTAGTTGCCCTGATTTCTTGGCAGGCTAATTTAGCAATCGGATGAGTGCCGCTAGCTGGCCGACAATTTAATTTCCAGCTGATCGGCTTAGCCGAACTAGTTTTCTGATAACTAATCGTGAGCGAGTAGCGCGGATTTGCTTGGGTTGGAACTGTGAAGAAAATGAGCAGCAGCGCAGTTAGCAGTGAAATTGATTTCTTCATCAGATTCGCTCCGGTTGCTCGTTGCCTGCTTCAGCAATTGCTTGCCTAATGTTGACTCTAGTAAATAATAAACCACCCACAATGAAGAAAACTATTAACGCCAAAATAGAGGTGCGGTAGCTGCCGGTGATAGTCAAACTCAAGCCAAATAGGAAAGTGCCAATCCATGAAGTGCCGCGTTCCGCAATCTCATAGACGGCAAAATATTGAGCTTCCTGAGCGCGCGGAATCATCTGACTGAAAATAGAGCGGGATAACGCTTGCGAACCTCCTAGTACTAGGCCAATTAATGCTGCCAGCAAGTAATAACTAAGCGCGGCTTCAGCTGGCACAAAGTAAGCCGCGATAACCGCGAACGTCCAAATAATCAACGAAATTAAAAGCACATTTCTACTACCAAAAATAGCAGCTAGCTTGCCCAGCAGCAGTGCGCCAATTAACGCCACAAACTGCACAATCAAAATCGCCACAATCAAATCAGATTGCGGCAGCAATAACTCAATTGCAGCATAAGTGCCAGCTAGCGCAATTACAGTTTGAATGCCGTCGTTATAAAGTAAATACGCAATTAAGAATTTAAGTGTTTGTGGGTATTTTCTAGCTGCTTTAGCAGTTTGTGCTAGCTCAGCTAACGTAACTCTCACCGCAGCCACGCCAACTTTACCTTGGCTTCGGTTCAACCCAACCAATCCTTTGAGGGAAACTAACGTAAATAGCAACCACCAACCACCAGCACTAACTAATGAGATTCGCACCGCAGCAGATTCTGTTAATCCAATAGATTCAGCAGATAAGAACAGCGCAACGTTTGCCAGCAGCAAGCTGCCGCCACCTAAATATCCCAGACCCCAGCCTTTTGATGAAACCGAATCTCGTTGATCGGGCGAAGCAATGTCGGGTAGGTATGAGTTGTACACCACAATTGATGAGCCGAATGAAACATTAGCAATTACCAACAACGCAGCGCCAAGTTGATATGTTGATTCGCTAATGAAATACATCAACATCGTTGCAACGGAACCAATCAGCGCAAAAAACCCTAGCAAATTGGTCCTGCTTTTAACCTGATCAGCTAAGGCACCAACAATTGGCAACGTGATAACTTGCAGCAATACCGAAATAGAGATGGTGTATGGAAACAAGCTCTCCGCCGCCATTGGTATACCAAGCACCGAGATGAAGCCAGCTGAATCAGCCTGACTCTGCGCTAATTCAGTTAAATACGGTCCAAGAAAGACTGTTACTACTGTGGTTGAGAACGCAGAGTTGGCAAAGTCATAGAAGTACCAGGAGCGCTGGGTGCGAGTAGATCTCATGGCGTTAGTGTGGCTAAAAAAGCCTAACTTTTCGCCTCAATCGACCAAATTAGTGACTTTTTGTTGGATTTGGCAGATCTTTTGTGATCTCAATGCCAAAGTCAGCCGCAGCTTCCAACTCATGCACGGTATGCGCCGTTGCTGAGCTGAGCTCAGTTGCAGTTGGCATTGGAACCTGATCTACGTACCACCAGCGGTTCAATCGGTGCTGTAGCTTCTTTGCCCAAAGACGCGGTGTCTTCACACCATTTTCGTCGCGCTCGGCAGGTGGTGGCAGCATCGGCAGCTCAGTTCGTGCCAACAGCACCGCTTTAACCTCGTCTGATAACGGTTCATGGACTTCAATGAACTCTCCGCTTGGCAGTCGCAGCAATCGACCAGTTGGATCGCCATGGAGCAGTCGTTCCCGATCTTTGTGCTGTAGTGATAGACAGATTCGCTTGGTGATAACAAATGCGATTGGCGGCACAATTATGATCAGCACTCGAATCACACGGGTCATGTCATTAATCGACAAACTCAGCATCTGCGCGATGATGTCATTACCACCTGAAATCCATAAGAAGCCATAGAAAGTTAAGGACATCACGCCAAGTGCGGTTCGATTTGGATTATTGCGTGGTCGCTCCAAGATGTGATGATGGCGCTTGTCGCCAGTAATCCATTGCTCAATCCACGGATAAAGCGCGAGCAACGTGAACATTATGCCTGGCAATACAACAGCTGGAATCAAGATGTTAGGGGAGAGGGTAAATAACCCTGGCACAGTGATTTCCCAATTTGGCATGATGCGCGTACCGCCATCGAGCCAGCCGATGTACCAATCTGGCTGCGAGCCTGCTGTCACTTGATCTGGCATGTACGGGCCGTACTTCCAAATTGGGTTAATAGTTACTAAGCCAGATATCAGCACTAAGAAGCCAAACACAATAAAGAAGAAACCGCCAGCTTTTGCCATGTATACGGGTAGCAGCGGATAGCCAACTACGTTGTTGTTAGTTCTACCTGGACCTGGATACTGCGTGTGCTTTTGATACCAAACCATCATCAAGTGAGCAGTGATTAAAGCCAGCATGATCCCTGGGATAATCAACACATGCAAGGTGTAAAGCCGTGGAATGAAATCAACACCGGGGAATTCGCCACCGAAGATTAAAAATGAAACGTAAGTTCCAATAACTGGAATTGCTAACGCAATACCAGAAGCAATACGAAGACCAGTTCCACTCAATAGATCATCAGGTAGTGAATAACCAGCAAATCCCTCAAAAATTGCTAGCACTAGCAACCCAACACCAATAACCCAGTTAAGTTCCCGTGGTTTGCGGAATGCGCCAGTGAAGAAAACCCGAAGCAAGTGAACTGTGATAGCGGCAACAAATAGCAGCGCACCCCAGTGGTGCACCTGACGCATCAACAGGCCACCGC
>CAYXYW010000007.1:0-28635 GCA_964469855.1 uncultured Bifidobacterium sp.
ATTCATAGTCCCAGGAAGATGCGCTGCTGCCCAAGAATCTTTATCGCGAATATCAACTACCCAGTTATTTTCAGTTATTACTTTAATTAGTTCTTCGGTGCTTAATCGAGGAAGAGTGGATAGGTCGATTGAACCAGGACCTGCATGATTTGCTGGCCCCATATGTTTGTAATAAGCAGGGAAGGCATCCAGACCGGCAAGAGTTTCGCGGACGAATCTCTCCTGCGCCATTTGCAGCGCTGGATTGAATCGCTTTTCATCTGCAATTGTTGAGGATGTACCAGAAGTTGAAGTGGCAGCACAGAATGAGCCAAATCCATGGGTGGGATATATCGGTGTTGCATCTTCAAGTAAGTCGACAATTCGGTGAGCTGAACCGTGCTGTAATGCTGCTAATTTTTCGGCATGGTCTGGACCTAACAGGTCAGGTCTACCAGTTGAACCATGAAGTAGTGATCCACCAGTAAAGATGCCAACAGATTTTCCAGATTCATCAACCAGGATGTAAGACAAATGGGTAAAGGTATGGCCTGGCGTGTGAACTGCTTTAATTCCAAAGTTTCCGACTGAAAATTCCGCTAGGTCGGTTGCCGAAATACGATCAAATGAGACTGGATCATCAGCACTTGTTATGTAATCGGCTTGGTAGTTTCGTGCTAGCACCAAACCACCGCTGACATAGTCATTGTGCATGTGGGTTTCAACTACTGCACCCAACTCAAGATTGTTAGCTGCCAGCACCTGTTCAATGCGATCAATATCTCGCTGCGGATCAACTACGAGAGCTGTCTTGCCATCATGCGCAATGTAACCGCGATCGCCAAGCGTTGGGGTATCAATATTTAATATGGTTAAAGACATTTTTCTTCCTTTCGCTGCGCCAGACTAGCATACCCTAGGGGGTATATGCTAGTCTTGGGTTAATTCCGAAAGGTGGCAATCGTGTGGTTCGCAACACTTAACCAGTGGTCAGGTCGTTCTTGGCTAACTGCCGCGGCAGCTGCGCTTGGGACGCTGCTTCTGATTGCAATACCTACCGCAATGATTGCGAACCCAATCTTTGGTCGGGCGGTTGAAGTGACAGGTTGGTCTTGGCCGGCGTTAATTATTACTTCTGTTCTTGCGGGCATTTTGATAGCTAGTTATTTGCAAACTGATGCAATATCTGACGTCGAACGACCATTGCGACTTGGCAGTGCAGGTGGAATTTTGAGTTTTCTTGCGGTGGGTTGCCCGGTTTGTAACAAATTAGTGTTGATCGCGCTAGGTACTTCAGGTGCGATGAATTATTTCGCGCCAGTACAACCAGTATTGGCAGTTGTTGGAATTTTATTCCTGGGATATGCCTTAAAGGTAAGACTAGAAAATCTAACCACCTGCACGATTCCCGCGGCAAAATCAAACGATTTAGTTTCAAATAAAGGGAGTGAAAATGGCAACAATTGAGTTAACCGCTGCTAATTTTGAAGCAGAAATATCCAAAGACGGAATTACCTTAGTTGATTTTTGGGCTGAGTGGTGCGGACCGTGTCGAATGTTTGGTCCAATTTTCGAAGCGGCGTCTGAGGATCATCCAGATATCACCTTTGGCAAAGTAGACACGGAAGCTGAGCGTGGTATAGCGGCCGCTGCCAGCATTACCTCAATTCCAACCTTAATGGCGTTTCGCGATGGCATATTGGTCTTTGCGCAGCCAGGTGCATTGCCTGCGGCAGCATTAAAAAATCTGATTGACGGCGTAAAGGCATTGAATATGGATGAGATACGAAGTGAGATCGCCGCCGAGCAAGCGAGCGCAGAGCAAGGAGAGCAGTGATGCCAAAAGTAAAGGTAGCGCAACCTAAACATGTGCTAAGTGATCAAGCTCAAGTAAAAGACATTGTGACTCGAATTAATCGAGCCCATGGACAGTTAGGTGCTGTTGCGCGCATGATTGAAGAAGGAAAAGATTGCGAGGCGATCATTACCCAAATTGCTGCGGTAAGTAAAGCAATTAACTCAGCTGCCTTCACGCTTATTTCATCAAGCCTCAAGGAGTGCTTAATTGAGGATAGAAGAAACTCTGATGAAGTTTCGGCACAGCTGCAAAAATTATTTTTGAGTTTAGCTTAAGAAAGGTTAATAAATGCGAAAGATTATTGCGTTAGCCGCAGCACTGCTGATCAGTCTGAGTGCGTGCTCTGGAGGGAATAATGCTGCAGTTACAAACTTGAATGTGGCGGAATTCGCTAATGTGCTTGCTACTGAGGATGTGGTAATCCTTGACGTTCGCACCCCAGCCGAATTTGCCAGCGGTCATATCCAAAATGCCATAAATGTTGACGCTGAGAGTGGAAACTTTGCGGCAGAGATTGAAATGCTTGATAAAACAAAAACATATGCGGTTTATTGCCGCAGCGGTAATCGATCAGGTAACGCTACCAAAGTCATGGCTGAAGCCGGTTTTTCCAAACTTTATAACATGAATGGCGGCACTATCGACTGGTCAAATTCTGGCTTCCCATTAACAACCAACTAAATAGATAAGGAAATATATGTGCTCGAGAGTTACTTGCAGAACCTGCAAGAAGCCAACCTGGTCTGGCTGTGGAAATCACATCGAACAAGCCTTAGCTGGAGTTGCTAAAAAAGATCGATGCCAATGTGGTTCTGGATCAGTTGCAACCGCAACAAAAAGTGGCGGCTTTTTTGGTAAGTTGTTTGGAAAATAAGATTAGAACTAGTGCTTAGTCAATTCCTGGCTAAGCACTAGTTTGTCGCCAGCAGTGAAAGTTCGATCCGATTTATTGAGTAATTGAACTTTGCCAAGGCCCCATATTTCCCAGTTATCTAAATTTGATGTTGAGACGATCGCAGTATTTTCATCTATCCCAATAGGAAGAATTCCGGCGCCGGCTTTCCCAATAAATTTTGCCATGGATGTTGGTATCCAGCCAAAGTATCGATCATAATGTGGCAGGATTTTTAAGTTTGGTACAAATCCCAATCCTGCGGTGGCAGCAGAGGTTAGCTTGAATGGATTAGCAACCTCAGCGGCTAAGGCCATGGCGCCAGCGCTGCAGCCGGCAACTGAGCTGCCAGCTGCCCAATTAGCATGAATTCGATTTATCAGGGGTGTGTTAATGAGTGAGTTAGCTAAATGAATCGGATCTCCACCCGAAAAATAAATTAACGCTGCATCATCTATTAGATCAAGAAACTCCTTTTTATGAGCGTCATCCCGATTAAACGCTGGAATAAAAACAGCTTCTACGCCGATTCGATCTGCTTGCTGCTTTCCTAATTCACGCCAATGTTGCAAACTGTTGTAATTTTCATTACCGGCTGCTGTAGCTAACTGCACATACTTTGGGTTTTTGCCGCGATCTAAGCCAGCTTGGACTAAATCGGATTCAAATGGTTCCATGATTGGCAAATATTCACCTGAACCAACTAGCCCGATCGACCCCAGCATTCTTCTCCAATCCCCAATTAATGTAAGCATATGCAATAAACTTGAGCCTTACTGAGTTAGGGGAGCTATGTCGAATCGATCGATTTCATATGCCGGGCTAGCGCTGGCGGCATTTGCTTTTTTGCTCACATACGGCTGGGGCAGCGACGATCCAGACCAGCTTTCTGCCACTGAGGCAATGACTTCGGCGGCCGCCGTCTACATCATGGTTTTTGTTGTGCTCAAGGTTTTTGCCAAAATTATTGAGAAGATTCGAGATTAGCTGCAGCAAATTGCACTGCAAGCTGTTTTGCTGCCCATTCTCTTACCCCTAATTCAATCAACTGATTTTTAATTTCCGTTTCACTTATTGGTGCGTTGTCATCCCAGCAAAATCGACGTAATGCGTCAGGTGAAACTAAAACTTCAGGAGCTATCCCTAGATCGCCTGCTAAATCATTGGCGGCAGCTCGATACTTACTCCACCGAACAAAAGCATTAGGTTTGAGCTCTTCCCAGGATTTTGGATTTGGAATGCTGTCTTCCCGTTTAGTTGATTTTGGTAAATCGCTCTCCGCAAGTTGCTGTGCAGAAACAATCGCGGCTGACCATTCAGTCAGATAATCAAGCGCTGCGCCACGCAGCATCTTCTTTAATTGCTCTACTGATATTGGCTGATTAGCTACTTTAGCAAGTGCAACTAAAACTCGGTCATTAATGAGTCGTCCAGGGGAGATATCAAGTTGTTGAGCTATGTTGTCACGCTTAGTCCATAGCTCTCGCACTACTGCTTTTTGTCGTCGGCTGGGCAATTCATGCATACCTGAGGTTCGCCGCCATTGGTCAGTCCGGCTGGGATTTGGTTTGAAGTTTTTCAATTTTTCAAATTCTTGCTGCGCCCAAGTGACGCGATCTTGGGAAGTCAATAATTCTTCAAGTTTTACTTTTAGTTCTGGCAACAGCTCAACGTCCAGCGCTGCATAATTAAGCCAATCTTGCTGTAATGGTCGAATCGACCAATTAACCGCAGAATGCTCTTTTGCTAGTGACACTTCAAGTAGACTCTCAGTTAACGCTGCCAATCCAACTCGCGGTAAACCAACCAGTTTTGCGGCTAATTCGGTATCAAACAGTTCTGGCGGATAAAGCCCCAATTCGTTTAGGCAAGGTAAGTCTTGAGTTGCAGCATGCAGAATCCACGGCGTGCTATTCAAAAATGATTGCAGCGCAGCGAGATCTAAATTGATTGGGTCGATTAGCACTATAGGCGCACCGGTTCGGTAAAGCTGAATTAGATAGGCCCGCTGAAAATAGCGATATCCAGAAGCACGCTCGGCATCAATAGCGATGCTGCCACTACCTTTTGCCAGCAATTCAATGGCATGGTCTAGCGCAGAAGCATCATTGATGAGTGATAAAACTGAATTGACCGGCACCGCTCTTATTGCAGGTGTTAGTTCAGTTTCGTCAGACACAACGCTAGCGTAGGGAGGAGCAGCAGTTTTTTTCGGATAAGCACGCACCGGAACAAAATTATCGAGAAATTATCGGATGGAAGTAATCCCTTCAGGATCCAATCCAGCTGCGGTGCAAACTAATTCCCCCCAAGCCATTATGTGATTGGCCAGCCGTGATACATCTATTGGACTCCACGATGCTCGGATTTCTATTGTTGATGGACTCGTTTCATCAATTGCGCCAAATCCTTTGGCCGACGTTCGAGTAACAGTGCCAGAAATTTCTAATGCCGCAGCATCATGTTTCGCCAGCGACTCCTGTAACCACTGCCAGGCGATTTGAAGTATCAGCGGATCGTCAGCCAGCTCAGCCTCAATATCTGCTTTGATAAAAATAATTACCCGAGCGGTGGCATTCCACGCTGGATCACCATCAGGGTTGTACAGAACGACAATTCGTGAATCGGCAAAGTGGGGTCCAGTTTCAATTTCACCCAGCAATGAGATGCCAAACGGGGCTAACTTCTTAGGAGCAGGGGCTGTCACAACCTGTAATTCGTCTCGAAATCTGACCTTATCGGTCAGGTTGCCGAAATCCGCTGGACTGAGCATGTCTCAAGATAAAAGAGCAACTGGCGGAATTCCGAATTCAACTCACCTTGCCCAACTAATTAATGACTGGGAAACCAGCTTTGGCTGGTGGGGGAAATGGAAAAAAGTGGGTGGTGGGTGTTGACTTTGGGTATAAATGGAGTAAAGTGGGGGAAAGTGGAGATAATCCACGAGGAAATATCGAATCCGGGGGGAGGGTGTGGAGATGTTTCTTGGCACCCACGAACCTCGGCTGGACGACAAAGGTCGCCTGGTACTGCCAGCCAAGTTCCGTGACGGCCTGGCAGCCGGCGTGGTACTGACCAAAGGTCAGGATCGATCTTTAGTGCTTTGGCCAATGGTGGAGTTCAGTGCTTACGCAGATCGCCTTCGAGAAGCTTCTCGAACCGACGCCCGTGTGCGCAGTTACCTCCGCGTCTTCTTCTCGAGTGCCTTTGACCAAGTTCCGGACAAACAAGGTCGAATTAATGTTCCAACTAGCTTGCGGGAATACGCCGGGCTAGATCGAGAAGTTGTTGTTGTGGGCGCTGACACCACCATTGAGGTTTGGGATTCCAAAACTTGGAATAACTACCTAACTAATGCTGAACCTAAGTTCGCTGATGTTTCCGAGGAGGTTGTGCCAGGCGTTTTTTAATCGATCGGCTTTGGCCTCTCGCCGCTGCACTCCGATACGTCTTCCCCCGTAGCGGAAAGCAGTAGCAGCGGAGGGGGACCTGAGTAGATCGATCGAATTAGCAAAAAGTTCAAATCTAGGGGGATATATGAATCATGTTGTTGGTGTCACCACCAAATCGGTGAAATTCCGTATTCGCAGCATTGTGTCATTAAAACGTAACCGAGCTGTTGTGACAAATTCCTCGCCAGCGTTATTGGCGGTAGGCCGCTAATTTGAATACTACGGTTACTGCTGACCACATCCCAGTTATGGTGGATCGGATCGTTGAGTTGCTTTCTCCTGCAGTTTCAAAGGACAACGCAATCATGATCGATGCCACCTTAGGAGCTGGTGGTCACACTGCCGTATTTTTCCGTATCTTTCCGCAACTAAAAGTAATCGGTGTTGATCGAGATGCATCAGCAATTGACTTAGCTAACAAAAATCTAACTACCGAATTTGGCAGCAAAGTCGCGGATCGCTTCTCATTTCTAAATGTGCAATATGACCAAATCGAAACTGAGTTAGCAAAACTTGAAATCGGAGAAGTGGATGCTGTGCTATTTGATCTTGGCGTGTCTAGCATGCAATTAGATCAACAGTTTCGTGGATTCTCTTATGCCAAATCCGCACCATTAGATATGCGGATGGATACAACCAGCGGAATAACTGCAGCGGATTTACTCAATACTGCGGATGTTCGAGAACTCACCCGAATTCTTCGAGTTTACGGCGAGGAGCGCTTTGCCACCAGAATTGCTAATGAAATAGTTAAAGCACGAACAAAAAATAAATTTGAAACAACTGATCAGTTAGTTGAGTTGCTTTATCAGGTAATTCCTGCGCCAGCTAGACGCACCGGCGGTCATCCAGCTAAACGCACTTTCCAAGCACTACGAATTGCAGTAAATGATGAACTTCAGATTTTGGAACGTGCCATTCCAGCTGCAATCCGATTACTCAAAGTTGGTGGCCGCATTGCAATTCTTTCTTATCATTCGCTCGAAGATCGAATCGTAAAGCAAGCCTTGAAGCAGGCAATCGGGGAGCAGCCAAATCTATATTTACCAGTTGCGGCTGCGCCAGAAAAATTACGATTACTGACCAAAGGCGTTGAACGGCCAGATGAAACTGAAGTAGCGCGCAATCCCAGAGCAGCAAGTGCAAAGTTAAGAGCCGCAGAGTTGCTAATTAAGGATGCGGCATGAGCGCACTTGTTGATTTCACTACTACTAAAGTTGCGGTTTTACGTCCTCACTTGGGTGTTTTGATCGGGGGCAAGACCCAAACTGCGGTCTCGCGTCGATCAATTTCCACTACAGCTTTTATTGGCATTGTGCTTACCCTGATTGCAAGTTCAATGGTTGGTGTTATTTTTCTACAAACGCTAGTGGCTAAATCTGCTTTTCAAAAAGTAGAGCTGGTTCAACAGCGCACTGCACTGATTGCGGAGCGGGCCTATTTAATGGAGCGAACCGCACAACTTGAGTCACCCCAGATGCTTCGCAACAGAGCGGAGCAAATTGGCATGGTAATTCCAGAACGCCCAACTTATCTTCGTCTATCTGATCAGAAATTACTGGACGGACGTAGAAATCGATGAGTGAAGACGCATTAACGTCCAAACACCGTCGTCAATCTAAAGGGCGCATGGGATTTACCACAATTGTCTTGTTTCTAATTTTTGCGCTTTACAGTGGGCAATTAGTTCGGATTCAAGGTGTGCAAGCAGAAGAGCTTGCTGAGCGAGGGCTTGAAAAGCGATTAAGAGAAGTTGTTGTTCCAGCGATGCGAGGCACCATAACTGATGTAAATGGCGTAGCACTTGCTACCACCGTGCCAGCATTTAACATAACTGTTGATCAATTGCGCGTGGTAGAGCCTGGAAAGACCGCGAAAGCACTTGCTCCTGTTTTAAAGCAGGATGTGAGTGAAATAAAAAGTAAATTGGTAGGCGAGAAAAGATTTGTATATTTGGCACGCGCTGTTACAACTCAAACTTGGGATCGAATCAGCAATTTAGAACTTCCCGGAATTTATTCGGAGCGCACCACTAGGCGGGTATATCCCTACTCCGATCTCGCTGGCAATGTAATTGGCTTTGTTGGCACCGATGGGCACGGATTATCTGGGCTAGAGGCAGGACTGGAGCCTACGCTCGCTGGTAAAGATGGATTGATGCGATTCGAAGGCGGAGCTGCCGGAAGAAAAATTCCAGCAACTGATTCCAGAACTGAAGCAGCAGTTGCTGGTACTGGGATTCGATTAAGCATCGATCGAGATTTACAGTATGTTGCACAAAAAGCTATTGCAGATAAAGTTAAAGAAGTTAATGCTGATTGGGGCACAGTTGTAGTTTTGGAACCTGCAACTGGCCGATTACTAGCACTTGCTTCTGTTCCAACAGTAGATCCAAGTCAGCCACTTGTATCTAAAATTTCAGATCGTAAGAATCGTGCCGTAACAGATATGTTTGAACCAGGTTCAACTGGAAAATTGATGACTTTTGCTGCAGCGCTAGAGGAAGGTGTGATTACACCAACTTCAAAAATCAAAGTTCCACCACGACTGCCACGACCAACCAAAGTTTTTAATGATCACACTCCACATGGTCATCTCAAATTAACTGCGAACGGAGTGTTAGCACAGAGTTCAAATATTGGAACAATTCTGATTGCTGAACAGTTGGCAGAACCGAAAATTTTGCATGATTACTTTGTTAAGTTTGGTGTAGGCCAGAAAACTGGATTGAATTTCCCCGGTGAGACATCAGGTGCGATATTGACACCCAGCAAATGGTCGGTAACTACATTCCCTACCATGGCATTTGGTCAAGGTTATGCGGTAAATGCAGTTCAGATGGCATCGGTGTATGCAACCATTGCAAACAATGGTGTGCGGATGCCAGTGAGCTTGGTAGATGGTCACGTTGGTACCGACGGGATATTTGAACCAGCACCGGCAAAAACTGGTATCAGAGTTGTTTCAGACCAGACAGCAACTACATTACGGAAAATGTTGGAGAGTGTGGTTGGACCAGATGGCACTGCGCCATCAGCACAAATTAGTGGCTATCGAGTAGCTGGAAAAACTGGTACCGCACAGCGATCCGATCAGGCATGCGGGGGCTGTTACATGGGATACACCGCCTCATTCATTGGCATGGCGCCGGCAAACAATCCCAGCGTGGTGGTTGCGGTGTTCGTGGATAACCCACGAAATGGCCACTATGGCGGCGTTATTGCTGGTCCTGTATTTAAAGAAGTTACAAATTTCGCGCTGCAGAAGTTGAAAGTCATGCCACAAGGTGGCAGAGTGGAGAAAATACCAGCAACTTGGGGCAGATGATGAGTTCCGCAATTACGCTATCTCAACTAGCTGAGAATTATGGCGTGACTGTTATTGATCAAGCAGAGATCACAAACGTTTATCACAATTCTCAAGACGTAACAGCTGGAAGCATTTTTTTTGCGCTCCCTGGTGCGGTAACTCATGGTGCTAAGTTTGCTGCAAATGCCGTAACGAACGGTGCCATTGCAGTATTTACTGATGCTGCTGGAGCAGCTATTGCCCAAGTTAACGTACCGATAATAGAAGTTCAGAATCCTAGGTTGGAATTGGCAAATGTTGCAAAATTGATTTATGGACCACGAATTGCTGATATGCATCTATGGGGCATAACTGGAACTAATGGCAAAACCACTACAAGTTACATGCTCCGAACTATGTTGCCACAACCGGCTGCAGCTATTGGAACTACTGGAGTAGTAACAAATTCAGGTAGGTCGGCGCTTTCCCGAACTACACCGGAAATTGATGATTTGTATCGAGTTCTAATAAAACTTCGCCAAGAGGGTATAAAGAAAGTCGTGATGGAAGTATCAAGCCACGCCCTAGTTTTAGATCGGGTAACGGGACTTGAATTCCAAGCTGTTGGATTCACAAATCTTTCGCAAGATCATCTAGATTTTCATGGCACCATGGATGCATACTTACAAGCTAAAGCTAGATTATTTGATACTAATTTTAGTAAATATGCAGTCATTTGTACTGATACGCCAGCTGGTATTGCAATTGCAGATTTAGCAGAAGCAAATGGGTTAGTAGTTTCAACTGTCTCTAGTAATACCAGCAATGCAACATGGTGGGCATCAAACTCAGTTGTTGGAATAGGGCAGGTTTCAGCCACGATTCATCCACTTGAACTGAAATTTGAACTCAATATTGGCGGCGGCTTTAATATCGCCAATGCATTAATTGCGATAGCGATGGCGGATCAGGTAAGTGAAATAACTCCGGCACAACTTAAGCGACTTGCCGAATTACAAGTTCCCGGCAGAATGCAAACAATTTCGCAAAATGGCGTGAGTGCTGTTGTTGATTATGCCCACTCGCCAGCAGCGATAGCCGCGGTGGTGCAGGAATTGCGGGCTAGCGTCTCTGGAAAATTGATTGTGGTGCTCGGGGCTGGCGGGGAGCGTGACGCTAGCAAGCGGCCCGCAATGGGCGCATCACTTGCCGGCGCGGATTTAGTAATTGTCACTGACGATAACCCACGTAATGAAGATCCAAGTCATGTTCGCGCTCAAATTATTTCCGGGCTTGACTCAGTTGGCGTGAGCTATCAAGAAGTGGCTGATCGAAGATCAGCGATCAAGTTCGCAGTGGATGCAGTAACTTCAAGTAATGATTTAGTAGCAGTCTTGGGGAAAGGGCACGAACCAGGTCAGCAGATTGGCAATGAAATTTATCCGTTTGATGATTTCGCTGAAGTTGAGTTGGCCATTTCAAAGCGGGTGCCTAATGAGTGAGTTAACTCTCGGTGAGGCGCTAGAGATCACCCAAGGTGTTGCTTCAAACTTAACTGATTTGTCCCAGATTATTACCTCAGCCGTTTATGACTCTAGGGAGGTTGGATCTGGAAGTTTGTTTGCCGCATTTCGAGGCACTCAAAACAATGGCCATGACTTCGTTGATCAGGCTGTAGCCAATGGTGCGATCGCCGCACTAGTTAGCGAGAAGGTTTCGGCACCAGCGATTTTGGTCCCTGACGTGCTTGCCGCGTTAGTAAAGTTAGCAAAAGCAAATCGAGATAAATTGAATTGTCCAATCTTGGCACTCACTGGCTCGAGTGGAAAAACCACCACCAAAGATTTGCTACTTGATTTATTAGCTCCGCTTGGCCCAGTACTGGCTCCAACCGGATCAAGAAATAATGAATTGGGCATGCCAAGCACGTTGATCGGAGCTAATCGCAGCTTGGCAGCGGTAGTTTTGGAAATGGGAGCAAGACATAAAGGAAATATCCGGGAACTGTGCGAAATTGCCCGCCCCAATATTGTTGGCATCACTTTGATCGGCTCGGCGCATTTAGGTGAATTTGGTTCACGCGAAGCAATAATGCACACTAAAGGCGAGATTGTTGAATTATTGAATACCGATGGTGTGGCAGTGCTAAACGCAGACCAGCCAGAATCTCGAATCATTGCAAAAAGAACATCAGGCAAGGTTTGGTATGCCGGTTATGATAAATCGGCAGATATTCAAATTTCGAATTTGACGATAGATGCAGCAGGTCGGCCAAGCTTTGTGCTTAAAACCTCAGTTGGTGAAATTAGCACCCGAATGAACTTAATTGGAAAACATCAGGCACAAAATGCGGCGATTGCAGTAGGCATGGCGCTAGCTGCAAATGTTAGTTTGACAGATATTGAAATTGCGCTCGCTGCTGCAACTCCTCGAAGCGCATTACGAATGGCTACGGAAAAAATTGCCGAAGTTACGCTGATCGATGATACCTATAACGCAAATCCAGAAAGCGTAATCGCCGCTCTGGTAACCCTGAGTCAGATTTCCTGCAATGGCAGAAGAATTGCAGTGCTAGGGGAGATGGCTGAACTTGGTGAGGCAGCTATAGAACTTCATCAACAAGTAGGCGCTGCAGCTACAACAGCTGATTTACTGATTGGAATCGGCGACTGGGGGGCGGAGATAGTGGCCGGGGCGACGGCAAAAAATTCAGCCACGCAACGTAGCGTTGCGGTGCCCGATCGGGAATCCGCGCTTGAACTGCTTCGACACGAAGTGAAAAAGGGAGATCTTGTGTTGTTTAAGGCCTCGCGTGCAGCAGGATTTGACACGTTAGCCGCATCGGTGCGGGAATACTTAAAATCTAAGGAGAGTTAGGCCGTGCGACTGATTGTATTAGCAGCGGTGCTTTCGCTCTTAACTAGTTTGGTATCAACTCCAGCACTGATCAAGTTTCTTCGGGCACGTGGCTTGGCACAAGCAATAAAGCAATCTTCCGATGGTGCCATTTACCCTGACCATGAACATAAAAGAGGCACCCCCAGCATGGGCGGGCTGGTGATGATATTCGCTGTGCTTGTCGGCTATACCGGATCTCATTTAGTGTTTTGGACGCCACCGTCAGCATCTGGATTACTTGTAATTTATTTGATGCTGGCATTAGCAGCGGTTGGTTTTATAGATGACTACAAAAAAGTTTTCAAACAACACAGTGCTGGCATCGCGCCGCGTACAAAATTAATTTTTCAAGCAATTATCGGCATTAGTTTTGGATATCTTGCCCTGCAATTCGCTGATGAACGTGGCGTAGCACCGGCATCGCTAGCAATTTCAATTGTCCGTGAAACAAATTTAGTCTTGCCAGCAATTGTCATGATTTTGTTCATCTGGTTCATGATCACTGCAACTACAAATGCAGTCAATATCACTGATGGACTAGATGGATTAGCTTCTGGTGCTGCATTTGTAACGTTTGCCGCGTATGCGTTAATGGGATTTTGGCAGTTCGGCCAAAGTTGTGCAAAAGATGATTACATAAAGTGCTACGAAGTTCGTGATCCGCTTGATTTGGCGATAATTGCGGCAGCATTTGCGGCCGCAGTATTTGGATTCTTATGGTTTAACACATCTCCAGCAGCAATCATTATGGGCGACACCGGTTCATTTGCAATTGGAGGCGGAATAGTTGCGCTAGCAATTTTCACTAATACCCAATTACTGCTGATATTGCTTGGTGGATTATTTGTCATGACCACAGGTTCAGTAGTGCTGCAACGTATTTCGTTCAAAATCAGAAAAAAGCGGATATTTCTTATGTCACCAGTACATCATCATTTTGAATTAAAGGGCTGGCCAGAACAACAAATTGTGGTGCGATTTTGGATCCTGCAAGGATTATTTGTTGGCGCTGGTATGGCCGTGTTTTATGCCGAATGGGTAGCGCGGTGAAAGATCTTAATCTTATTTCTAGGCAAGCAAACTTAACTGGCTGGAAAATTGCAGTGTTAGGAATCGGTGTAGCTGGTTTTGCCTGCGCGGATGCGTTATTACGGTACGGCGCTACCGTTATTGCGCTAGATGAGACAACTTCTGCAGATTCGCAGCGACGGGCTCAAATATTAGAAACACTGGGCGCACAAGTGGTTCTGGGCGCAACCGAACTACCTGAAGTTGATTTGGTTATCACCTCGCCTGGGTTGCCACCAAGTCATCCATGGCTGCAGCATTATCAAACAAACCAGATCCCGATTTGGGGAGAATTGGAATTAGCTTGGCGATTGCGTGATCCTGCCGTGCCGTGGCTGTTGATCTCTGGCACCAATGGAAAGACAACAACAACTTTAATGGCAAATTCAATTTTGGTTGCAGCGGGTTTAAACTCAAAAGCCATCGGAAATATTGGCCACCCCGCAATTGACGCCGTGACCGATGGCGAGTCCTATGATGTTTTTGTCGTTGAAGTTGGCGTTCAGCAATTGCCTTTCGTATCAACAATTTCACCGTTAGCGTCAGTTGTGTTGAATCTGGCACCAGATCATCTAGATCATTTTGGCACGATGACGGAATATCGTGGTATGAAAGCTAGAACATATAACAACACAGTTGTAGCAGCAATCTATAACGATGAAGATCCCGTCACGATGCAGATGGTTGCTGATGCTGATGTAGTTGAAGGGTGTCGAGCAATTGGTTTCACTCGCAAAATTCCAGCCAGATCAATGGTTGGGGTAGTGGAGGATCTGATTGTTGATCGAGCATTTCTGGCAGAGCGAGCCACTTCAGCCCAGGAGTTAGCGTCTGTGCTTGATGTGCATCCGTTTGCACCTCATAATTTGAGCAATGCGCTGGCAGCTGCAGCGCTTACTCGAGCCTTTGGAGTGCCAGCAAGCGCAGTCAGCGCTGGATTGCGATCATTTCAACCAGCTAAACATCGAATTGAATTTGTTGCTGAAGTGAATGGCGTTAAATATGTAGATGATTCCAAAGCCACAAATGCCCATGCTGCCGTGCAGTCCATCATGACCTATGAAAATGTGGTTTGGATTGGCGGCGGTGATGCCAAGGGCCAAAACTTGATGGACTTAGTTAAAGCAACTGCTGCCAATATGAAAGCTGCAATCTTGTTGGGCAAAGATCGTGCTGAATTATTTAACCTGTTGCGTCAGGCAGCACCAGAACTTCCGATTGAAGTAATTGATGATTTAACGCCAGATACTGCCATGAAACAGGTTGTGGTTGCCGCAGCAAGATATGCGTCTGCTGGCGATACGGTGCTATTAGCGCCAGGGTGCGCTTCATGGGATATGTTTAAGAATTATTCCCACCGAGGCGACCTGTTTGCCGCAAATGTCTTAGCGTTAACTTAATTCCAGTTTGGTACTGAGATGTATTTAGTCTCTAAGAACTCTTCAATACCTTCAAAGCCGCCTTCACGACCTAAGCCTGATTGTTTAACGCCACCAAATGGCGCAGCGGGATCGCTCACTAAGCCACGATTTATGCCAACCATGCCAGTTTCAATCTGCTCAGCCATGCGTAAACCACGACTTAAATTCTCGGTGAACACATAACCAACCAGTCCAAACTCGGTGTCATTTGCGAACGTGATCGCTTCGGCTTCAGTTTCAATGCGAGTAACTGCCGCAACTGGACCAAAAATTTCTTCGCCTAATAGTGGTGAATCTTTTGGCACATCTCCTAGCACTGTTGCTGCATAGAATGCACCGGGACCTTCAGTGCCAATTGCACCAAGTGCCGCTTTTCCGCCACGCTTAAGGGCATCTAACACTAATTGCGCAACGCGATCGTGTGCTTTGCGAGATACCAATGGAGCTAACGTGGTTTTTGGATCTGTGCCATGCCCTGGCTGCAACTTTGCCATCTCATCACTTAATCGCGATACGAATTCATCATGAACTTTAGAGTGAACAATGAAACGATTCGCGGCGGTGCATGCTTGACCACAATTTCGCATCTTGGCGATCATGGCACCTTCAATTGCCTTATCAAGATCAGCATCTTCCATCACGATAAATGGACCGTTACCACCTAGTTCCATTGAAGAGCGCAGTATTCGACCTGCTGCTTTCTCCAGCAACATTCTTCCGATCGGAGTTGAACCTGTGAAGGAAAGCTTTCTTACCTCTGGATGAGAGAAAGCAGCATCGGTAATTTCATTTGGATTACGAGTAGTAAGAACTGTTAGCACCCCTGGCTCAACACCAGCATCTAAAAATACCTGCGCAATCGCGAACGCAGTGAGCGGAGTTTCGGTGGCTGGCTTAACCACAACTGCATTACCAGCAGCTAATGCTGGACCGATCTTTCGAGTCATCATTGCGGCTGGGAAATTCCATGGTGTGATCAGGTATGCAATGCCAATTGGTTGCTTAACTGTCAAGATGCGATGAACGCCCGATGGTGCTGTGCGAAGTTCGCCACCAATCCTTACTGTCTCTTCCGAGAACCAGCGTAGAAATTCAGCAGCATAAATAACTTCATTTCTTGCTTCAATTAATGTTTTGCCGCTCTCTAGTGTCATCAACAAAGCGATGTCGTCAGCTCGTTCGACCATTAGATCAAACGATCGGCGTAAAATTTCAGCTCGATCCCGAGGTGGCACTTTGGCCCACTTCTGTTGCGCCAAGTGCATTTCATCAAGCACAGCCAGCAGGTCATTTCCGGTGGCGTTACCTACCGTAAGTAGTACTTCGCCATTGGCCGGGTCAGTAACCGCAATAGGTTCACCACTGGTTGCGCTCCATCTACCAGCTAACAGCGACTGGTGGGGCACGGTTTTGAGCACCGCTTCAGCACGAGCCTTATCGGAGACAGGGGCAGTAATCGGGAGTGAGGTAGTAGTCATAAGCGCATCTTCTCACGAACCGCCAGCGACACGCAGCGCATGCTGCCCTTACTGGCAGCAATTCCAGTAGAGACTATGACCATGGAAAAGCACGCTTCCCCCGTGCCTGCCCAGTCAAAGCATCGACTGGCGCCTGCACAGGCCTCTTTTCAACTAATCCGAGGCAGCGCCATGCTGCTGCTGTTTATCGGATTAATCATGGTTCTTAGTTCTTCCTTTTATGAATCAAAATTAGTTTATGGCAGCGAATTTACTATTTTCCTGCGACAAGCTTTCTACGCCATGTTGGGTGCTATTGCGTTAGTTGCGATAGCCAAAGTAGATGTTGCGGTGATTCGGCGCCTCGCACCGTTGCTCATGGCAGGTGTACTGCTGTTATTGCTGTTGGTTTTTATTCCGGGACTTGGCTCAACAGTTGGCGGTCAGACTAACTGGCTAGATTTTGGATTTGGAATTCGATTACAACCAAGTGAGTTTGCAAAATTTGCCCTGATTATTTTTGGGGCGCACCAATTAGCAAATCGAAAACACTTAATTGGTGATGCTTCAAAGTATGTTGCGCCAGTTGTTATCGCTACCACCGCAGTGATTGCGCTGATCGTTGTTGCGGGCGATCTGGGCAATGCAGTAATTATTGCCATTGCAGTAGGGGTAATGCTGTTTGTCGCAAATGCACCGATGCGTTATTTTGGTTTTGCTGGCTTACTTGGAATAGGTCTAGTTGGGTTACTTTCCTATTTACGCCCTTATCGATTTGAAAGAATTACTGCTTGGTTAAATCCAGAAGCAGATCCAGAAGGCGTTGGCTTTCAAGCGATGCACGCAAAGTTCGCACTAGCATCTGGTGGATTTTTCGGCCAGGGCCTAGGAGCGAGCAGAGAGAAGTGGGGAACGCTGCCGGAAGCTCATACTGATTTCATTTTTGCAGTTATTGGCGAAGAGCTGGGATTGTTTGGCGCACTATCAATATTGGTGTTTTTTACCCTGCTTTGTGTATCCATTATTTCTTTGGGTCGGCATACTGAATCAGATTTTGTTCGATACGCCTGCGCTGGATCAGTTGGTTGGATTGGCGGCCAGGCAATGATAAATATTGGTGCCGTGCTGGGTTTGCTACCAATCATGGGAGTGCCATTACCGTTGGTTTCAACCGGAGGGTCTGCCTTGATCCCAACTTTGGCAGTGATCGGTCTGTTGCTGGCCTTTGCTCGGCAGGAGATCTCAACTTCAACACCAGTTGAAAGTGCAGTGAAGAAATAACTATGCGCGTAGTTCTAGCAGGTGGTGGAACTGCCGGACATATTGAACCTGCGCTAGCAATCGCAGCCGAGCTTGAAAAGCAGGGATTGAGCAGCAAATCTGATATCCATTTTGTTGGTGGCTACCGTGGCTTAGAGGGGCGGTTAGTACCAGCACGTGGCTACCAATTACATCAATTCAACATTATTGGATTACCCCGAACGCTTAATTTTCAATTGCTGACATATCCAATTCGGTTGCTAATTATTTTGGCTCAAATGTTTAAGTTATTCCGAAAAATCAAGCCTGATTTTGTAATGGGCTTTGGCGGCTACGTAGCAGCGCCAAGCTACATCGCGGCAAGAATTCTGGGGATTTCAATAGTTATCCACGAATCAAATGCCCGCGCCGGGGTTAGTAATAAACGAGCGGCAAAGCATGCTGCCCTAGTGATTGAGAGTTTTAAAGGCAGTTTGCCAAATGCAAAACTTCTCGGCACTCCAATAAGGTCATCTATTGCTGTATTGAATTCTATTGAGTCTAAAGATGCGGCGAAATCTCACTTTTCTTTGCCAGCAACTGGATCAACGGTTTTAGTTTTTGGTGGCTCGCAAGGCGCGGAGCGAATTAACCAAGCAATTGTTGAGATCGCACCTAAGTTGTCCGAGCAAGGTATTCATGTTCTGCATATTGTTGGTGAGTTAAATTTAGCCAAGTACCAAGGAATAAGCGTTGCTGGTCCTGGGAAATATATCGTGCTTGGCTATTGTGATCGAATGGATCTTGCTTATGCTGCAGCGGATTTGGCAGTCACAAGGTCGGGCGCGTTGACAGTAGCAGAGTTGGCGGCAGCTGGCATGCCAGCCATATTGGTTCCCTATCCAGTTGGTAATGGTGAACAAGAATTCAATGCTGCCGAATTAGTGGCATCAGGTGCTGCAGTGATGTTACGAAATCAAGATTGTACTGCGACCAAACTCCGCTTAATGATTGAAACTTTAATTGCAGATAACGTCAAACTTGCTGAAATGAAACGAATCTCAAAATCCATTGCAAGACCTAACGCCGCCCCCTTGATAGTTGCTGAGCTACAACAGGTGATGCGATGACGAAATTGCCTCATCAGGGAATTCATATAATTGGAATTGGTGGCGCGGGCATGTCTGCTATAGCTCGAGTACTGCTGGGCCGGGGTTATCAAGTTTCTGGCAGCGACGCAAAAGATTCAAAGCGAATGCTCGCACTGGCACAATTGGGAGTCACAACTTATGTCGGACACAGCGCAGAGAATGTGCTTGGAAAGAAATTGATTATTGCATCTACTGCTATTCCAAAAAAAAATATTGAAATTGAAACCGCAATAGCGCACGGCATCCCGGTTATCTCGCGAGCAGCAGCATTGCAGCAGATAGTTGCTTCAGATAATGTAATTGCAGTAGCTGGAACGCATGGCAAAACTACAACAACTTCAATGACCACCGTAGCGTTGCAATCGCTTGGATTAGATCCATCATTCATTATTGGCAGTGAGTTAAATGAGACCGGCAGCAACGGGCACTCAGGTGATAGCGACCTGTTTTTAGTTGAGGCCGATGAGAGCGATGGGACATTTTTATGGTTGAAGCCAAAAGTAGGAGTTATTACAAATGTCGAAGCAGATCATTTAGATAGGTGGAGTTCACTCGATGAGATTGAAGCGGCGTTTATTGAGTTTGGCAAGAATTGCACTACTGGAATAGTTGTCTGCACTGATGATCCAGGAGCCGCCTCAGTTGCTGCCACGTTAGAGACAGCTGGAATCACCGTACTCAGTTATGGTTTTAATCCTCAGGCAAGACTTAACTTAGTAACACCAGAGGTTGAGTCTGGTCGATGGAAATCAAGACTAATTCTTGATGGTAATGAAATTGGAACCTTGGAATTGCAAGTTCCGGGCAAGCACAATTTATTGAATGCCACCGCAGCTGTTGGAGTTGGCATTTTACTCAACCTTGAACCTTCTAAACTTATTTCTGGGTTGTCATCATTTACTGGCACCAGGCGAAGGTTTGAGTTACGCGGAAAAATAAACAACATTTCAGTTTTTGATGACTACGCCCATCATCCAACTGAGGTGACGGCAACGTTAGAAGCTGCGCGGAAAGTTGTTGGAACTGGAAAAGTAATTGTGGTCTTCCAGCCCTTTAGGTATTATCGAGTAAATGCCTTTTTGGCTGAATTTGCGGCTGCGTTGAAATTGGCTGATCGAGTTGCCGTGATGGAAACTTATGCGCCAGGTGAGTCGGCAATTCCAGGCGCGGGTGGGGCTGCTGTTGCGGCAGCAATTGATTTACCCGAGTCACATGTGATTTTTGAACCATCATTTTTGAAGGTCATTGAAGTTATTGCCAACTGGGCTGAGCCCGGCGACACAGTTTTAACTTTGGGCGCAGGTGACATGGCAATGCTGGCGCCTGAAATAGTTAAGGGACTTGAGCAAAAATTCCATGACTAAAGCTGGCAAGCGCAGTAAAGCGAAAATTTGGTTCGTAACGTTATTTCTCATTGCCGCGATAGCAGCAAGCATAACGTGGACAGTGCAGAGAACTTCTGATGCGGAAGTTGTAAGCATTGAAATACAGGTTTCCGATAAGACGCTGATCAGACCAATTGAAAATGTGGCAGCTATTGAGATCGGTGAGCGGATATCTGATCTGAATTTGACTGCTGCTGCAGCGCGCATTACCAATTTGCCACAAGTCCGATCTGCAACGGTAACTCGACGGTGGCCTGATCGAATCGTGATAACTGCAGATTTACGAGAACCGATTGGGTGGTTAAAGTTTCAGGATGAAATCTGGTATCTAGACAGAACCGGCGAGAAATATCTGCCCCAAGTTTCTCAACCAAGCCAATTGCTACCTGAATTCGCAGCTAATTCGGATAAATTACTTGCCGCCGCGACTGTTGCGTACTTTGATTTGCCCGAAAAACTGACTGATCGAATCAGCAAGGTCACCGCAGCAACTAGCTCAAACATCCGTTTCATTCTTACATCCGATGTCACCATCATCTGGGGAAGTGCTGAACGTGGCTCGCGCAAAGCTGAAGTACTCAATATCTTGCTGCAGCGAAAGGCCAAAACTTATGATGTCTCGGCGCCAGATCTGCCCACGATCCGGGTGGAATAGTCATTTGATTTCTGCAAGCGTTTGCCAATTCTTACATTTGCTTGCTAAGTTTTAAGCGTGAAATCGACCATTGAGGAAGTCGCAAAGCGAGCTGGAGTTAGCACCGCAACTGTATCTCGCGCGCTACGCGGCTTAGCCAGCGTAACTCCTGAAACAAAATACCGTGTTGAACAAGCAGCTCGAGAATTAGATTATGTAATCTCGCCATCAGCTTCCCGGCTAGCATCGGGAAAAACCTCAACCATTGGCGTGATCGCACCATTCTTGGATCGATGGTATTTCGCTAATTTGCTATCTGGAATTGAGCGGGTAAGTCGTTCCGCCGGTTTTGACATGTTGGTTTATTCGCTGGATCGACTGGATGAACGAGAACGAATATTTCACCAAAAACTCGTTAAGGAGCGAGTCGATGCGTTGTTGGTTTGTGCACTGCCTCCAAGTCAAGATGAAATTGAATTTTTGCAGCAGGTAAAAATTCCGGTGGCTCTAATTGGCGCAGAGGTTGCCGGTTGCGCCAGTGTTCGAATCGATGATGTGGGCGGAGCTAAAGCTGCAACTGGCCACTTGATCAATATGGGACATCGACGAATTGGTTTGATTGCAGAATCACCATTGCAGCCGATGTCTTTTTCAGCCCCACGAGATCGTCGCACTGGGTTTTTAGCGGCTCATCATGAAGCCGGGTTGGAATTTGATCCAGCACTCGAAGCGTTTGGCTCGTTTACCATTGAAAGTGGTGAGCGAGCAATGGATGAATTATTAGCTAAACCGCAACCACCAACGGCTGTGTTTTGTGAATCAGATGAAATGGCCTTTGGTGCTATTAGTGCAATTGAACGTCATGGTCTGCGCACGCCACAAGATATCTCCATAGTTGGATTTGATGATCATGACTTGGCGAAGTATCTGAATCTCACGACAGTTTCACAACCAGTGCAGGTGATGGGGGAGACAGCAACTTGGGTAATTTTGGACCAAGTTAAAAATGCTCGAACTGAGCCAAAAGCGGTCGTTATGCCAACCCAATTGATTGTTCGCGGCACAACCGCACGACTTGATCAAAAATAATTAAGCCGGAGTCAATTAATCTGACTCCGGCTTAATTATTGGTTGTAGTTAATTAATTCAACCTTGGCCCATCTTCCGTAGCATCAAAGAAATGCATAGAAGTTGGCTTTACCTTGATCTTGTCACCACGGCGAATATTTGAATCCGACCCGACTCGAACTGTGATGTCCTTACCGCCATCATCATCAATGGTGCCGTATAGGAATTCATCGGAACCTAATTCTTCAACTAGGTTCACTGTCATTGAAATACCTTCACCGGCGACTTCTAGATGCTCTGGACGAACACCTACGATGATGCGGTTGCCAGAGGCTTTGCTGGCCACTGCTGAATCAACGCTGATGTTGTAGCCACCAATGCTCACTGAGTTGCCAGAAAGTGCACCCTCTAGCAAGTTCATTGCTGGTGAGCCAATGAAGCCAGCAACGAATGCATTTGCTGGTTTGTCATAAAGTGCACGTGGCGTATCAACTTGCTGCAGCACGCCAAACTTAAGCACAGCCACTCGATCACCCATGGTCATAGCTTCAACTTGGTCATGGGTTACATAAATGGTGGTAACACCCAATCGCTTCTGCAATGCTGCGATCTGGGTTCTAGTTTGCACACGTAGTTTTGCATCCAAATTTGAAAGTGGTTCGTCCATCAAGAACACTTGTGGTTCCCGAACAATGGCTCGACCCATTGCAACACGCTGGCGCTGACCACCGGATAGCGCTTTTGGTTTTCGATCTAAATATTCTTCCAAATCAAGCAATTTTGCTGCTTCTTCCACGCGGCGACGAATTTCATCTTTCGCAACGCCAGCAATCTGAAGTGCGAATCCCATATTTGCCGCAACCGTCATGTGTGGATATAGCGCATAGTTCTGAAACACCATTGCAATGTCACGATCTTTTGGTGCAACGTCTGTGACATCTCGTTCACCAATTTTGATCGCACCTTGATCGCAAGGCTCTAAGCCGGCGATCATGCGCAGTGCAGTGGATTTTCCGCAGCCCGAAGGGCCAACTAGCACTAGAAACTCGCCATCATTGACGGTTAGATCTAGGGATGAAACTGCAGGACGTGCGCCTGGCGTATAAATACGCGATGCGCCATCGAATACAACTGGTGCCATTTGACTCCTTAGTTCGGGCCTGCAAGCAGGCGATCTTGTGCGGCAGGTGTCCCCGGCCGTTCGGGGTAGCGAGGCAAACCTAGCGCAGTTACCTCAAAACGGGTAGGGGAAATTACTAAAACTGACGCAACGGCCAGCATCACAGAGTTGAGTCCTTGCGGTAAATATCGCAGCTCGGGTCTCGTTCCAGCCTGCGGCATGAGCTAACGCTTCATCAGTTGCGGTAGCCGGTAGCGGCAGATTTCGCGCGATTTCACGACACCAATCAATCGAAACTTTTTTGCCAGCAACTACCGCGCTGCCACCAAGTTGCGCAAACACTGCGGCACATAGATCCTCTGAACCGGTATAAAACGCCGAGCGCAACGCGGCCTGATCAGTTGCTAAGCCAGGTTCAAACTCCATTAATTCGTCATCAGAGTGATCATCCGTATTTGCGGCATTTTCATCAGTTAGTTCTTGCTGCGCCAACTCTTCATCAAACGGCGGTGCCACGTCAGGCGGTTGTGGCGGCGCCGTCAAAGATGTTGTTTCACTGCTGCAGCCCGCCATGGATAACACAGCTATAACGGCAATTAGCAGAAATTTCACTCGCCGAGCGTGGCAAGACAAATTTAAAAATGCTCGCGACACGCACAGAAAATGAGGCAGTATTCAAAGTTCAAGTCGTAATTTCTAAGGACAACAAGTTGAGTTATCTCTAACTCTCAACCTGAGAATTAGAGTTCAATTGATGGAGGCAGCATGGCAGCACCGCAGAATTATCTCGCAGTTATCAAAGTTGTTGGTGTTGGTGGCGGTGGTGTTAACGCGGTTAACCGGATGATTGACGTTGGCTTAAAAGGCGTTGAATTCGTCGCAGTAAACACGGATGCACAAGCACTGTTGATGAGCGATGCCGATGTGAAGCTGGACATTGGCCGAGATTTAACTCGCGGCCTAGGCGCTGGCGCCGATCCGGCAATTGGGCGTAAAGCGGCAGAAGATCATGAAGAAGAATTGCGCGACGTGCTTCGTGGTGCCGATATGGTGTTTGTAACCGCAGGTGAAGGTGGCGGTACCGGAACTGGCGGTGCACCCGTTGTCGCGCGTATTGCCCGTGAACTGGGCGCATTAACCGTTGGTGTTGTTACCAGACCATTTGCGTTTGAAGGAAGACGACGTGCGCAATCTGCTGAAGATGGCATCGAAGAGCTTCGCGGTGAAGTCGACACCTTAATTGTCATTCCAAATGATCGTTTGTTGCAGTTAAGCAACAAGTCCATCAGCGTGGTAGAAGCCTTTAAGCATGCTGATCAGGTATTACTACATGGCGTATCTGGCATTACTGATCTGATTACCACTCCTGGCTTGATAAATTTGGATTTCGCCGATGTTCGAAGTGTGATGAAAGATGCTGGCGCAGCACTAATGGGTATCGGTGCAGCTCGTGGTGAGAATCGAGCTCTTGCGGCAGCGGAGATGGCAGTTAGATCGCCGTTGCTGGAAGCAGGTATTGATGGTGCTCGTGGAATTTTGATGAGCATTGCTGGTGGCAGCGATCTGGGCTTGTTCGAAATTAATGATGCTGCTCGGTTAGTAGCTGAAGCCGGACATCCGGATGCCACCATTATTTTTGGTGCCGTGATTGATGATGCGCTAGGCGATGAGGTGAGAGTTACTGTTATTGCTGCTGGCTTTGAAAATGGTTTACCAGCTGCTCGGCCAGTGAAGCGACCAGAGCCAACCGCGATAACACCTACATCTGTCTCGCCGGCATTAGATGATGCACCGGCAGTTCCTGAATTTGAGAACGATTTGGTGGCCGGCGACGAAACTGGTGAGATTGATCTGCCATTAGCTGTAGGCGATGCTGGCACTACTCGACCACGAGTTGTCTTTGATTCCATGGAGTCAATTGAAGATGAGCTGGACGTACCAGATTTTCTAAAGTAGTGATTACTTGGCTTGCCAGTGGTGAGTTAGCAAACAGCTCTACTTATCATTTTGGCTCAAGGCTTGGTGGCGTAAGCAAAGCACCTTTTGATCAGCTAAATGTTGCCGGCTGGGTTGGTGATGAGCCAATTGATGTTGCAACGAACTTAAAGTTGCTGGCTGATCAAACTGGGGTAGCGATTAGATGCATGCAACCCGAACATGGCACTACTGTTCAAGATGTATTTGGTGACGAGGATGCGCTTAAGCGTGCGGATATTTTGGTAACCACAAAATCAAGTGTTGGGTTACTCGCACCAAGCGCTGACTGTGTTTCATTATTTGCCGCTACCAGCAAGCGTAAATTTCTTCTTGCCGCGCATGTTGGTTGGCGCGGTGCAGCAGCAGGAATTGCATCCAAAATATTATCTACTGCTGAACTCTATGGGGTAACCGCAACTGAACTTGAAGTTGTGCTTGGTCCAGCTATCTGTGGCTGGTGCTATCCGGTTTCAACTGAAGTACATGATGCGGTGACTGACCAATTGCCAGCAGCTTCAACGCGTAGTTCTAGTTTTACTGGAGTAGATCTTCGAGTTGGGTTAACTGAATTCTTTCGATCTGCTGGAGCAAAGGTCGATGATAGACAGCCATGCACTTATGAGTCAGCTGAACTTTTTTCGTATCGCCGAGATGGCACAACTGGAAGACAAGCGGCAGTAGCATGGTTGAAATAGATCCAGCCCGAGTTTCGCAACTAGCAAGCAATCTTGCCCGCTTAAAAGATGAGATCCAAACCGTTGCTGCTAATGCTGGTCGTGATGTGGCTGAACTTAATTTAATTGCCGTGACAAAAAGTTTTCCAGCGTCTGACATGGTTGCGCTACACCAATTAGGAGTGCGAGATTTTGGCGAATCAAAAGATCAGGAAGTGAGAAAAAAGCTGCCACTGCCAGTTGAATTGGACTATCGGATTCACTTCATTGGACAGCTGCAGCGCAATAAATTAAAAAGCATCATCAGTTATAGTGCTTTGCTCCATAGTGTTGATCGCTCTGAATTGATCGAATCATTAGCGCAATTTAAAAATGCTGGTTTGGCGATACCGCAAATCTTGTTGCAAGTTGATCTGGCCGATCGAGCCAATTCCGGTCGAGGAGGGGCAGCTGCTGATGCATTGCTTCAATTAGGCGAATTAGCGCAGTCGCATCAACTAAGTGTGGTTGGCTTAATGGCTGTTGCACCACTTGGTGAGTTGCCAGCAGCAGCGTTTAGCCGATTTGATCAAATTGCCGCTGGTTTCTGTGAACATTTTCCAGCCGCTAAATATCGGTCAATCGGGATGAGCGGAGATTGGCAGCACGCTATCGAATTCGGTGCGACACACCTTCGAATTGGGGCAGCGTTGCTAGGGAATAGGGGCTAATTCAGGTATTTTTGGCGGACACGTATCGCCGCGTGCCCGAGGAGGAGATATGGCTAGCGCAGTTCGTCGCATGGCTGTTTATTTAGGTTTGATGGAAGATGGCCTAGCGGAGCAAGAAGCTGCTGTAACCAATCGGGAGAATAGGCCGTTGCGCACTGTTGAATCGCTACCTGGCGTTGCTACAACGCCAGTAGAGCCACCATCAATCACTGATGGCGTGGCCAAAATAACCACACTGCATCCTCGCTCTTACAACGATGCAAAGCGAATTGGCGAAGACTTCCGACAGGGAATTCCAGTTATTGTTAATTTAACTGAGTTGGGCGAAGTTGATGCCAAGCGAATTGTTGATTTTGCAGCTGGACTTACTTTTGGCCTAAATGGCCGCATTGAGAGAGTTACTTCAAAAGTGTTTTTGCTTTCGCCAGCAAATGTTGATGTCGGTGTAACCGCACGGGCACAGCTTGCTGAAGACGGATTTTACAATCAGTCCTGATGATTGAATCAGTTCTCCTTAGCATCCTAAGGTTATTTTTTTATACTCTGATTATTCGATTCATCTTGGATTGGGTGCAGGTGTTGTCGCGTAATTGGCGACCGCAAGGGCCCGTTCTTGTTATTGCAGAAATTGTTTACTCAATTACCGATCCACCCTTAAATTGGATTCGCCGATTTGTCCGGCCAATTCGAATGGGAACAATCCAATTGGATCTGGCTTTTATCGTATTGTTCTTTGGTGTTCAGTTCGCAATGAACTTAGTTCGGGTAATGCTCTAAGCGCGAACTAACCACAACTTTAAGTTCAACTCTTCATCAATAACTGTGGGCTCGACACCTTGACTATCTTGCAGATCAAACTCAACTGCAAGTACTTCTGAAGTTATGTTAGCTAAATTAGCATGGATAGCTTGCGCTATTTCGGGCGCAGCTAAATATCTAACCTTGATTCGATCAGTAACCTCAAAACCAGCTGACTTACGCGTATCTTGCACTAATCGAATTACCTCTCTAGCAATGCCTTCTGCGATCAATTCATCAGTCAACGTTAAGTCCAGCGCAACTGATACGCCATCGGCCGAAGCAACTGACCAGCCAGAGGTTGGAGTTTCGGTGACAATGACATCTTCTTCCGCAATCGAAATGGATTCGCCCGATACCGATACTGTTGCTGTGCCGCTTTGCTTAAGTTCTGCAACTAATTGAGCAGCATCAGCACTAGCAATAGCAGATGCAACTTGCTGCGTTGCGGCACCATGCTTCATGCCTAAGTTTTTGAAGTTGCCCTTGACGCTCCAACTGATCAAATCACCTTCACTGCCGATCTCAGCCAACTCTTTAACGTTTAATTCCGATGCAATTTGTTCGCGTAATTCTGCGGTAAGCAATTGCCAGGCAGCAGTTGAAACTAAAGCTTTTGTCAGCGGCTGTCGGGTTTTTGTCTTTGATTCTGCTCGTGCGGTTCGACCCAACTCAACCACGTTTCGCACCATCTGCATTTGCGCTGCTAATTGTGGATCAATTAAATCCTCATTGACCGCAGGCCATGATGCTAAGTGAACGGAAGGCGTTTCACTATCAGTTGTTGGCACAAATAGATCGTGCCAAATTCGCTCAGCAATAAACGGCGTGAAAGGTGCGATAACTAAAGTCAAAGTTCGGAGCGATTCATGTAGTGTGGCAAGTGCAGCAAGATCACCATCCCAGAACCGTCGCCGATTGCGTCGAACATACCAATTGCTTAGGTCATCAATAAATTCAGCAATCAAACGACCGCCACGTTGGGTATCAAATTGATCAAGCGCTAGATCTACTTCCAATGCCAATTTATTGGTTTGGCTGACCAACCAGCGATCAATCAATGGTCGCTGCGCCACGGCAGGGGCATTTTCGTAATTGAAGTTGGCGATTCGTCCATACAGGGCTTGAAACGAGGCAGTTGCCCAGTAGGTGAGCAGATTCTTACGAACAATCTCTTGCAGCGTGGCATGTCCTAGCCGCCTGGCTTGCCAAGGGGAACCGGCAGCAAGCATGAACCAGCGCAGCGCATCTGCACCATGTTGCTCCATTAAATCCATGGGGTTTAAAACGTTGCCCAGGCTCTTGCTCATCTTGCGACCAGATTCATCTTGGATATGTCCAAGACAAACCACATTCTTAAACGAAGATTGATTAAACAATAAAGTGCCAATTGCCATTTGGGAATAAAACCAACCACGGGTCTGGTCAATAGCTTCACAGATGTAATCGGCCGGATAGTTTTGCTGAAAGGATTCGTTATTTTGGTGTGGTGCGCCCCATTGCGCAAAGGGCATCGCACCTGAGTCATACCAAACATCAATTACTTCCGGAACTCGAGTTGCAATT
>CAYXYW010000008.1:0-27575 GCA_964469855.1 uncultured Bifidobacterium sp.
GCTTGGCGCATTAATTGTGGTGACGGTGTTAATTTTTGGTAGGCAGTTGCTTGCTGTGTCAGTTGACCCTGACCACGCACATGTTCAAGGTATGAATCTCAATTTCTTATCTGCGCTAATTGCTGCGCTCTCGGCAGTTACCGTAACTGTTGGAATGCGTGCAGTTGGCTTGTTATTAGTTAGTGCAATTATGGTGATACCAGTTGTGACAGCGCAGCAAATCTCCAAATCGTTTCGGCAAACTGCGATAACTGCCGCAGCTCTTGGTTGGCTAGCTGCAATTGCTGGCCTGCTAATCTCTTATTTTGTCGATGTGCCACCTGGCAGCACTATTGTGCTCACCGCACTTGCCATATTTGCCATCATCTCAATTTTAATTTTTACAATAAATCGAATATTTAGTCAGCGAGGTGCAAATGGCATCGCTTAGAAACACCAAGCAACGTCAAGTGATTTCACAGTTGATGGCGGATCTTGATGGATTTATCTCAGCACAAGCATTACATCAACACCTAACCGCTGCAGGTGAATCCATTGGGCTAGCAACTGTTTATCGCACGCTGCAGTCAATGGCAGAGGTGAATCTGGTCGATGTGGTTCGTGACCAATCCGGTGAAATGTTATTTCGAGCCTGCCGATCAAATCAGCATCATCATCACTTAGTTTGTCGCAGTTGTGGTAACGCTGAAGAACTTCAGGCTAGCGAAGTAGAAGCCTGGGCTGACCAGTTAGCGGCTCGGTATGGTTATCAGCAAGTTGAACATCAAGTTGAAATATTTGGTATCTGCCCACGATGCCAAAATCAACTGTAGCTTTGATTCAATCTAGCAAGCGCATCTAGCACTACTGCTCTTTCGCTGGTGCGCCAAAATTCCGGCATAGAACGCAGCAGCACTGAGCCATATCTTCGAGTAGAGATGCGAGGATCTAGCAGCGCAACGACGCCGCGATCTGAATCAGATCTAATTAATCGACCTGCGCCCTGAGCTAACAGCAATGCTGCCTTCGGCACCGAAACAGTCATAAATCCATTGCCACCGGTTTCTTCAACTCGGGCAGCTCTAGCTGAAACAATTGGGTCATCTGGTCGTGGAAATGGAATTCGATCTATCACAACTAATGTGCAAGACGCACCAGGCACATCAACTCCTTGCCACAAACTAATAGTGCCCAGCAGCACCGATTTAGCGTCGGCGGCAAATTTGTCTACTAATGGTCCTACTGGATCACCTTTGCGCTGCACGAGCAACTTAATCTCTGGCGCAGATGCCAACTTATGCTGCAACACCTCGGCGGCTGCGTCAACAGCACGCCACGATGAGAACAGCGCCAAGGTACGGCCACCAGCGGCTAGCACCAAATCTGCCAACTCGGTCAACGCTTCTTCTGCTATTCCATCTCTACCAGGTTCAGGTAGATGTTTGGGCAGGTAGAGCATTCCCTGAGTGGCAAAATCAAACGGTGAACCAACATCCAATGTCTTATAACTACTTATTGCTTCGCCATCATCAACATCTGCGCCGTCAATTAGTCCTAATCCAGTAGCTGTAGCGTTAAAACTGCCGCCCACAGTTAAGGTTGCGCTGGTTATCACAACTGGTGTCTGACTAAACATATTTCGCTGCAAGACATCCGATACCGATAGTGGAGCCAGTCGCAATGCTGGTGTATTTGGATCAAACCACATCACATCTTTTTCAGTTGCCTTAATCAACTTTCCGCAAGTGGTGTTCACTTCAGAAACAGCGCCCTTAACTCGTGCTCGCTCTGCTAGTAGATCAAAATCCACAATCTCATCGTCATTACTTAGTAATGCTAAGAATTCACCCGCCATATCTCGTATTAACGAGAGCGCTTGAAATAATTCCGGTGGTAATTTTTCGAGCCTATTGCCTACGGAATCTTCAGACCGATTTCTAGCGCTGAGTTGATAATCAAGCATCACATCTGAAAAATTGGCACAAGCATCAAACAGTTTGTCTGACGCCTCCCCTGGCAAGTGGCGACGAGCAAGTGCGGCAGCACGAGTGGTCATATTCGCAGTTATCTCTTCGGCTACGGCTTGGGTTGTTCGATCAATAAATTCATGTCCTTCATCCAAAATAATCGCATCGCGCTCGGGCAATATTGGGTGATTGTCAACAACTTCAATTGCCAATAGCGCATGATTAGTTACCACAATGTCTGACGCTGCTGCTTTGCTTTTTGCGCGTTCTGAAAAACATTTATCGCCATAGGCGCAACTATCAGCACCCACACATTCGCGTCCACTTACTGAATGTGCTGTCCAAACTCTTCTATCAACCGGTGGCGCATCATCGCGATCACCGGTTGCACCCGGCTCTGCTGCCCAATCTCGCAATGATCTTGCCTCAGCCGATAGTGAACCAATATCAAGCAAGACGTCAGTGTCCGGGTCGGGCAAAGTGGTATTCATCTTCTGTAAGCAAAGATAGTTTCCTTTACCCTTATAGACGCCGTAACTGATTTCCCGTCCCAATGCCTTGCTCACGGCAGGAATAATTCTGGGCAAGTCTCGCTCCACAAGTTGCCGTTGCAGTGCCAAGGTTGCAGTTGCAATTAGGACAGTTTTATTTCGCAAAATGGCGGGGATCAAATAGGCCAAAGATTTTCCGGTTCCAGTGCCAGCCTGAACCAATAGGTGATTTCGATCTGACAACGCCTCAAAAACCGATTCTGCCATTTTGATTTGTCCTGGTCGAGCTGACCCATTGATGGCCGAAACTGCAATCTCTAATAATTCTTGTGCACTAAATTTAGAACTCATTGCTGAACACTCGCAGCCTTCATTTGTGCAGCAAGTGCGGCTGGAACTGCAGCAACAATATGTGTGCCAGTTTCCAAATGCTCCAATTTACTCACTTGGCCAACTTCATGAGCCCGGGCAATCAATTGTTGCTGTGAATACGGCAATACCAGATCAATTACCAGATCAGCTTCTGAAAGTTTTGCCTCAATCTCAGCTAGTAATTCATCTATCCCCGTGCCAGTTTTTGCACTTATCAGAACCGCTTCAGGCACTAGCTGTTTCAATTCCCTAATTGTTTCGGGTTGGGCATTATCAATTTTGTTTACAACTACAAGCTCTCGATTCATGTTTGTGCCAATCTCAGCCAACACTTCACGTACAGAGATTAATTGAGAAACTGGCGACTCATCGCTTCCATCAACTAAATGTAAAACCAAATCTGCATCTGCAATTTCTTCGAGTGTCGACCTAAATGCTTCTACCAATTGATGTGGTAGATGTCGAACAAATCCCACCGTGTCGGTGACTGTAACTATTCGTCCTGACGGTAAATTCACTTTCCTTACCGTTGGATCAAGTGTCGCAAATAGCGCATTTTCGACTAAAACTCCGGCTCCAGTCAGTCGATTAAGCAAACTAGATTTACCAGCATTGGTATAACCAGCTATTGCAACCGCAGGAGTGGCATTGCGTTTTCGATTGCTTCGCTGAACTTCCCTGGTTCGAGCCATCGCTGCCAAGTCTTTGCGTAACTTCGCCATTTGATCGCGAATGCGTCGACGATCAGTTTCAATTTTGGTTTCACCTGGACCTCGAGCCAATACGCCGGCACCTTGTCGGCTCAAAGCCTCACCCCAGCCTCGAATTCTTGGCAGCATGTATTGCATCTGTGCCAACGAAACCTGAGCCTTTCCTTCTCGGCTTCTGGCATGTTGGGCAAATATGTCAAGAATTAACCAGGTTCGATCAACTACACGTACTTTTACAATGTCTTCTAAGTTGCGTAATTGACCTGGAGTTAGCTCGCCATCACAAATTACGGTGTCTGCACCAGTTTGTGCCACGATTCGCTTCAATTCTAGAGTTTTTCCGGAACCAATATATGTAGCTGGATCTGGCTTATCTCGCCGTTGAATCAATCCATCTAAAACTACAGTTCCCGCAGTCTCTGCCAGTTGCGCGAGCTCTCGCATTGAACGTTCTGCCTGCACAATGGTGCCTGACGTCCAGACGCCAACTAACACCACGCGCTCTAATCGAACTTGACGATACTCAACCTCAGTGATGTCCTGAAGTTCAGTTGATAAGCCAACAACACGACGCAAAGCCGATCGATCTTGAAGTTGCAGTTCGCCTTCAGTTAAGTCATTTTCGGATATGTTCGCAGTTGGCTCTAACATGGAAACTACAACTTTTCTAAAAAGATTTCGCCAGATGCCACAATTTCCGCAGGACCGGTAAGTTTTGCCATCTGATCAGGAAGTGCTTCAACAATTAACACGCCGCCCGGTACGTTTACTTTGATTGGATCATGAGTTTGCCATTTTTGTTGCATATGCAACGCAACCGCACATGCCCCCGAACCACAAGAGAGAGTCTCGCCAACGCCTCGTTCATATACCCGCATAGAAACTTCACGTGGCCCAACTATTTCCACAAATTCAAAATTGGCTCCAGCGGGTAACGCTGTAACTGGCGAGAATAAAGGCGCCGACAACAAATTCCCTGCCATAGCTAAATTGGTGACAACTGAAACCACATGCGGATTAGGAGCGGTAATTAAATTTCCAGCTAAGACATTATCGTTAACCGTAACTGAAATTTCAGTTGATTGATCCAAAATTGGACCTAACACCACTGAGATCGAATTATCTTTATTGAGAGATACCGAAACGAGCCCTGCTCGTGTCAAAATCTCAAAATCACTAGTTGAAACTAAATTATTCTCTTGTAAAAACCTGGCCATCACCCTGGTGCCATTACCACAAATCTCGGCAAGTGTCCCATCACTATTTCGATAGTCCATGAACCAAAGATTCTCATTCTTAACAATTCTGATTAGACCATCAGCACCAATGCCAAACGATCGATCACAGATCGCAGCAACTTGTTTTGGTTCAAGTTGAATTTCATTATTAGGGTCAAATATCAGGACAAAGTCATTTCCGGTGCCATGACCCTTACTAAATTTCAACTTCACTTTGTTGAACCGCTTTCCTCGATCATTTCCAACACTTGGTCTATCAAGTTTGGTGAGTCCGCTTCAAGCCAAATCATCTTTGGGTCTCGCCGGAACCAAGATTCCTGCTTACGAGCATATCTCTTAGTTAACCTAATGGTCTCTGCTTTTGCATGATCTAGTGAATATTCACCAGAAAGCGCCTCCATTACTTGGGCATAACCTAATGCCTTTCTTGCGGTAACTCCATCTGCCAAACCTTGTTCAAGAAGCCTCTCTACTTCTGACACGAAACCTTGCTCCCACATTTGATTTACTCGAGCCTCAATTCGTTGATCAAGTTCAGCACGGTCCCTAAACAACGCTATGCGAAGGTCAGGTGCGACGGCTGGATTTGATTTTGGCAATGATGAGGAAAATGGTTCACCGGTCAATTCAATCACTTCTAACGCACGCACTATTCGCCGACCATTTGCCCTATCTATCCGTTCCGCCGAGAGTGGATCTAATTTGGTTAATCGCTCATGTAACTGTTGTGGCCCAATTTCTGCCAATTCATTTTCTAGCTCCGTGCGCAACTGCGAATCTGTCGCTGGAAACTTAAGATCATCAAGCAGCGCTGTTACATACAGTCCACTTCCACCTACTGCTAACGGAACCAAATTCCGAGAACGAAGATTAGATACGGCTTCGCGCGCTTCAATCTGATACTGTGAAACATTAGCGATTTCAGTTACATCCAATACATCTAGTAGATGATGCTTGATACCCATGCGCTCTGGAATGCTCAATTTGGCCGTGCCAATATCCATTCCTCGGTAAAGTTGCATGGAGTCAGCATTGATAATTTCTGTCCCTAGTCGATTAGCTAACTGCAAACTAACTGAACTTTTTCCAACTGCAGTTGCTCCTGCAATGACCACAACTGGTTTAACCGACACTGATTGCTTCCATAACTTCTGACTTAGTTGGCGCGTCCGCACCGGCTCGGGTGCAATTTAGCGCAGCTGCAAAAATCGCATACTTTAAACTTTCAATTAGTTCTTGTTGCGTGAATTTCCCTAACTGAGATTTATCTAATTTACCGAAAGCGTTTAACTTACTGGCTAAAGCCGCGGAAAAGGTATCTCCAGCTCCAACCGTGTCCACCACAGCTACTTTCGGTGCCGCTAATCGCACTTCGTGATCTGGAGTTAATAAAACTGCACCGGCACTGCCCAGCGTTATCGCAATCAGCTTCACATTGGTATTCGCAAAATAAGTTTTTGCAATTTCTGACCAATCACTTGCAGGATACAAAAAAGCAAGGTCTTCATCTGAGACTTTGAGGATGTCAGCAAAACTTAACCAGGGACTTATCAAGTCAAGGTACTGTTTTGCATCAGTAATAACAGATGGTCGAATATTCAGATCCATCATCACGACACTTGAATTGCAGTGCTTGGCAACCCAGTTAAACAGCACTTGACTTCCTGGCTGAATAATCAGTGCCAGCGTTCCAATATGAAGTAAGTCGTACTCAGCCAGTCCCGAACTGGGCAACTCTGACTCTTGCCAACAAAAATTTGAAGTATTTTCTAGATAAAAACTGTAACTGGCACTTCCTTGATCAGATATCTCTACAACTGCAAGCGAGGTAGGTTCAGTTGCATCAACTATTTTCGCCATACCGATACCACTATTTTGAATGTCAGTTCTTAATTGAAGGCCAAACGGATCAGCTGCAATTCGTCCTAAAAAATCTGCAGCTTCACCTAATCGAACCAGTGCTTTTGCGGTGTTTAGCGGCCCGCCGCCATTGTGAGCAATCCAACTGGAGTCAGGTTGCTTAATCAAATCAATTAATGCTTCACCGCAGACCAGGGTTTTCATTTTTGACTCAACAATGCGGGCATTCCAATATTTATTGCAGATGACGGGGCTGATGATTCGGAACCCGGAGTCTTGCGATGGCTAATCACCGGTTTGTCGGAAATGAGATGGAACGGCGCAGCCGCTGTAATCTCAACTTCAACAATATCTCCAGGGACAGTAGAGATTGTTGGCGTAAAGTGAACCAATCGATTATCCCGAGCTCTGCCAGACATACGACCTGTTTCTTTATCTTTCTTTCCCTCCCCCGCTGCGACCAAGACTTCAGCAACTTTGCCGATCTGCGTTTTATTTTCTTCCCACACAATTTTGTTCACTAATGCTGCCAATTTCTCATAGCGTTGCTGCTTTATTTCCTCAGGTATCTGATTTTCCATTTCCGCAGCTGGCGTGCCAGGGCGCTTTGAATAAATAAAGGTAAATACATTGGCAAATCGAGCGCGCTCAACTAAGTCCAAGGTTTGTTCGAAGTCAGCTTCCGTTTCGCCTGGGAATCCGACAATGACATCGGTTGTTAGCGCCGCGTTTGGAATTGCAGTTCTCACCCGATCGATAATGCCTAAGTACTTATCGCGCCGATATGAACGGCGCATCTGGCGCAATACCTCATCGCTGCCGGACTGAAGCGGCATATGTAATTGCGGCATAACGTTGTGAGTCTCTGCCATGGCAGCAATTACATCGTCAGTGAAATCCTTTGGATGAGGACTGGTGAATCTGACTCGTTCTAATCCGGCTATCTCACCGCAAGCTCGAAGCAGTTTGCCAAATGCCAGCTTGTCACCAAATTCTGCACCATAGGAATTCACATTCTGACCTAGCAAAGTTATCTCGACAACACCTTGTGAAACTAGCGCAGCTATTTCAGCCAGAATTTCACCGGGACGGCGATCTTTTTCTTTGCCGCGCAATGACGGCACAATGCAAAAGGTGCAGGTGTTGTTACAGCCAACCGAAATAGACACCCACGCGGAATATGTTGACTCTCTTTTCGATGGCAGATCAGATGGAAAAACCTCAAGTGATTCCACAATCTCAACTTGTGCTTCCTCCAGCGCTCGAGCGCGATCTAACAGCGTCGGCAACACATGCAAATTGTGTGTGCCAAACACCGCATCAACCCATGGTGCTTTAGTTACGATTTCGCCTCGATCTTTCTGCGCTAAACAGCCACCAACTGCAATCTGCAAATTCGGATTAGCTTTTTTGGTAGATCGCAGCTGACCCAAAGTTCCATAGAGTCGTAGGTCGGCATTTTCGCGAACCGCACAGGTGTTGATCACAATCAGATCAGGTTCCACGCCAGCTGGAACTGGCAGATAGCCAGCAGCCTCCAAGGTCCCACTGATGCGCTCAGAATCGTGAGCATTCATCTGGCAGCCATATGTGGTTACCTGATACGTCTTGGTAGTCATAACTGGCTAAGCGTAATTCACGCTGAACCGATAGGAAAAACTGCTAAGACCGATCCCAGACACCTAGGCCAATCAGCAACGATTGTGGTGTCACTTTCAGCACCTGGCAGAGCGGTTCAACTAACGCCACAGATGGTCGCTGTTCTTGCGTGAAATACCGGTAGATATTGCCACGATTGATACCGGTTTCGGCAGCTAGCTGCTCCAAGCTGGTGTAACCCAACTTTTGCATCCGATCGCGCAACCAAGAATATGTTTCGTCTGGGGTAAATCTTTTTGCATTTTTTTTATTTGATTTCTTTTTCACATCGCGAACCATACTAAAGAAAATTGTGTATCCGCATCGGCTCTAATTCCCAAATAGGACAATTTATCGCTGTTAGCGAATTGTTACGCTGAACAGATGTGCAATGAATTAATGTAATCGGATACTTTCAATATTCATGCGTTGTTGATAACAATAATAATCAGTTGGAACGCGTCACTTTTTGCAAATAGAAGGCAAGAATCACTATCGGAATCGAAGATATCGCACATAACCAACCATAACTGGATACCGCGATAATCACGCCCGCAAGGGCGCCACCGGCAGCACCGCTTAAATTCATAACCAAATCGGCAACACCCTGACTGCCTGCCTTAATCTCAGCTGGCACGGATTCGGCTAACAATGTCGATCCAGCAATTAACGTCGCCGACCAACCTAATCCGAGCAAGAAAAGTCCAATTGCTAATTGCACTGATTGAGCAGCAGCAGCAGTTCCAGAAATAATCGCAGAACCGAGCAACAAGACTAATCCAATAGCAATGGTGCGATACCTGCCGATTCGGTCAGTTAAATAGCCAACTACCGGCGAGAAGGCATACATACCGGCCACGTGAATACTTATCACTAACCCGATTACTCGCAATTGCACATCAACATGTGCCATATGAACAGGTGTCATCACCATTATTGAAACCATCACCACATGTCCGATTGCAATAGTGAGTAGTGCCAATAACGCTTTAGGTAACTTACGAATTTCAGATAACACAAACCGAATGTTTTTATTGTGATTCACTGGTGGCGCATCTGCCAATTTTGCCGCGTAAAGATAAGGATCTGGCCGCAACGAACTGAATAAAACTATTGCCGCAATACTTAACGTGATGCTGGCAAAAAGATAAGGACCCACAAGTTGCGGCAAACCAAGCTGCAGCGCGATTGTTCCTGCTGGTTCCATTAAGTTTGGCCCAGCAACTGCACCGACAGTTGCACCCCAAACCACTATCGATAAATTTCTAGCTCGAGAAGAATCTGTTGCCAGATCAACAGCGGCGAATCTGGATTGATAGCCAGCAGCAGATGCGGCACCAACTAAAAAAGTGCCAAGCAGCATCAAAACAATGTTTCGATAGGTGCCGCCAGTAATGGCAAACAACGAACCTAACGCACCAAGCGCATAACCTGCTGTTAGGGCAAGCCGTCGGCCACCGCGTGCAGTTAACTTTGCTAACGGAATTGCCATTGCTGCAGCACCCAGCACACCACTGGTTTGCGCTAAGCCAGCCATAGCTTCGGAGCCAGTAATTCCAGCAACCAAGAGTGATCCGGCAGCAACAGTGCTAGCTACGCCCAGTCCACCCAGCACTTGTCCAGTTGCCAATACTTTTAGGACTTTGCGTTGCACCAATTGCACACTATTGATTAGTAACTCCCTTGCTCATGATTATGTAAAACGCGCCTGGCCTAGTTGATGGCTTTCGCATTCCTACTGATTTAAACCCTAATGCTTCAAAGGCAGATATTGCGGCAAGATTGGTGTCAAAAACTCCTAGCGCAATTTCATTGCCACCTGCTGCGGTGACGTGCTGCTCAATCCAACTTAACATCAACCGGGTGCCGCCACTACCCCGGTGCTCTGGCGCTACCCACCAACTCTTTATCCAAAAATCACCATAACGATCTGGGCCCGATTCCATGACACCAACTAAGCCCACTAGATCTTGCTCATCTTGAAGTGCCAACCAAACTTGATCTTCAGTTAACTGTTGCCAATACTGCGGCGGCTCCGTCTGCTCCACCAATAAATCGCCATAAATATCCGCTGAGTCGGCAATCGCTGCTAACCGCAAGGAGCGCAAGTTGCGCCAATTCGCGGCTGTTAATTGGATCACCGAATACGCCACAAATCCTCCCAGCGCGCAACCCTAGAGGGTGCAGGTTAAGTGTTTTCAGTTAGCGTTGGGGCGTGCTCAACTACATAAGACAGCCACGATGGATCTTGTTACATCTCATCGCAGTTGCTTTCAGTGCTGGTTTTCTCCGGTTGGGCTGGTGGCAGTGGCAGGCGCGTAATCGAATTGATCTGCAAAGCGGTGCGGTGATAATTGATTGGCAAAACACGTTTTATGCATTTCAATGGTTAGCCTTTGCATTGTTTGTGGTTTGGTTTTGGTGGAAGTTCTTATCCGATGGCTTTAAACTTGAAAATATAAGGAACGATAGTGAAATCAGCGATAACTAGATATCGAGTGATGGCAATAGTTGCCGGACTGGTCTTAGTAGCATTCACAATTGAAATCATTGTGAAATATACCCTTGGCCCAGAGATTCCTTGGTTTGCCCAAGTGCATGGCCTGATCTACATGATTTATTTAGTGGTAACGGTAGATCTGGCGCGACGAGTCAATTGGAGCGTGCTTCGCATTATTGGCATGTGCCTAGCTGGCACGATCCCGCTGCTTTCGTTTTATGCCGAGCGGTGGGTAGTTAAGAACATTCCGACAAATTAATCTTCATAAGGGCAATGTCGGCATCCGCTATCACAACAAAAGCCTTTTGCCGCTAATGCTTTCGCGGTCATCACAAACATGCCATTGACCGGATCGGTGTAGCCGTCTTGATCTGCTGCCATTGCTGCTTGATGCGCTGCTAACCGCTGCTCTCGCTGCGGCGCATCTAGCGCAAAGCGCTTTACTGAAGGTTCGGTCAATGGTCGGTTTGCAAGGTTTCGATTAGACATGGCCGCATTCTGCTGTAAAACCTTCCACTACGCTCGCGCAGTGCCTAATTGGTTGAACCTACTGCTCCATCCTGCCAAAACAATTCCAACCACCCCGTGGAGTAATGCTGGTGGATTATGGAAATTTGAATTCAAGTCTTTTTCTATGCTGACCATTGGCTTATGGATTTTTGGCTCTGGTGAAGCTGCACTGCTTAATGCTGGAATTGGCGTTTCGCCTTGGACAGTGCTAGCTGAAGGCATTGCCAATAACCTAAAGGTTGGGGTTGGCGTAGCAACTTTCATAGTCTCGGTTTCTGTGCTGCTGCTTTGGTTACCACTTAAGCAATTGCCTGGAATTGGCACCATTATGAATGCAATTGTGATTGCTGTTGCAATTGATGTCATGCGTTCTGTGTGGCCAACGCCAGAGCAATTGTGGCTACAGCTGCCGTTGGCCTTGTTTGGAATTGGTCTTGTTGGTTTAGGTTCGGCAATCTATTTGACTGCCAGATTAGGCCCTGGGCCACGCGATGGCTGGATGACTGGCTTGCATTACAAATTTGGTTGGCCGATAAGTCGAGTCCGACTTGGTATTGAACTTACCGTGCTTAGCACCGGCTGGCTGTTAGGTGGCACGGTTGGGTTGGGCACCGCATTGTTTGCAATTCTTATTGGCTGGTCAATTGCAGTCAATTTAGCGTTAATGCCAAAAGTCAGCAATTAATCAAACTGATCAGCCGCGCTATCAATATGTTCAGCATCAACTTGAATCACTGACTTTGCTGCCTGATAGCAAATAGTTGAGCTATAGCCTTTTCTGGCCAGGAAGCCAACTATTCGATCTAGTCGTTTCGCGGCATCAACATTTGCTAATGATCGCAATTTCTTCTCCGCAAACTTAATCGCCGTAGCCAACTCGACTTCAGGTGATATCGCTGCAGTAGCGATATCAATCTCTGATTTTTCCACACCTTTGGCCGCCAATTGATAACCAATTGCCCGAGCTGAAAAACCCTTGTATTCGTGCCGACTTTGAGCGTAAGTTGTGGCGTAAAGCTGATCATCGATTAAACCAACTTCAGCAAACCGATCCAGCACTGCATTGGCAACTTCAGTTGGCACGTTGCGCTCAGTTAAAGTTTTTGCTAACTCAGCTCTGGTCTTTGCACTGGCAGATAATTTGCGTAACACAATTGCCCGAGCGATCGCAGTTGGATCGGCATCGGGCAATTGATTATCCGCTGGGTTGGACATTACAGGTCGGCAACAACCTCTAAGTTGGGTTTGCCGGCTTCACCAACACCAAGCGAGGTTAATATCTTGGTTTCAATTTCAGTAGCTAATTCTGGATTATCAATTAGGAACTGGCGGGCATTCTCCTTGCCCTGACCTAGTTGATCACCCTCATAGGTGTACCAAGCACCAGCTTTCTTGATTATTCCCTGATCAACACCCATATCAATCAAACTGCCTTCGCGGGAGATGCCGTGGCCATAAAGAATGTCGAATTCGGCTTGCTTAAATGGTGGTGCAACCTTGTTCTTAACTACTTTAACTCGAGTTCGATTTCCAACAATATCTGTGCCATCTTTAAGTGCTTCAATTCGACGAATATCAATTCGAACTGAGGCATAGAATTTCAACGCCTTGCCACCAGTAGTGGTTTCTGGCGAACCAAACATCACACCAATCTTTTCCCGAAGTTGGTTAATGAAAATCATGGTGGTGCCTGAATTGCTCAATGCACCAGTTAATTTGCGAAGTGCTTGTGACATCAATCTGGCTTGTACGCCAACGTGTGAATCACCCATCTCGCCTTCAATTTCAGCTCGCGGCACTAATGCTGCAACTGAATCAACCACGATAAGTGAAATTGCACCAGATCGAACTAACATGTCAGCAATCTCTAGCGCCTGTTCACCAGTATCTGGCTGTGAAACCAACAGCGCATCAATATCAACGCCAAGCTTCTGGGCGTACTCTGGATCTAAGGCATGCTCGGCATCAATGAACGCTGCGATGCCACCTTGTTTTTGCGCGTTAGCAATCGCATGTAACGCTAACGTAGTTTTACCAGAGGACTCTGGCCCATAAATCTCAATAATCCGACCGCGTGGTAAGCCGCCAACACCAAGGGCAACATCTACTGCAACGGACCCAGTTGGAATTACCTGCACTGGTGGACGGTTCTCATCTCCTAACCGCATCACCGAGCCCTTGCCAAATTGCTTTTCAATCTGGGCTAATGCGGTCTCTAGCGCTTTGTCACGGTCATTGCTTGCCATGGCTCTCCTTGTTCCTTGATGTTAGTTACGGAAGATAACTTCCGCCACTGACATCGGCCGCTGCGGTTTGCTGCTTGGGCAGCAACAGCATGGGTGGAAACTACTCGAACAAGTGTTCGAATTCATCTTTGGGGGTCGGCGTGTCGGTTATTCGGGCCAACCTTCTTGGGCGCAGACGGCTCGCCAGACCTTAATTGGGGCAATTTCAGAGAGGAAAGCCTGATCAATAGTGCAACCTAGCTCAGAGATGACCTGATCTTGGGCGTAAGACTTGGCATAAACCTCACCCAGATGCTGCTCCAGCAGCTCCCAGAAAGCAGAGAATCTCAAGCAGCCTTGCTGGCAACGCTTGGTCGTAGCGTGATTACTTCAGCGGAGCGTTCACTGGCCTGCAGTTGGGCACCAGCTGCCATCACCAAGTTGCCTACCGTTATCTCTAGCGCAGCGCAGATTGCTGCCAGCATCTCACTTGAGGGTTCTTTTACGCCGCGTTCAATTTCAGACAAATAACCAAGAGATACTGCTGCCGACTTTGCCACATCACGCAGGGTGCGACCCTGATTGAGTCGATGCCGACGAATTTCCTCGCCGATCACATTTCGTAGCAACATAGTTACCTCCTGGGGAAGAGGGTTGAAGCGTAAACCTAAATCCCACCAGCGACATCTTGACCGCTCGGCAAGTCGTCTGAGTATTTCCCTAGTAATTCCAGCGCCGCAGCCACGCTTTGGCCGCGGATTTGAGTTCGATCACCACTTAACGCTAATTGCTGCGTCACTGTTCCAGTTGGTCCAGTAATTGCAATAAAAACTGTGCCGACTGCTTTTCCTTCTTGCCGGTCAGGGCCGGCAACGCCAGTTGTGGCTATGCCAATAGTTGCTTGAAATTTTGCTGCTACTCGTTGGGCTAATTCAACTGCAGTTGCTTCACTTACCGCACCATGTTGAGCAATGGTGGTTGGCGCTACGCCTAGCACCTCAACTTTGCTTTGCGTGCTGTAACAAACCACACCGCCTAACACAGCATTTGATGCGCCAGGAACCGCAATTAACTCACTTAGTAATTGGCCACCTGTTAGTGATTCAGCAGCAGCCACAGTTACTGAGCTCTGGATCAGCTTGGCAATTAACTCAGTTGGTGTCATTGCCGTTCCTTAATTCTCGGAGTTGGCCAAAGTATCGCACGCCAGTTACCACGGTTATAACAGTTGCCAAATACAACATCGGCAGCGCAATTAGGGATAGATCTATTGGGCTTAACAGAAACAATAATGCAAATCCTTGCAACATAGTTTTCAGTTTGCCGCCGCGGTCTGCGGCCAACACACCATGCTGAAGTGAGACTAATCGTGCCACCGTAACACTAACCTCGCGAACCAAAATCAACACCGTGATCGCAATCGGGATGAACCCATCAATAGTTAAAAGTATTAACGCGGCACCTATCACCAATTTGTCAGCAATTGGATCCCAGAGCTTGCCAAACTCAGTGATGGCACCAGTGCTTCGAGCGATCTTGCCATCCACATAATCCGATAGCCCAGCGAAGAAAAATAATGTAAAAACTAACCAGGAAGTGCCAGAATTAGCAAGGTAAAAGTAAACAATTATTGGTACTAACAACAATCTTGTTGCAGTTAGGATGTTTGGCAGCTGCCGCATTAGGCTAACTTAGCAACTAAATCAGCACCATTCGCAGCAACAATCTCAACCGGATAAATTTTCCCCACCGTTACCGCAGTGGAGCCGGTCAAAATTACGCCACCATCAGTCTCTGGCGCTTGATGGATTGCCCTTGCTTCAACTTGATCAGTTACCGCATCCACGATCAATTCGGTGTGCTCGCCGATTCGGGACAATGCCCGTTGATTGACTAATTCCTCCGCAACTGAACTCATATAACTGACCCGAGAATTAATTTCAGTTTCCGAATGCTGATTTGCAAAATGGGCAGCTTCAGTTCCATCTTCAACCGAATAACCAAATACTCCGATCGCATCTAATTCCGCTTGAGTCAAAAATGCTTCCAACTCAGCAAAGTCGTCATCGGTTTCACCCGGGAAACCAACAATAAAGTTACTGCGTACCCCAGCAGTCGGTACCTGCTCTCTTATCTGCGCTAACAGCGCAAGAAAATCATCTGTGCCACCAAATCGTTTCATGCTACGAAGTAGTGAATTTGATGAGTGCTGGAAAGATAAATCGTAATAAGGCACCACGCCGGTGGTTTGTGCAATCGCACTAACTAATGTGGGTCTTAATTCAGCAGGTTGTAAATAAGTAATTCGTACCCATTCAATACCATCAATTTCTGCCAAGTCCTTTATTAACTTCTCTAGCGCTCGATAGTCACCAAAATCTTTACCAAAAGATGTCGAGTTTTCGCTTACCAAAACCAACTCTGCTACGCCCTGCTCGGCAAGCCACCTAGCTTCAGAAATAATTTCAGTTGCCGGCCGAGACACAAATGAGCCGCGGAATCTCGGAATGGCACAGAACGTACAGCGTCGATCACAGCCAGAGGCAATTTTTAACGGTGCATATGGTCGATTTGATATTCGCTTGCGAAGAACCTTTGGTCCACCTAGTCCGGTTAACGTCTGGTGGCCTGGCTGATCATGACTAAAAGCAGCTCGATCAACTGGTGTTATTGGCAGCAACGCCCTTCGATCTTGCGGGGTTGGTGCGGTGAGTTGTTCACCATTTAGAACTGCTTGTAATTTGGTAGCAATATCTGGATAGTCATCAAAACCTAATACGGCAGCAGCTTCGGGCAATTCTGCTGCTAACTCAGTTCCATAGCGCTCTGCTAAACAACCAACAGCAACAACTGGCACCCCGGTATCTGCAGCAGCAATGATGGTGTCTATGGAATCTTTTTTTGCTTGTTCAATAAAGCCACAAGTATTTATCAGAATTAAATCAGCATCAGTATCAACTAACGCAAAGCCGGCTTCATCTAGTCTGCCAGCCAACTCTTCGCTGTCAACATCGTTTCGGGCGCAGCCCAAAGAAGTTAACTGAACTTTTATTTGCTGATTACTCACCAGCTAAGCGTAATGACTACGGGGCGATTGTGGTTTGGCCCGGTAGCACGGTGAGTCGCAACACCTGTCCCAGCCCACCAGGTGTTCCAAGCGCAACACCATTTAGCGTGAAATTCACACCACCAGCATTTCCTAGCACCAGCGATAACTGTTCGGGGTCAGTGAAAGTTTGATTATCACCTGACCGCAACACGCCTTGAAACACAACTTCGCCAGAAGCATTCTCCACTCGCAACCAACAAGAGTCACCAACAACTTCAATGCCAATGCTAACTTCATCAGATAAAGACGCGGTCAAATCACCAGCTGAGGTGGAATCAGTTGCTTGTGGCTCAGACTCTACTGGTGTAACTGTGGTTGAATCTTCAGATTGGGTGGTAATTGTTGTCGGTGAATTTATTCCGTCATTATTTCCAACCAAAATAACCGCAAGCATTGCAATTGCAACCACCGAGCCAAGGCCAAGCACGATTGACCAATTTGTTTTAGCGCCAATTGGTTTAAGCATATTTGGTTGGATGACGCGAGATTCAAATTCTGTTTCATTGGTTGGAGTGGTTTTGATCTGATCTTCAATATCAATTCCCAGATATCTGGCATACATACGTTGATGGCCACGGCCATAGACTTCGCCGCCGCAAGATTCAAATTGATCTTCTTCAATGTCACGCACAATTGTTGCGCGAACCCGAATAGCTTCGGCAACATCAGAAACGGATAAATCTCGAGCTAGTCGAGCATCGCGCAGGGCTTTACCCACTGACATCAATGCTCCAAACTGTTGGGGGAAGTGCCAACAGGCAAAGGGTAAAGGGTCACTGAAAAGATGAAAAGGTCAGGTGGCCCCTAATCTGCCCACTTATTCTTCACTCTGAACGCAATTGCGCCAGCACCTGGGCCAACTCCTCAGGTGGCACCAGCACTTCCCGGGCCTTGCTGCCCTCTGAAGGTCCGACAATCCCGCGAGATTCCATTAAGTCCATCAGTCGACCGGCTTTCGCAAAGCCAACTCGAAGTTTGCGCTGCAGCATCGAGGTGGAGCCAAATTGAGTAGAGATGACTAACTCCGCTGCGGCGAGTAACTCTTCTAAATCATCACCGATATCAGAGTCTGCCACTTTAGATGTTGCTTTAGCAGCAGTTACTACATCATCTCGAAATTCTGGTTCACCTTGCGCTACGCAATGTGCAACAACTGATTTGACCTCTGTTTCAGAAATAAATGCACCTTGAACTCGCATTGGCTTGTTCGCACCACTTGGTAAAAACAGTCCATCACCCTGTCCGACAAGTTTCTCCGCACCTGCTTGATCCAAAATCACTCTAGAATCAGCTAGCGAAGCAGTGGAGAAGGCGAACCTACTTGGCACATTTGCCTTAATTAGTCCAGTTACTACGTCAACGCTAGGTCGTTGTGTAGCAAGCACTAAGTGAATTCCGGCTGCTCTTGCTAGCTGAGTAATTCGAACCACCGCATCTTCTACATCGCGAGGTGCCACCATCATCAAGTCTGCTAACTCATCAACAACCACAAGTAAATATGGAAACGGTTTTATCTCAGTTTCTTCGCTCCCAAAAGCAAGTTGTAATTTGCCAGTTGATATCGCTTTGTTGTAATCATCAATATGTCTAAAGCCATGCGCTGCTAACGTGTCATATCGATGATCCATCTCCTTCACCACCCACTGCAATGCAGCGGCTGCTTGCTTTGGGTTAGTAATGATTTGGGTAATTAAATGAGGTATTCCGCCAAACGCTGCTAACTCGACGCGTTTTGGATCAATAAGCACTAGTCGAACTTGTTCTGGTGTAGCACGCATCATGATGGAAGTGATGATGGAATTTATAAAAGAACTCTTACCAGCTCCGGTTGCACCAGCAACAAGCAGGTGAGGCATTTTGGCTAAGTTCGCACAAATCGCATTTCCTTCAACATCTTTGCCAACGCCAACCACAAGTGGATGCGGATCTTCTGCTGCTTTACTACGCAACAGATCTCCCAGCGCAACAATCTCACGATCTGTGTTTGGAATCTCAATTCCAATAGCGCTCTTACCTGGAATAGGAGAAAGAATTCTCACTTCAGCAGAAGCGACAGCATAGGAAATGTTTTTCGAGAGTGCTGTTACTCGCTCTACTTTAGTTCCCAAGCCCAACTCAACTTCATATCTAGTTACCGTTGGGCCTCGTAAATAACCAGTCACGGTGGCATCAATATCAAATTCTTCAAACACGCCCGTTAGCGCTTCCATAACTGCTTCATTAGCTTGAGTATTTCGCTTTGCTAATGCTGCTGGTTTTAGCAGATCAAGCGACGGCAACTGGTACGCAGCTACTGGCTTTCGAGTTGGTTTAGGTGGCGCACTTGCAGTTGGCGCCGGCTTAATTGCTGGTGTTGCCGCAGCAACTGGCATTGCAGGTGTTGTTAATGTAGGAATCTCAATAGTAATTTCACCAATTGGTTCATCTGATAAATCAACTTCACCATACTCAACTTCTTCAGGAAAGTCCGCTTCATCAAATTCATCTGGATCCACATCAGTTAAAATCACTGAATCAAATGGCTTAACCCGCTCTTCATAGTCGTCATCAGTTTCCACCGTCTCTGATTTATGAAAGCCAAGTCGTGCTGCAAATTGGTTAAAACCACTGCTGATCCGCATCGCAAAAGAAACTTTGGTTAAAATCTCGCCGGTTTGTTCATCGACTTCATATTCTTCGTCCTCAACTTCTAACAGATCTTCATCTTGATCTGCAGCTGACTGTCTGCGGTGTTGCCACCAGGTATACAACTTGGGAAAAAAACTAAACAACTGGCTCAATCGGTTTGGAATTTGTGCGATCGGTGTTTTAGTTACGATTAACATGCCAAAAAAACCAAGAATAGTTAACAGCAATGTGGTTACAACTGGACCAATTACCTCGGTGCCAGGAAATGCTGCCGCCCAGCCAATCCAACCGCCTGCATTGCGCATTTTGGTTGCGCCTTCACTTGGAAATGGATTTCCTAGTGCGATATGCCAAATGCCTAAAGTTGCCAGCACTAAAAAGATAACACCAATTAAAACTCGGGCGCCCTCACCTTCAGGTGCTGGTGCTCGAAATGTTCGCCACGACGCAATTAACAATGCGGCAGGTAACAACACATCAAGCGAACCAACGGCGCCAGTGAGCACGACAGTGAACCAAGTTGCTAATGATCCTTGAGTGTTAAACCAGAACACTGCCGCAGTAACAATTGCTGCCGCAAACATCAACAAACCAAGGCCATCGCGCCGTTGTTCTGCTGGTAAATCTCTAGCTGAATCGCCTAGTAGCCGAAAGGCCGAACCAAAGCCACGGCCAATTGCCGAATAGACATATTTAATGGCTCGAAAAACTGCGGTAAAAACTCGAGCGAAAAATCCATCCCTGCGAGCGGATTTTCGCTTCGGCGCAGGGGAAAGTCGTGCGGCCATGGGGTCAGGTTAGGTTGCGCAAGGGGTTACCGTGTGGATTTAGCAAACTCGTGTCGCCAGGTCAGGCCTCTACTACTACCGGAACAATCATGGGCCGGCGGGAATGTTGCGCAGCCACCCACTTTCCGGTGGTGCGGCGGACAATCTGACTCAAGGTTCGCTCATCCCGCTGCCCCGCGACCAACGCCGCCTCAATAGCCACAACTATTTGCGGGATTACGTCAGCGAAAACTGAGTCATCTTCAGCAAACCCTCGGGCATGCACCTCTGGACCAGCCACAACTTTGCCTTTGACTAAATCAACTGCAACAAATACTGAGATAAACCCTTCTTCACCCAGAATGCGACGATCCTTCAGCGAAGTTTCTGCTACTTCACCCACGCTGCTACCATCAACAAAAACCATACCGACATCTAAGTGGCCAACAATGTCAATCCCAGCTGTCGAAACTTCAACCAAATCTCCGTTACCTGCCAGCACTACATTTGCTTTCGCAATACCGGCAAGTTCTGCCAATTTGCCATTAGCCACTTGATGTCGTCGCTCACCATGTACTGGCATCACAAATTTAGGTTTAACTGCATTAAATAATTGCAATAATTCGCCCGCTGCGGCATGCCCAGAAACGTGCACATTTGCATTTCCTTTATGAATCACCATCGCACCTTGCCGGATGATTCGATTTATCAAGTGATTTACTGATGTTTCATTTCCCGGAATAAGGCTTGAAGCAAGCACTACTGTGTCAGTTGCGCCGAGTGAGATGTTGTGATCACCGTTTGCCATTCGGCTCAGCGCCGACATTGGCTCTCCTTGGCTGCCTGTTGAAATGATCACAATTCGAGTATCAGGGAGTTCATCTATTTCATCGGCAGCCACTAATGCCCCACCTGGAATTTTTAGATAGCCAAGTTCAGCTGCGATGGTTTGATTCTTAACCATAGATCTACCAACCAGCGCAACCATCCTATTATTTGCGACGGCTGCATCAATGATTTGTTGGATTCGATGCACGTGGGATGCGAACGAAGCGACAATTATTCTGCCCGAAGCCGCAGCAAATACGCGTTGCAGCACCACACCTATATCACGCTCCGGCGGAACAAAGCCTGGAATTTCAGCATTTGTGGAATCGACCATGAGCAAATCAATCCCAGCATCGCCAGCGGCGCGAAACATTTCTAAATCGGTAGTTCGACCATCTAATGGAAGCGGATCAATTTTGAAATCACCGGTATGCAGGATATTGCCACCAATAGTTCTAATAATTAGGGCAAAAGCATCTGGAATCGAGTGTGTCACCGCAAGGAACTGTACGTTGAATTCCCCAATTTGCACTTGCTCCCGATCTGCCACTGTAATTAACGGCGCGTTGACTCGATACTCTTTTAGTTTTGGCGCTAACAGCGCTAATGCCAACTTAGAACTATAAATTGGGATTTCAGGTGCTTCGCGCAATAAATATGGAATTGCTCCCATGTGGTCTTCATGACCATGGGTTAACACGATTGCTTCGATATCTGACAATCGATCTCGAATTGGCTCAAAGTCAGGCAGAATCAAATCCACGCCAGGTTGGGTTTCATCTGGAAAAAGCAAGCCACAATCAATTACTAATAGTCGGCCATTCAATTCGATGATCGCCATGTTGCGACCAACTTCACCTAATCCACCTAATTGATAGACCCGCAAGGTATTGGCAGGTGACTTAGGAATTCCGCCAATGGATTCCAAGTCGGTCACAAACTCAATCCACCTGCGGCTAAATCTTGTCGCAACGTGGTGATCTCATCCTCGTTCGCCGCAACCAATGGGAGGCGAACCACATTGTCTAAATATCCTTGTCGCGATAGCGCTGCTTTAACGGCCATCACGCCTGGCATCTTTGACATCACGCCAAGATAAATTGGAATCAAATCTTGATTAGTTTTCAACGCACCAGCAACATTACCGGCAAAAAATTGATCACGCATCAACTTTAATCGGTCAGCAATTAGATGGCCACAAACTGACACAAATCCATATGCACCGACAGAAAGCATTGGCAAATTCAAAATGTCATCACCACTGAACCACTGCAGACCAGAATTCTTTATCATTTCGGCCGAGAAAGCCAAGTCAGCCCGGGCATCTTTGTTAGCCAAAATGAGTGGATGCTCAGCCAATTTCAACATCACATCTTTTGGAATTGGAATTGCAGAGCGGCCAGGAATGTCATAAATCATCACAGGCAAACTAGCAGCTTCAGCAACCGCAACAAAATGAGCATAAAGCCCAGCTGCGGATGGCTTGTTGTAATACGGTGTAACAATCAATGATGCATCAGCACCTAATTTTTCTGCGTCTTTAGCCAGTCGAATCGAGTGTGCGGTGTCGTTGCTACCAACTCCGGCAATAACTTTTGCTCTACCTGCAGCAGTCTTAACTACCTCTTGCAGCACCGCATTTTTCTCATCATCATCAACTGTTGCAGATTCACCGGTAGTGCCATTTATTACCAAACCATCATTTCCAAGAGCGATTAATCGCTCAACTAACGGCGCAACTTTGGCTATGTCAACGGTGCCGTCCGCTTTAAACGGCGTGACCATTGCGGTGATAACTGAGCCAAACGTCATGGGCGCAACCCTAGCCAACAACTGTTTATGGGGCTACTCTGCCATTAGCGACAAATGCGGCATGTGTGATTGGCATCAATTTCGCCCACGCTTCTTCGTAGCGCTCTGCTACCAATTCAATTTCCCGCTGCGGATAGGACGGAAAATGCGATCCCTCGGCGCTGCGTCGTAAGGAAAGAAAGTTCATCATGGCTCTTGCATTCATGGTTACATATGCTGATGAATAAGTAGTTACTGGTAACACGCCTCGAGCTACTTCTCGAGCCACGCCAGCTGCCAACATATTTTCATATTGTTGGTAAGCGTGCGCGCAAGCATCTTTAAACGCCGCATCAGTAATTTGGTGCTGCTCCGGTGTTCCCAACTCAAAGGTATAGGCACCAGCTTTACCTATTTGTACCAATTTACGATCGGCATCTGGAACATAAAAGCAAGGTTCTAGAACTCGATAGCGGCCACTCTCCTCGTTATATGAGGCAATTCGATGTCGCATATGTTCACGCCAAACAAATATTGGTGCTTTAACATAAAACGTCATCACCGAGTGCTCAAATGGTGAGCCATGTCGCTCCCGCATCAAGAAATTGATTAAACCAGAGATTGCCTTTTCAGTGTCTTCTGCGCTTTCGCGGGTTCGCTCCCCTTGTGTTGAAACGCGTGCGGCAAATACCACATCGCTATCGGCTGCACTGGCCTTTACTAACTCAACGTCAACACCGCTTCGAAATTCTAAATCCACATCAAATCCTTTGCTAGTGGCGTCACCTTAGAGCCTTATGGTGATGGATGGATTGAAATAATTAGGGGTGTCGGCAGATAGAGTGCGCTAGTGAGTAGCCCCGTCCTGCCTGACCCAATCCACCGCATAATTGATCGTGATGCAATATCGATTGGCTTGGCCACCGGCACCTATGGCATCTCTTTTGGCGCAATCGCAACCGCAGCTGGCTTTTCGATCTGGCAAACTCAAGCACTTAGCTTGCTGTTATTTAGCGGCGCAAGTCAGTTCGCCTTCGTCTCGGTTATCGCTGCTGGCGGCAGTGTGGCAGCAGCGATTGCAACGTCATCATTGCTGGGATTGCGAAATGGCCTGTATGGCATGCGGATTACTCAACTTATTCGACCAACTATTTCACAAAAATTTTGGTATGCCCAGTTAACAATTGATGAAAGCACTGCAATGGCAAATAGGTTTGCCGAAAACCCAGCAGCAGCACGTCGCGCATTTCTGGCAACTGGGATTGCGGTGTTTGTTTTCTGGAATCTTGCGACACTATTTGGTTCATTACTAACACAATCAGTTTCCGATCCAAAGGTGTTTGGCTTAGATGCGGCGATTGGTGCTGGTTTCTTGGCGCTAGTTGCACCCAGACTCATTGATAGAAATGCCAAACTAACCGCAGCTGCTGCAGTATTGATTTCACTTGGTTTAACTCCGCTATTGCCACCTGGCGTGCCGATTTTATTAGCAGCAACTGCCGCTGCTGCTGTTGCTGCTCGAGGTGAAAAATGAGTTGGATCGGCGTATTGACTGTTTCAATAATTGCTTACCTGACCAAACTTGCAGGCATCATGATTCCGCAGCACATTCTGGATCGACCATATTTTTCTAAATTAGCACTGCTGTTACCTACTGCACTGCTAGCTGCGCTAACTGCGGTACAAGTTGCAGCAACAGATCAACAATTAACACTTGATGCCAGATTCGCTGGGTTGTTAGCTGGTGCTGTTGCCTACAAACTAAAAGCACCGTTCATCGTAATTGTGATTAGCGCGGCAGCAGTAGCTGCGGTACTGCGCGCTCTAACTGGATTTAACTGAGAGTCAAGTAGTTTTCCAAGCCGATAGTTAAGCCTGGATGATTTGCGATCTCTCCAATGGCTACTGCAACTCCTGGCATAAAGCTAGAACGATCTAATGAATCATGACGGATTAGCAAAGTTTCGCCAGTGTTGCCAAAAATGACTTCTTGGTGCGCCACCAGTCCAGCAATTCGAAGTGAATGAACTGGAATGTTGCCGACTTTGGCACCTCGAGCAGAAAAATCACCTTTAGTGGCGTCAGCTGAATTTGCTTTGTTGGCAGATTTACGGGCAGCATCAATAATCTCGGCAGTTCTTCTGGCGGTACCACTTGGCGCATCGATTTTTGCTGGGTGGTGCAACTCAATTACTTCTACTGAGTCAAACCAAGTTGCAGCTGCTTCAGCAAATTTCATCATCAGCACCGCGCCAATGGCAAAATTTGGTGCGATCAAAACTGCCGAAGATGAATTTTTTAACCAAGCCGAGACTTGATCAATTCGATCGGGAGTAAAACCACTGGTGCCAACCACAACATTTACATTATTTTTAATTAGAAATTCAAGATTAGGCATAACTACATCAGGCGTAGTGAAATCGACTACTACATCTGCAGCTGTAAGAGACGTTAGATCATCACCTTGATCCACGCTGGCAACTAATTGAAAATCTGATTGTGATTGAACCAACTGGCAGACCGCCGCACCCATGCGACCGCGTGATCCGAGCACGCCCACCTTGATTTGTGACATGGTCACCTCAACCTCACTTCAACTCAGTGCTGAGCGTAGAGCGTCACGCCCCACGCTCAGCACTCAAATCACTATTGGTCCGCGGATTCACCGTCAAGCACTGGCTCAAGTGAAATCTTTCCTCGTGGATCAATCTCAACAATTCGAACCTGAACTTTCTGGCCCACTGAGAGCACATCCTCCACATTTTCAACTCGTTTGCCACCAGCAAGTTTGCGCACCTGTGAAATGTGTAGCAGGCCATCTTTACCTGGCAGCAGCGACACGAAGGCACCAAATTGCGCCAACTTAACTACAGTTCCCAAGTAGTTTTCGCCTACTTCTGGCATCTGCGGATTAGCAATACCATTGATTGCGGCACGCGCTGCTTCAGCAGCGTCGCCATTAGTCGCACCGATGTAAACCGTGCCATCATCTTCAATTGTGATAGTTGCGCCAGTATCAGCTTGAATCTGTTTAATCATCTTGCCCTTCGGGCCAATGACTTCACCGATCTTGTCTACTGGAATCTTGACTGTCATGATTCGCGGTGCAAGTGGGCTCATTTCATCTGCAACATCAATTGCATCTGCCATGACTTTTAGAATTGCTAGTCGTGCATCTTTAGCTTGACCAAGTGCGGCCTGCAGCACTGATGCCGGAATGCCATCAAGCTTAGTATCCAGCTGCAGCGCGGTGACCATATCTTTAGTGCCAGCAACTTTGAAGTCCATATCACCAAAAGCATCTTCGGCACCCAAAATATCAGTTAGCGCAACATATCTAGTCTCGCCATCGATTTGATCGCTAATTAATCCCATTGCAATTCCGCCAACCATGTCGCGCAGCGGAACGCCAGCCGCTAACAATGACATGGTTGCAGCGCAGACCGAACCCATTGACGTTGATCCGTTGGACCCAATCGCCTCTGATACCTGACGAATTGCGTATGGGAATTGCTCTCTAGTTGGTAATACTGGCACCAATGCTCGCTCAGCTAGCGCACCATGGCCAATTTCTCGTCGCTTTGGTGAGCCAACTCTGCCAGTTTCGCCCGTTGAATAAGGTGGCATGTTGTAATTGTGCATATAACGCTTAGTGTCATTTGGCAGCAAGCTATCAACTTTTTGTTCCATGGTTAACATGTTTAGCGTGGTGACACCTAACACTTGCGTTTCGCCACGCTCAAATAGTGCTGAGCCATGAGCTCGGGGCACGACATGAACTTCAGCGGAAAGTTGTCGCAGATCAGATAACCCTCGACCATCAATTCGAACTTGATCGCGCAATACTCGTTCTCGAATTATCTGTTTAGTTAACGACTTAATTGCTGCCTTTACTTCACCTTCGCGACCAGCGAATGTTTCTGCCAATTCAGCTTTTACCCGGTCTGAAATCTCCGCAGTTGCTGCCTCTCGATCTGATTTAGAGACTATGGTCATGGCCGAAGCAATGTCAGCGCGCGCGATATCACTTACCGCGGCGAACACATCATCTTGATAATCCACAAAAATTGGGAATTCAGTTGCGGTTTTCTCAACCTGTGCTGCCAACTCACTTTGTGCTTTACAAAGTTGCGTGATGTAAGGCTTTGCGGCATCAAGACCATCTGAAACTACTTGCTCAGTTGGCATAGTGCCACCTGCTGCGATTAACTCGAATGTCGCTTCCGGAGCTTCTGCTTCCACCATCATTACGGCTACATCGCCGTCTGGCAAGGTTCGACCAGCAACCACCATGTCAAATGTGGCGCGAGCCAATTCATCGTGAGTTGGGAACGCCATCCACTTACCATCTATCAGCGCCATTCGAACACCAGCGATAGGTCCAGAGAATGGCACACCAGCAAGCATGGTTGACATAGACGCTGCATTAATTGCTAGCACGTCATACATGTGATCAGGATGAAGTGACAAAACTGTCACGACAACTTGAATCTCATTACGCAAGCCATCAACAAACGAAGGTCGCAACGGTCGGTCGATTAGTCGAGATGCCAAAATCGCATCTTCAGTTGGACGTCCCTCGCGACGGAAGAACGATCCTGGAATTCTGCCAACGGCATACATGCGTTCTTCGACATCGATTGTTAGCGGAAAGAAATCAATTTCTGCCCGCGGCGACTTGGACGCTGTAGTTGCAGATAGCAACATGGTTTCATCATCAAAATAAACAACTGCGGAACCGCTCGCCTGGCGAGCTAGTCGACCAGTTTCAAAAACAATCTCTCGATCTTTAAAGCCTTCACTCTTAATTGTGGTACGCGAAACTTTGCCTTCTTGGGCCATTTATTACTCCATAGAACTATGGAGCACGCCGTTATCCGGTCTTCGATCGAGAACAGCGGCTCTGTTGACCCGCTACCCACCACCGAGGACCGACGTCTTTTTGTGACGTGCTCGATTTAA
>CAYXYW010000009.1:0-26983 GCA_964469855.1 uncultured Bifidobacterium sp.
AGCGTTAGCAAAAATCATTTTGCGTGATAGTGCAAAGATTCAGATGGAGGATGCAGAATTCGCTCGAATGAAGGGCTTCTCAAAACACAATCCACCACTGCCGCTGTACACCGATGATGATGCGGAAGATGCAATTAAATTATTTGTGGAAGTTAATTTTCGAACCGAATTTGATATTACGGAAAATGTTAGTGTGAAATTTCTTCCCAGCGGTCACATTCTTGGTGCGGCCTTCGTTGAGTTAACTGTTTCAAGTAAGAAATTATTATTCTCAGGTGATTTAGGGCGGCCAGTACATCCGGTGCTCGCTGCGCCAGATCCAATCCCAGCAATTAAATATGACGCAGTGATTGTGGAATCTACTTATGGTGATCGAATCCACGAAGATCCAGGCACGCTGTTAGCTGACACCATTAACCGCACTATTGCTCGAGGTGGCACTGTGCTCATTCCTGCGTTTGCGGTAGATCGAACTGAAGTATTGCTGATGCAGCTTAAAGAGTTAGTGGAAAGCAAAAAAATTCCCGCAGTGCCAATCTTTGTTGATTCGCCGATGGCATCTGCTGCACTTGATTGCTATCGCAGCGCAATCGCAGAAGATAGTCCAGAGATAAATGCTGAAGTGAGAGCAGATCCCAGCCACGATATTTTTGCAATGGATAATTTATATGAAACGCAGAGCGTTAGTGATTCCAAAGCACTAAATAACTTGAAGCGCCCAGCAATCATCATTGCGGCAAGCGGCATGGCAACTGGTGGCCGAGTAGTTCATCACTTAGCTCGATTGCTGCCACACCCGGAAAACACTGTTTTGTTGGTGGGCTTTCAGGCGCCCGGCACTCGAGGCAGATCGTTATTAGATGGTGAGCCCACAGTCAAAATGCATGGGGCACACGTTTCGGTGGCAGCGGAGGTGGTCTATCTACCAGGACTATCCGTGCATGCCGACCAAGCAGAGCTGCTCAGCTGGTTATTTGATTCTGGTGCTAGCTATGAACAAATCTTCATTGTTCACGGTGAAGTTCAGGCAGCAAACGAATTGGCCGCTTTAATTCGAGCAAAATCTTATGGAAGCGTGACCGTTCCAAGTCAAGGCGGAGCATTTAACTTCTGACTTGGTCATGACTTAAATATTTTGCAAATTCATGGATTTGTCTCAGGTCTGCCTTCAATTTTTTTGCTAAGCGAGACTCTATGCCATCGATTGCTAGCCAATATGATTAACCAATGAGCAAATTTTTAAGAACTGCAATTATTTGGACAGTTTTGATTCCAGTTTTTTATCTACTGGGACAATCACTTGGTATTTTCATTTTTTGGGCACTTGGATATGAAGAAGGTCAATCCATTTTGGATGGACCACTAATTGATCGATTCATTGTTTCAATCCCGGTAGGAGCTGTAATGCTGACGCCATGCGTTCAAGCGGTCAGATATGGATTTGCCGCCAAGCGAGCAGTTGGGAAAAAAGCATTCTTCCCAACGTTAATTGGAGCTTTGGCAGGTAGTTTCATTTTCTTCACGTTGCTGATGTCATTGCTTGGATTGGCCTGAAATAAATACAGTAATTTGCTTACCTCTAGAGTTAGCCAATCATGACAAATCTGATCAGCGCGGAATTGCTTGAAAAGAGCTACGGAAAGGAACCAGTATTAGCTGGCGTTTCATTGGGCATTGCTGAAAGTGAGCGAGTTGGCGTAGTGGGACGAAATGGCGGCGGTAAATCGACGCTGCTTCGAATTCTGGCTGGAGTTGAAGGTGCAGACGCTGGCAAAGTTACGCATAATTCAGAATTACGGTTAGGCCACCTAACTCAAGTAGACGTAGTTGATAAATCTCAAGTTGTATCTAGCTTTATTTTTGGTGACCAACAAACACATACCTGGGCGAGCAATCCACTAGCTCGGGACGTAATTGCTGGGCTTTTTGGTTCACTCGAGTCAGAGTTATTGAATCGAGAATTGGGGCAACTTTCTGGTGGTGAACTCAGGCGTGTGGCATTGGCAAGATTGCTGATTTCAGATCTAAACCTAATTTTGCTGGATGAACCAACAAACCACTTAGACATAACTGGGATTAATTGGTTAGCTAATCACTTAAAAAGTAGAAAGAATCTTGCAGTAGTTGTCATCACACATGACCGCTGGTTTTTAGATGAAATCTCGGATCGAGTATGGGAAGTAGTTGCTGGAAAAGTTGAAGAGTATGACGGTGGTTACAGCGCATATGTGTTAGCTAAAGCAGAACGGATTAGGCAAGCCTCAGCTGAAGATGCCAGGCGAAACAACTTGATTCGAAAAGAGTTGGCGTGGCTGCGGCGCGGTGCGCCAGCTAGAACTACCAAACCGAAATTCAGAGTGGATGCTGCCAATCAATTAATCAGCAAAGAACCGCCTCCTCGAAATCAAGTAGAACTGCTGAATTTTGCCGAGAACCGGTTAGGTAAACGAGTCTATGAGCTACACGACTTAGATTTGGTGTTGGCAAATCAGCAAAATATTCTGAACTCTGTTTCGATGGATTTTGGACCAGGCATTAGGTATGGCATTTTGGGACCAAATGGTGCCGGCAAAACTTCGCTGCTGAAACTCCTAACCGGCTCATTAAAACCAAGTGCCGGGAGATTTCAAGTTGGCGTAACAGTTAAACCAGGTTACTTGTCACAACACCTAGATGAACTAGACCCCGCAGCGCGGGTGTTGGAAGCAGTCCAGCAAATTGCTACTCACGTTGATTTAGGCAATGGCAAAGAATTATCTGCAAGTCAACTATGTGAACGGCTAGGGTTTGGTGTCGATGCGCAATGGACGCCGATCGGTGATTTGTCTGGCGGTGAGCGTAGACGGCTGCAATTAACTCGGATATTAATGAGCGGGCCAAATGTCATTTTGCTTGATGAGCCGACTAATGACTTTGATGTGGAGACGCTAGCTGCACTGGAAGATTTACTGGATAGTTTTGCTGGTACTCTGATTATTGTCTCGCACGATAGATATTTTCTTGAGCGAGTCTGCGATCAGATTTACCTATTAGATGGCAACGGTATTTTCAATCATCTACCAGGTGGTATTGATCAGTACCTCTCCGACCAGAAAGATACACAAGTTACAGTTGAATCAAATGTGAAACCCAAGCCCAAGGCAAATACCTGGCAGCTGCAAAAAGACCTAGCTAAAGCTGAACGAAAAATTAGTCAGTTAACCGAACAGATAACCCAACTTCAACTGAAAATGGCCAGCGCTACTAATGACTACAAGCAACTGCAGCAGTATCAACAAGAATTAACGGAACTCGAACAAGCTAGATCGGCGCAGGAAAACCTCTGGTTAGAAATCCAGTCAGTGTTAGAGGTCAATTGATTTAGCCCTGGACCGGATAGGAGATCTACCCAAGTCGCGGTATTTATTCATTCCCGTATATTTTGCCAATGGTCCTCTCGGCGAAAAAATTGCTTTCACTTGCCAATCTGGCAGGACCAATACTTGCTGCCATTGTCGTGGTGGTGTTTTGGAACGATAAACCAGGTGCGCTCGAAGTTGCCTTCATCAGTGTTGTGTTAATTGGTGGGGTAGTTTCAGCAGTGCATCACGCAGAGGTGATTGCGGCCTATGTGGGTCGAGCATTAGGTGCGTTGATTTTGGCGCTGGCAGTTACCATTATTGAAGTTGGTCTCATTGTTGCGATCATGCTCTCTTCAGATGGCGCAGCAGTCACTTTGGGTAGAGATACGGTTTTTTCTGCAATTATGGTTACCTGCAATGGAATTGTTGGATTCTCTATCATTGCTTCATCCATAAAAAATACGACTCTTAGTTTTAACTCTGAAGGAAGTGGTGCTGCGTTAAGCGCGGTAGCAACAATTGCAACTTTAAGTTTGGCTTTACCAGTCTTTTCTCGTAGCAGTGCCGGACCTACGTTAACCGCAGCTCAGCTGGCATTTGTATCAATTGCTTCGCTAGCGGTGTATGCACTTTTCTTGTATGTGCTAACGGTTAGAAATCGGGAGCACTTTGAAGATCCAGATGCTGTGATCACGTTGCCATACTCAAAAGTTGTGAGTAAAAAAGAATTTACTAGAAGTGTAATTCTTTTGTTAATTGCCCTGGTCGCCATTATTGGAATGGCAAAAGTAATTTCGCCATCAATTGAAGGCGTGGTAAGAGACGCGGGGCTGCCGCTGTTTATTGTGGCGGTTGCAGTAGCGCTAGTAGTGCTAGCGCCGGAGAGCGTTGCTGCAATTAGATCTGCCAGTCGAGGCGATCTTCAAACAAGTTTCAATTTGGCATACGGCTCAGCACTAGCCAGTATTGGCCTTACCATCCCAGCGCTTGCGATAGTTTCGAGCATAATTAATATTGATCTTCAGTTGGGTTTGAATTCGATGGAACTCATGCTGTTCGTGTTAACTTGTGTAGTTAGCGTTGTTACTGTCTCATCACATCGAGTTACCTTTTTTCAGGGTGGCTTGCATGTCGTGATTTTCTTTTCGTTCCTATTTCTGGCCTTTGCGCCGTAGATATTGAGCCTGATTCGAGGTTTGTGCTCGGCAAGTAAACTACGCCCGCCGGGGCGGTAGCTCAGTCGGTTAGAGCAGCGGACTCATAATCCGTCGGTCGCGGGTTCGAGCCCCGCCCGCCCCACCAGAGTTAAACTGAACTTATGGAATTGAAGGGTCTGACAACTGAACAGGCAAAAAAGTATCTTGCCGAACAGGGACCAAACGAATTACCAAGTAATAAGTCAAAGAACCTGTTGCACCTTATTTGGAATGTAATTCGTGAACCCATGTTACTGCTGCTTTTTGCCGCAGGTCTGATAAGTTTCTTTTTGGCCGAATTGGCTGAAGCTATTTTTCTTTCGGCCACTATTGTGATTATCACCTTCGTCTCGATATACCAAGTTCGAAAATCCTCAAATGCAATTGCATCATTGCGAGAGATGATCTCGCCGTTAGCAAATGTTATTCGCGATGGCGTCACTGTTCGCATATCAAGTAAAGAATTGGTCAAAGGCGATTTGTTGCGACTGCGCGAGGGAGATCGGATTCTGGCCGATGCACAGATAATAAGTGAAACAAACTTACATGTTGATGAATCGATGCTTACCGGAGAATCTACTTCAGTTGCAAAGGGTGTTGATAGTCCTGTTTATTCAGGCACGCTTGTTGTTAAAGGACACAGCGTCGCTTTAGTTCAAGCTACCGGTGCGAACACTCAAATTGGTGAAATTGGCCGACTCTTAATGGATACCGGATCGGTTCGAACTAACTTGCAGTCGCAAATTGATAAGTTGGTGAAGTATGTTGCAATAGTTTCATCAGTTGCAGCTCTCACAGTAATCTTGTTGTATGGAGTATTACGTGACAATTGGCTGGAAGCTTCACTTGCTGGGATTGCAGCCGCCATGGCTCTCTTGCCAGAAGAATTTCCAGTAGTTTTAACAGTATTTTTTGCAATAGGAGGATGGCGACTTTCGCAAGTTCATGTCATCACTAGACACACACCTGCGATTGAGTTGCTTGGCACTATAACCGTATTGTGCGTGGACAAAACAGGAACCATCACAACGAATCAGATGACATTAGAGGGAGCATCTGATGAAGTTGCCTATTACGGATTATTGGCTTGTCCTCAGCACCCATATGACCCCATGGATAAGGCGTTTGCTGCAGTTGGAACTGTAGATTCAAGTTTTAACTTGGTTAAGGAGTATCCACTAACTGAAACACGGCTTGCAGTAATACAGGTTTGGCAAACTGATCCAGATGAATTGGTAGTTGCAGCTAAAGGCTCGCCTGAAGCGATTGCCAAATTATGTGACTTTGATCCTAACCAAATAAATCAACTCCACTTGGATCTGGATGAGTGGGCTCAACAAGGCTATCGAATGTTAGGTGTGGCGAAGGCGAAGCTCAGCGCCGGAAATTTGCCAGTAAATCCGGACGAAATAGAGTTTGAATTTGTCGGAATTGCCAAACTCCGTGATCCAGTACGTTCGGGCGTAGCGAAATCGGTTTTAGAACTGAATCAAGCTGGAGTGCGCACCAAAATGCTTACTGGTGACTATCCTGGAACGGCAAGTCAAATTGGATCTGAGATTGGATTACTAAATCCACAACTGGTAATTACCGGGCCTGAGATTAATGCCCTTACTGATCAAGAACTATGCCAGAAGCTAAAAGAGGTTAATGTTTTTGCTCGAGTTGCCCCACAACAAAAATTGAGATTGGTGAATGCCTTGCGGGCAAATGGCGAAGTGGTAGCAATGACTGGCGATGGGGTTAATGATGCACCTGCGCTCAGCTCGGCAGATATTGGTATCGCAATGGGGTTGCGGGGTACAGATGTAGCTAGAGAAGCTGCAGATTTTGTTATATCTGACGATGATTTCAATTCAATTGCAATTGGGATTAAGCACGGTAGACGTATCTATGCCAACCTCCGTAAGGCTATGGCTTACATCATTGCAATACACATACCAATCTTTGGCATGGCATTGCTACCAGTTTTTACACCATATTGGCCTTTAGTCTTGCTACCTGCACAGATTGCACTTCTGGAAATAATTATTGATCCTGCAGCCTCCATAGTCTTTGAATCTGAAAAGTCTGACGCTGACGCCATGCGAAAAAAGCCAAGGCCAATAAGTGAAAAATTACTAACTTCAACGATTCTACTGCCAGCCATTTTCCGCGGCATGTTATTGTTAATGAGTTCGTTAGTTGTTTATTTTTGGGCTATGCAGAATGACAATACAGATGAAGTAACTCGCTCACTTACCTTCGCAACGATTATGCTGGGCAATATATTAGCTGTGCTTTCGATTAGATCAGATAATCAACTGATATTTGCGCCAAAAACGTTTGAACAGAATGCCAGCATTAAATGGCTTCTAGTTGGTGCACTGTTATCAATAACTTTAGTATTCAATTGGTCCCTTTTACTCGACGCCTTTAATCTCGCCAAATTAAGCTTCGGTCAATGGATTGCCGTTATGGTGGCTGCAGGATCAAGCATTCTTTGGTTTGAGATAAAAAAGCTCTCAGTGAGCTATAGATCCAAGAGGAAATCAAAGATATAGGGGATTTCCCAGCATCGGATCAATGTATTTTCTTGCAATACGGGAGTAGACTGGAAATATGAAGAATCTACCTAACAGAGTACTAGCAGCAATCGTTGCAATAATTTCTGTTTTTGCTGTGTTGCTGGTTATATTCTCATCAGGTAACACGGAGTCAGAATTTAAACCTGGTACACCGGAATGGACTGTGCAGCAGTTTCTCACAGCCATGGTTGCTGGCGATACTGATGAAGCGGTTCAATACCTTGCGCCATCAAGCCCATGCAAAATTATTCACTTAGATCGAGCCTGGCTGGATCGCAATATCAATGTTGACCTGGTGGAGTCAGTTATAACAGACTCCCGGGCAAGAGTTGAAGTAGACGTTGAATACAGTAGTTCAGATTTGTTTGGTACCCCGTATGTCGAATCTCATGTTTATCGTCTTGAGCGAAGTGGTAACGAATGGTTGCTCACTGGCATTCCGTGGCCGCTTTATGACTGTGGGCAGGTGACTAAGTGATAATCGGAATTGGTTTTCTAGCCCTACTTGGAGTCGCAGCTTTTCTAATTGTGAAAACGGTGTCCGGTCATAGTTCGGCAGCTACCGGGAGCAGTCATATTGTCAGAAGGTTTTTTCAATACACCCTTCAATTTGGATTGGTTGCAACTGTTGCGGCTGGGGCAGTTGGTTTATTAGATCGGTTACTGAGCCCGTCCTCATTACTGGTTGCGGATGATGTCGCACTGGCACGGGATATTTCATTTGTCGTGGTTGGCGTTCCAGTTTTGTTGGGAGTCCTGTTCTGGACTAAGCGCACTGTCACGAACGATTCCTCAGAGGTAAATTCGTTTGGTTGGGCTGCCTATTTCTTTGCCGCAACCATGACAGCCTTGATAATTTCGCTAACGGGTTTTGCCAAAGTATTGGCCTGGCTATTCGGAATTGACGAATTTGACAGTTATTCCATGATTCAAGCAATTGTGTGGCTAGCAATATGGGCTGTTCACTTTGAACTGAACCGAAGAATGACTCCAGTAAATCGTAGTAAGTTCCTTTACTTAAATGGATCTCTTTCAGGCTTGATAGTTTCGCTTGTTGGTATAGCAACTGTTATTTCAGGCATAGCGCGCGAGATTTTTGGCTACAGCAGCAAAGAGTTACTTTATGGATCCAGTGATCAGCTAAAGTCCGGATTAGTGTTATTGGCAATTGGTGCACCTGTTTGGTTCCTTTATTGGATCAAGTTAACCATGAGCTCAATGAGAGATGTCCTGTGGTTGGGTTATGTTTTGATTGTTGGTGTAGCTGGTGGACTAATCACTTCAATCGTTTCAGTAAGCACCGTGCTTTATCGGATAGCTGTTTGGTTCTTAGGTGACCCCAACAGCTCCGACTTCTATATTCATTTTCGGTCAGTTCCAACATTGATTGGATCTGCCATCGCAGGCATATTGCTGCTTTGGTATCACAACCACTTTGCTGCCACTTCACGAACTGCAGTGAGAAATGAAATACAACGAATTTATGAATATCTAATATCTGGTATCGCGTTAATTGCAGCAACAATAGGATTTGTTCTAATTCTGGTATCGATTTTTAGCATTTGGGCACAAAGTTCTGTCATAAACACAACCGGATCTACTAATACATTGATAGCTGCTATAACACTGTTGCTGGTCGGAACGCCGATTTGGTATCTATATTGGCATCGGATACAAATACATGTAAAGCGGCAACCTCTAGTAGAAGCGAACTCAGGAACGCGTCGAGCCTATTTATTTTTATTGTTTGGCGTAGGAGCTGCTCTCGTCGTAATTACCCTCATAACTTCGGTCAATCTTTTCTTACAAGCTGTTTTCGCAAGCGATGCGATAGCAGACGCATTGCGCGAACTTCGTTACCCATTGAGCATTCTGCTTGGAACGATTGCTATTACGACGTATCACTGGAATGTATTTCGTGCTGAACGTGAGTTCACTTCGACCAAGAAGATTGGGCCAAGAAGGATCACATTAATTGGCCCAGCAGATGAGAATCTGCGCAAACAACTCCATGAGTTAACTGGCGGTAGTGTGCAAATCTGGGAGACGATTTCTGAGCCTAGTGCTAGTTGGCCAACTGAAGAAGTCATGCAGTTAGTGACAAATACTGAAGCAGATCGGCTGGTAGTGACTTTAGTTTCTGGAAAGGTCAGCGCGCTAGCAATTAAAGCTTGAGCTAAACCTATTTACTCAGTGAATTGCCTATCGTGTAAGTCGCGGTAAAGACCTCGCTGCTTAATTAACTCATCGTGAGTTCCGCTCTGCACCACACGTCCTTGTGCCAAAACCAAAAGTAAATCAGCCTTGCGAATCGTTGATAACCTATGTGCGATAACTAATGAGGTTCGATTAGCTAGTGCTACCTCAAGCGCCTGCTGTACCGCTGATTCATTCTCACTGTCCAAGTGAGCTGTGGCTTCATCCAAGATCACGACCTCAGGCTGTTTTATTAGTAGTCGGGCGATGGCAATTCGTTGTTTTTCACCGCCAGAAAGTCGATAACCGCGATCACCAACTACCGTGTCTAATTTCATTGGTAGTGCTTCAACTAATTCAGCTACCTGAGCAGCTTTCAGCGCATGCCATAACTGATCTTCAGTAACTGTCTCATTTCCAAGAGTGAGATTTTCTCTAATGGTGGTGTGTAACATGTGAGGGTCTTGTGGCACCACACCAATTTTGGAACGTAGATCAGTTAATGAGGCATCTCGCACATCAACACCATTTAAGGTGATTGAGCCAGATCGAACATCATAAAGCCGCGGAATTAAGGAAGATAAAGTTGACTTTCCAGCACCGGATGGACCAACAAGCGCAGCCATCTGGCCTGGCTTAATCACAAAAGAGATCTGATGAAGAACTTGTTCTGATTGAGCACGATCAGCAATCGCAGCAATGGACTCCAACGATGCTAGCGAAACTTCATCTGGCGCGGGATAGGTGAATGAAACATCCTTGAACTTAACAGTTACTGGACCGGCAGGAATTTGGGTAGGAGATTGTGGATCAGTTACGAGCGGTTTTAGATCCAGCACCTCAAAAACTCGATCAAAGGCTACCAGCGCGGTCATGATCTCAACTCGAACATTTGAGAGTGCAGTGAGCGGTCCATATAGTCGAAAGAGTAGTGCCACTAAAGCTAGCAGCGTACCTATTGATAAATCGCCATCTATAACTTGAAGCCCACCAAAACCATAAATTATTGCGGTAGCAATTGCGCCAATCAGCGTAAGTGAAATAAAGAAAAATCTATTTATTAAGGCAATTTTTATTCCAGCGTCTCTTACCTGGTCGGCGCGATCTTCAAAGGCACTCAACTCTCGGTTGCGATTCGCATAAAGCATTGAAAGTAGCGCACCAGAAACGTTGAATCGTTCGTTCATCTGCTGACTTAGTTCGGCATTGTTGGTCATTTGGCTTCTGGTAAATACTTGAAGTTTTTTACCTACCCATTTTGCTGGATAAAGAAAAACAGGAAGCAAGAAAAGACTGGCAAGCGTTAATTGCCATGAAAGAAATGCCATAGTGCCAATAACAATTGTGGTACTAATTGAATTACTAACAACACCTGACAATGTAGTTGTAAAAGTTTGCTGCGCACCGATAACGTCTGAATTGAGTCGAGAAACTAGGGAACCAGTTTGCGCCCTGGTGAAGAAGGCAACAGATTGCTGCATGACTTTATCAAAAATCTGTGAACGTAAATTAAAAATTAATCCTTCGCCAATCTGTGCTGAGAACCAACGTTCAATCATCGAGATCGCCGAGGAGAAAACTGCAATGAGCGCAACCGCTAAGGCGCCCAACATGACGATTTGTCGATCCGAATTTGCAATACCCTCATCAACAATGTATTTGAACAGCAATGGCTGCGATACAACCAGTGACGCTTCAAGAATAACTACCGCAATAAAGAAAGTGATTTGCCGTTTAAACGGTTTTGCAAAGGCGAAGATTCGGTTTCTTGTGTCTTTGCTTACCTTTGAAGCAACAACTGAACGATCAGCCGTTAAGGCTCGAAATGCTAGCCAGGGTCCTTGAGCAGTCACGCACTACCTTTAATTTGATTAGTGCGCCAAGATAGCAGGAATTAACCTTTACGCCCTCTTAGCAGGGATCCTAAATTCTCTCGCCAGGATCGCTTCCCATCCGCAGGCTGATCTGGTGGGTTGCCACGGAAATATGGCTCCATCATTTGTTCCATGGAGTAGAGCCCATTGGCAGGCTGTTTCAACAATTACTTGGCGGCAAAAATTGCACCATTACCAAATGCCTCACGACTAATTGACTTGTGCCTGAGCCTTACTCTTTGATACGGGAAGCCAAAAATAATTTCATGTACGCCAATGATTCAAGTGAGATTTTCTAATCACTCACTACAACTCAACATCGGGGCTAGTTAGTAATGCGGTAGCAACAGCTTTTCCAGTTTTTCCAAATCCAAGCAATCCAACTTTCAAGTCTTCCTCCAATTTTCATTTCTACCATAGCAAAGAAATGCAATTGGTAGCAGGAAAAAACCAACTCAATTACTGAATATAACGGACATTATTCGCAAAAAATAATGGATTATTCAATATCTTTACGAAGCGTAGTGCGCGCTGCAATCAATGTAAATATCACGCCATATCCGATTAATACCAGCACTGAGAGTGCGGGACTTAAGTAATTGTTTGGATCAAAATCAAAGCTATTTGGTCCGATCTCAAAATCTAACATGCCAGTAATCGCACCGCTTAGCAAATATTTTCCAATTGATGGCAAAAAGACGGTGATCAATCCCTCCAATATAAATAGCCAAAGCAGCGACCCTGTAATGGCAATGGCTTGGCTCTTAATGAGTGCGCCAATCCCAATTCCCACAATTCCTAGCACCGCACCAGATAGCAGCGCGGTGCTCAGATACAGCAGCCACCTGCCTTCAGTAGGTGATGCTGAATTGGGTTGTGCCGATAGATAAAGCGCGGCCCCAGCAATCGCGGCAAGAAATGAGATTAGCTGAATTGCCATTCCCACAATGGACCCAATTATTACCTTGGCGGTCAGTACCATGTTTCGCCTTGGGGTTGCGAGGAATGTGCCAATTGCAGTGCCATGTTTAAACTCGCCGGTTACCATCAAAATACCAACAATTAGTGCGAATATGTAGCTGCCAACGGAATTGGCATAAACCGAATCCACCCCAGTTTGGGTTTCAGTATTTGGCAAACCAAAATTTCCACTATCGCTATCAATTGCAAAGGCGGTTGCTACAGTGTTTAGCACACCAAATAATGCTGCGGCAATCAGTAAAAACCAGTTAGATCTTAGATAGATGATTTTAAGTAATTCAGACTTCAATATGTTAACCATTATGCCACTCCAGAAGTAAGAGATAGAAAGGTTTCTTCAAGTGATCTACCTTGACACACCTCGTTTATCGCGCCAGCGGTTACCAGTTTGCCTTTATTAATAATAATTAAGTCATCAATTGTGTTTTGCATCTCAGTCAACTGGTGCGAGGATACTAAAACTGTTTTTCCAGTCGCGGCAAAATTCTTAAGTAGGTTACGCAACCAAACTATTCCTTGTGGATCTAAACCATTTGCTGGTTCATCAAGCACCAAAATTTCTGGATCGCCAAGCAATGCAATAGCAAGCGACAAGCGCTGTTTCATACCTAGTGAAAACCCTTTTGTTCTCTTGTTCCGCACTGAGGTAAGTTCAACCAGATCAAGCACTTCATCGATTCGTGAATGTGGAACTGAAGCTGCGGCTGCCATGACCACCAGGTTTTGCTGCGCAGTTAATCCAGGATGAAAACCCCGAGAATCGAGCAAGGCACCAACAGCTTGGGAAGGGTGAGCGAGATCTCGATACTCCTTACCCTTAATTAATGCAGTGCCAGAAGTCGGATTTACTAAATTTAACAAGCAGCGCAACGAGGTGCTTTTGCCAGCACCATTTGGTCCCAAAAACCCAGTAACTCGGCCTGCCTTTACTGACGCAGTGAAATTATCGACAGCCCTAGTATCTCGACCATAGATCTTGGTAAGACCGTTAAATGAAATTGTGGTTTCAGTCATTTCTCTCCAGTTCTATTATGAACAATACTGGATTATCTATAAAGTTGTAATTATTTCTTATGGTGCTAGCAGGTCTTTTTTCATTTCTAGCCAATCTCTCGCTAGCACCATAACTGCTAACAACGTTAGGTGACAGTCTTTGGTGGAGTTGGCCATTTATATCCAGTGCGCATAAGGTTTAACCATGAATTGGCACGAACGAGAATTGTCGCCAGCGCACTTAGCAGCCTATTTGACCCAGCCAACTGCTATTGACAACAAATATGACCGAGGAGTGCTAGGGGTTTTGGCTGGCTCTTTGCGATTTCCTGGTGCGGCGCTGTTGAATATAGAAGCTGCAATTAGAGCTGGTGCGGGGATGGTTAGATATCTTGGCGCGCAATCTCTTGTGAAAGAAATAATCGCCGCTAGGCCTGAAACCGTGATTGCTCCCGGCCCGGTTGACGCATATCTAATCGGATCTGGACTAGTTGCCAATGATGTCAGTGAACACGATCAGAAACTTATTTTCGCTGCCTTGGAAACAGAGTTGCCGGTCATCTTGGATGCTGGTGCAATGTCGTTTGCTCGAAAAGGCAGAAAGTATCAGTTATTGACTCCGCATGCTGGCGAACTTTCCAAATTGTTTGTTGCCTGGGGGAAAAATGTTACATCAGACGAGATAGAAGCAAGGCCAGCTAAATTCGTGCAATTAGCAGCAGAAATGATCAACTCTGATATTTTGTTGAAAGGAAATACAACTTATATCGCAAGCCATTGGGAAAAAGAAATATTGGCCGTTTCGGATTTACCAACCCAACTCGCGACAGCAGGCAGCGGCGATGTTTTGGCTGGCATTATTGGCGCGCTAATTGTTCAACATCCACCCCAAAATGAAAATGAATTCATTGAGATTACCGCCTTGGCAGTACTGCTGCACGCAGCTGCCTCAATATCCCATACCAGTGGACCAATTGCTGCATTGGATATTGCGCAAAATTTGCCTGAAATTATTGTTAAGTGGCGAACGGGTGACTTCACGAACTGAACTCTTTAGAATTTGGCTATGGCTAGAACCCCGAAAGAAGACTATCGCCCATTAATGATTTCTGCTGTTGTGAAAAAGTTAAGAAATGGCGAGGAGGTCACAGTTCATGATGTAGCTGCTGAGTTGGGTGTTTCAACTGCATTAGTTCACTTTTATTTTAAAGAAAAACAAGATCTGGTTGCTGCCGCTTGGCGCGAGATCTTTTTATCTTTTGTTGCTGATGATCAGCGGGAAATTGATGCATTTACCCCAGGTAGAAATTGGCAAGGAGTAGCTGAACTAGTTAGACGAATTTTCTCTGCTGAGCGTGACGCTACCCATGTGGCTCATTTTCGTGGCCTACACGAAGCAATGGTAAATCCGAAGGTGGCAGAAATTGCAGCAGCGGTAAATGAGGAGACTATCGCTACTTGGTCAGAGCTGTTACTGCAGGCAGAGCAGGTTGGTACTGTCAAGCTAAGAGTTGATCCGGACGTTATTGCACTTCTGATCACTTCAGTTCCGCCAGGCATTTCCGCTGTTCGGCCTGATCTTTCTGACCGGGAACGGGAGCAATTGTCATTGCTGTGGGTAAACATGATCCGCGCAGTTTTGGATAGTGATTCAGACGTTTGGATAGACTACCGATAATGGAATGTAAGAATTACAGTAAATTTTCGCCTTTTCATTAATTTAGATACAGATTTGTTGCTCTGGTAAGCCACCGATAGCCGCACCCAGACCTTTATTCTTCTGCCGATTGGAGAATTGTGAAAAGTCCGTGGTGGCATGATGCAGTTGTTTATCAAATCTATCCGAGATCATTTGCTGATAGCAATAATGATGGTGAAGGCGATTTTGTTGGCATAACAGCTCGACTAGAACACGTAGCTACGCTTGGGGTTGACGCGGTTTGGTTCTCTCCTTTTTATAAGTCACCAAATCGTGATGGTGGTTACGATGTTTCAAACCCAAGAGAAGTAGACCCTAGATTTGGCACGCTTGATGATTTTAGTCAAATGATGAATCGGGCTGATGAACTGGGCTTGAAGGTAATTGTTGATTTAGTACCAAATCATTTTTCAGATCAGCATCAATGGTTTCAAGCAGCTCTAGCAGCTGCTCCGAATTCTGCTGAACGTAGAAGATTCCACTTTTATGATGGTCGTGGCGAAAGCGGTGAACTTCCACCAAACAATTGGGAATCAGTATTTGGTGGTCCAAGCTGGACTCGAATAAATGAACCCGATGGCCGACCAGGCCAATGGTATTTGCATTTATTTGATTCATCTCAACCTGATTTAAATTGGGATAATCCTGAAGTCAATGCGGACTTTGAAAAAACGATAAAGTTTTGGCTGGATTTAGGTGTAGCCGGATTTCGAATTGATGTGGCACACGGCTTGGCAAAAGAACAAATCTATCAAGATCATCCAGATCCGGTAGCGCTAACGGCTGCGCTTCGGCTAGATGTGACAGATATAGATCCAGAATATCGAAAGCAACTCCTGACAGATATTCCATTTTTTGATCGAGATGGTGTTCATCAGATCTATCGAGGTTGGCGCAAATTAATTGACACCTACCCAGGGGATAGATTCTTCGTTGCGGAAGCGTGGGTGTATCCGACAAGCCGAGCGGTTAGATATGTTCGACCAGATGAACTCCATCAGATATTTAATTTTGATTTCCTAACCATTGAATGGGATGCAGCGAAAATTAAATCTGCTGTCGAGCACGTCACCACCGAATTTGCCAATGTAACTGCGCCGCCTACCTGGGTGCTAGATAACCATGACTCGCCACGCGTAGTTTCTCGACTTGGTGGTGGCGAGGTCGGATTGCAAAAGGCACGAGCGTTGGCCATGGTTACTCAAGCGCTACCTGGAAATTTGTATATTTATCAGGGTGAAGAGCTTGGCTTAGAAGACGTACCAGTTGCCGCACCGGATCGGCAAGATCCAATATTTTTCAGAACCAATGGACAGCAATTGGGTCGAGATGGGGTTCGAGTACCGCTGCCTTGGCAAGGCGATGCGCCACCATTTGGATTTTCTGCAAGTAAGTCCTGGTTGCCACAACCAGCATCTTGGCGGGAGCTAACGGTAGCGGCACAAAATGAAAAAGCAGATAGCACACTGAATCTGTATCGAAAGCTACTTCGACTTCGCAGATCTCATCCAGCGTTAGGTGGGTTAACAGAAATCAACTGGATTGAGAGCGAGCCTGGAATATTGAGATTTGAGCGAAATCCTGGATTTGAGTTGGTGGCAAATACCACATCAACAAGTTACAAATTCACTACGCCTAAACAAGTTTTAGTTTCTTCGTCACCAATAGAAATAACAGGCGAAGAAATTACGCTACCGTCGAATTCAACGGTATGGCTGTCATCACTTGACTAAATAAACATCGCCATCAGCAACTTCGATTTTCGCACGCTCGAGCGGGCGAGTTGCTGGGTTAGTCGGGTTCTGTCCGTTTTTGTCATAAGTGGCACCGTGTCCAGGGCAATAGAAACCAGCACCACGCGCTACAACCGAGACCCCCTGATGGGTGCACCTACCGCTAAAGCCAGTTACTTGGTCACCATTTTTGACTAACCAAATATTTTCACTTGCAATACGAGTTGCAGTTGTTGCAGGCAGCGCAGCAAGCGAAGTTAACTTCACCCAGTTGCTAGGAATAGTTGGCGTGCTTGGCGCGGCATTGTCAGAAGAATTTGGATTTTTAGCCGCTTGGCGCTGAGCTTTAAGAGCCGCTTTACCTTGTTTGGTTGAGGTTTTCTTCCAGCCAACCGGACAACTTGGATTGACACCAGTTACTTTGCGCACTTTGCCATTTTGCATACAGTAAATGGTTTTTCGCTTCTGATTGGCGTCTGCAGTCGTGATAGGCAACAGTGCAACCAATGAACCAGCTAGCACGGTGAGTGCTTCTCTTCGCTTCATGACGGGAGATTAAGCCAATATCTCAAACTGTGCGACTGGAAATTAATTTGTCCGATTTTTAGGTGCTGGCCCTACGATGTCGCCACAGTTTCCGCAGCAACCAGAAAAACCCCACTAACAGAGCCCCGTAAACTGCATAATCCATAATGACAGTCCAGGCTTTTGCCTGCTCCCATTGCTCGCCTAGCAAAGCACCGATTGTGATCCAGATTGAATTCCATAACGCACTACCTGCTGCGGTTAGCAAAATGAATTTCGTGAGTGGCATTTTGATCAATCCAGCTGGAATGCTTACCAAACTTCTGACAATAGGAAACAATCTGCCAAAAAATACTAAATATGTGCCATATCGCTCAAACCAATTAAACGTCTTGGTCAGGTCTGCAACGGAAATCCCAGCGTATTTTCCCCACCGAGCCACAATTGCTTCTACTCGTTGTTGCGAGAAGAAATAACCGAAGGTATACAGAATTAAGGCACCGATTAGAGATCCCAGCGTGGTGATCAATATTGCTGCACCATAACCGAATTCGCCCATTGAGGCATTGAAGCCAGTTAGAAGCAGCACGATTTCAGATGGGATTGGCATCACAATTACTTCAATGGCGATGAGCAGTCCCGCACCAATTAATCCGATCTGACTGATCAGATCCGCGGCAAGCTCAACCATGACGCTAAGGGTAGTCGCTACACCAGAAAATTTGATTAGATCATAGGCTCAAGCCATGGCTAGGCCTCCCTTCATGAATGCTGCCGGACCGGAACCAGCGCAGATGGTTCGCGGGATAACCCAGATTCGCAAAGCAGCACCACAATTCTTGACCCAATTACGCGATGAATATGGCAAATTACTGCAATTCCCTATCCCAAAACCATTGACCTATTTAGTGTCCGATCCAACCTGGGTTGACTATGTGCTGCGCACAAACGCAAAAAATTATGGCAAAGCGACAATTCAATATCGAACCCTTGCCCTTGTTACTGGATATGGCTTACTAGCCGCAGACACTGCTGCTTGGCGGGATCAACGGCGGGTATTGCAACCAGCTTTTCACCATGACAGCGTTGCCGGCGTGGTGCAGCACACTGTTGCTGCCACTAATCAGGTGATAACCAAGCTAGAGAAATCAGTAGATACTGAAATTGATCTTGATCATGAAATGATGCAGTTGGCGTTAAATGTAGTTGGTTCAGCATTGTTTGGTGCAAATTTTGATTCCAAGGCAGACAATGTGGTGTCAGCTACGCTCAGCGGACTTGATGTTGTGGTGTCGCGCGCTCGCACGCCAATATTCCCACCAAATTGGCTGCCCACACCGCTAAATTTAAAGCTGCAGCGAGCGAATCGAATTCTGCAGCGAGCAGTGGATGAGATTATTGAAAATGCTCAGCACAACCCACAGCTAAATAGCATCGCACATTTGTTAGTTGCCGAATTGACTGCAGGCAATCTAACTCGATCCCAAGTTCGCGACGAGTTAGTTACTTTTATTGTTGCAGGTCACGAAACTGTTGCAAGTGCATTAAGTTGGGCGCTGCATTTATTGAGTTTAAATCCACAAATTCAACAGCAGTTAGCTGATGAAGCGCAGCAGGTGCTGGCTGCTAACGAACCTAGTTTTGCTGACTATGCGAAGTTGAAATACACCAAAGCAATATTTAATGAAGCGATGCGACTGTATCCACCAGCATGGCTGCTTACTAGAAACGCCATAGCTAAAGACGAGATAGCCGGTGTTGAGATTGCCGCTGGTTCACTAATTGTGATCAGTCCTTGGGTAATCCATCGAGATCCGAGTGTTTGGATAGATCCGGATCAATTTATTCCTGACCGTTTCCTTGCCGAAGAAAGAATCCCGACCGGTGCCTTTATTCCATTTGGTTTAGGTAATCGAATGTGTATAGGAAGAGATTTTGCAATGTTTGAAGGAGTTATCGCTCTTGCTATGCTGGCTAGAAAGTTTCGATTTGATGCAGTGGAACCTATTGAACCGCTACCTTCAGTCACGGTTCGGCCAAAACGCGGTTTGAAGTTAAAACTCAGCGCTCGTTAAGTATGGAAAGTGCTGCTTCATGAAGGAAGTTATTTGTTGTCACTGCAGATCCTTGATCTGGTCCCGCCACGCCATTTAACCCGGTAAACCTACCGCCTGCTTCGGTCACAATAACTGCAAGTGGCGCTAGATCCCACAGCGCAACTTCAGGTTCAGCTGCAATATCAAGGGCACCTTCAGCAACCATACAGTGTTGCCAAAAATCACCATAGCCTCGAACGCGCCAAACTGAATTTGCTAAGTTTGAAAATCCAGCAGCATGCTTAGCAGTTGCTGCAAACGAAAGGTCAGAAAACGAGATGGAGGCATCGGTCAGCTTTGCCACCTTGGATACGGAAATTTTTCGGCCAATTTGACCGCTGTGATCTGCTGAGCCGGTGTAAGCACCGGAATTCTTAACAGCCCACCATCTTCTTCCCAATGCCGGCGCTGAAACCACACCAATAATTGATTCATCACCTTTCATCAATGCAATCAATGTTGCCCAAACTGGAACGCCGCGAACATAATTCTTGGTGCCATCAATTGGGTCAATCACCCAACTTCGCACACTGTTTCCAACTTTGCCATATTCCTCACCAATTACCGCATCCTCGGGCAACATTGAACTCAGGTGCTCGCGGAGTATTCGCTCCACGCCACGATCAACTTCCGTGACAGGTGTCAGGTCCGGCTTTGTCTCAATTGCTAAGTCAGCACGAAGGAAGTTATCCATCGTGATTTGGTCAGCCAAATCCGCAAGTTGATGGGCAATTACTAGGTCGTTGGCAGATTCGGCCGATATATTGGGATCAGCCAATGGTTGGTTCATAGGGAGAAACTACTGGGAGCATGGGCATGGTTAATGCAGCGGAGTCCGAATCGACAGGTGTGTTTGACTTAGTTTTTGGCTTACCGGTTCATCCGTTGGTCGTTCATGCCGCAGTAGTGCTGGTACCACTTGTAGCTATAGCTGCAATTGCGATGGCGATAAAGCCAGCTATCTCACGAAAATATGGCGCAGTAATAATTGGTTTAGCAGTAATCGCGCAGTTAAGTTCTATTGGTGCTAAACAAAGTGGTGAAGCGCTATTGCAGCGACTAGAAATTGACATTGAGCGTCACGTATCTTTTGGTGAGAACGCACCACTTACTAGTTTGCCACTTTTAGTGGCAGTAATTTTGCTGTATCGAATTGACAAGAAGCGAACTGGCGGATCCTCACGAAAGCTAATTGCCGGGTTAACTTTTCTAGCTGCACTCTTCGCTGCTGGCTATATGGCGCTCACTGGACACTCTGGCGCTGAGGCCGTTTGGTCGTGGGTTAAGTTCAATTAGATTTAGCAGCAATTAGTCGCCGAAGCGAATCTGCCCGATTAAGTAACCGGGCGTCTGTATTGGATATTTGTACTAAACCACAATCAGCCTGATTGTGCTGACATGACTTGAGGCAATGAGCTAGATAATCGGTTAGATCAGGGAAAGCCTCGGTGATTGTGGCCGTGTCTACGTGCGCAATACCAAAGGATCTAATTCCTGGCGTATCAATAATCCAAGAATCTGGATTTAGGGCAAGTGCTTCAGCTGACGTCGATGTGTGTCTGCCGCGACCAGTTACTTCATTTACATCACCGGTTCTTCTAGCTGCGGTTGGTAGGAGTGCATTTACCAGAGTTGATTTACCAACTCCGCTGGATCCCACTAATACAGTTCGATGACCACTTAGTGCTCGTTGTAATTGTGATAAATCAGTATTTTTATTAGTAAGAATTATCTGACTGACCAAATCTTGATAGCTAGCAATCAACTCTATCGGTTCTGCTAGATCAGTTTTTGTGATAATCAGAATTATTTTCATTTTCTCGTTTAAGCCAGCAATCAAACATCGGTCAATCAATCGTGGCTGAGGTTCAGGTTGCGCAGCAGCAACCACAATTGCTAACTGGTCAGCATTTGCAACCAGCACTCGTTCTGTGCCATCGGTGTCATCAGCAGTTCGACGTAGCATGCTGCTTCGCTCCTGCACTCGCACGATGCGCGCCAAACTGCCAGGCATGCCGGATAAGTCACCAACTAAATCCACTAAATCACCTACAACCACGGCAGATTTACCTAGCTCTCGGGCAGTGATAGCGGTTATTTCGCCACCTGATTGCGCTAGTAGAGCGCAGGTATATCGGCCACGATCAATAGTTGTAACTAGAGCAGTTTCGGCAGTGTCGTGACTAGGGCGATCTTTGCTACGTGGTCGAGAGTTACGAGCTGGGCGAATTCGAACTGAATCTTCGTCGTATCGATTCTTCACGCAGCTCCTGAAACAAAACGCTGCCAATGTTCGGCAAAATTTGGGATGGTTTTTGCCGTTGTCTCAATATCATCTAACGTTAACGATACTTTCAGCCCCAAAATTGCGGCAAAAGTAGCCATCCGGTGATCATGATAAGAGTGTAGTTGTGCTGTTGCGGGTTTTAATGTGCCACCATGTATTTCAAGGCCGTCAGGAAATTCTTTTGCAAACACGCCAACTTTTGCTAACTCAGTTACCAGCGCCTTAAGTCGATCAGTTTCATGGCCACGCAGATGGCCAATACCGGTTAGCGTCGAAACACCATCAGCAGCTGCAGCTACTGCAGTTACGGTCGGCGCAATTTCACCAACCGAACTAAGATCAATATTTATCGGAGATATTTTGCTTGGTGCAATTAAGTGTGCGCCGATTTCATCAATCTTTACGCTTGCACCAAATCGCTTAAATACCTCCAGAATTTCATGACTTGGCTGTGTTGATGTTTTGGGCCAATCCAAAATGGTAACTTCACCACCAGTTAACATCGCCGCTGCAAGAAAAACGGTGGCATTTGATAAATCAGGTTCAATAATTCGGTCAATAGCACGGATAGTTGCTGCTGGCACTTGCCAACTGTTCTCGCCACGCTTCACAATCACGCCATGCTCAGCTAGATTTGCAATTGTCATTTCAATATGGGGAAGTGACGGAACAGTAGAACCGGTATTAACAATTCTTACCCCAGTTTTAAATTTTGCTCCGACCAAAAGTAAAGCACTTAGAAATTGACTGGATGCCGAAATATCTATTTTTACTTCACCGCCGTTAACTTCACCAACGCCGTGGACTGTGAAAGGTAAAGTGCCGCGACTGTCGTCGGCAACCTTGATGCCCAGTTGGCGTAGCGATTCAATAGTGACGGCCATCGGTCTAGCTGACGCCTGCTCATCGCCAAAAAAGTAGGTATCGCCATCTGCCATTCCAGCAACAATTGGTACAAACCGCATGACAGTTCCAGCAAGTCCGACATTGATTTTGCCGCCGCCACGGATTCGACCAGGCACCACTGTCACCGCATCGCCCACTTCGATTTTGGCACCTAGAGTTTCGAGTGCTGCGATCATGAGTTTGGTATCTCGTGCCAGCAGCACGCCAGAGATGGTGCTCGGGCCATCGCTTAAGGCAGCCAACAGCAACGCGCGATTAGAAAGTGACTTGGAGCCTGGCACGCGAACGGTACCGGTGATTGCACCGGATGCCTCGATTCCCTGCCATGCCATGGCAACAGCGTAGCGATTACTCGGCCATGGCATGCTGTTCGCATGTGTGGCAGATATACCGCAGTAGCAGATCTGCGTGAAGTGGTTACCACCCTGGGGGTGGATGAGGTGCTGGCCGCAATGGAGGCACCGCGATACAACATCGCGCCAACTCAACCTATCGCAGCAGTGCGGCAACCCAAGAACAACAGGGAATTAGATTTGTTTAGTTGGGGACTGAAGCTGAGCTGGGCAAATCAACAGCAAACGCCGAGTAATTTAATAAATGCACGAGTTGAGTCAGTAACTGAAAAACCGTCATTTCGAGAAGCTATCCGATATCGACGTTGTTTGATCCCGGCATCTGGCTGGTTTGAGTGGCAGAGCACAGTGCAAACCGCTGGTAAAAAACAACCATATTATTTTTTTAGCGATCAAACACCAGTGTTGGCATTTGCTGGTATTTATGAAGAGTCTGATTCTGGCGAATTATCCGCTGCCATCATCACCCAAGACGCTAATGAAGTGGTGGGTCAGATTCACGATCGAATGCCGTTAATACTGAGCTCGGATTATTTTTCCGATTGGCTTGATCCGGAGCTGACCAATAGCGAAGAAATTGTTGGCTATGCCCGAACCGCTAAACCGCCCCAGTTAAGAACTCATTCAGTTTCTACGGAAGTGAATTCAGCGCGAACCCAAGGACCGCAATTGATTTTGCCAGCCCAGCCAGAACCTACTCAGCCCGGATTATTCGATTGAGCCTTCCGCAAACAATTTGCATATTTCCTAACCCAACTGGCTGATCCGCGATTAGAAACTATCCTTTGCCTATGTTCTTCAATTCATGGTTTCACGTTGGTCGGGGTGAGCGTCAACAGATTTATTCTTGTTGATACTCATCTAACTCATTTCTTTCTAACAAATTAACTACAAAGACTAAGGAAAATCATGAAGGTATATAACAATATAACTGAAGTTGTTGGAAACACCCCATTAGTGCGAATTAATCACATCATGGACGGTGCGGCAGCAAATGTATTTGCCAAACTAGAGTTTTATAACCCATCGGCAACTGTCAAAGATCGAATTGGTATCGCCATGGTTGATGCTGCCGAGAAATCAGGTGCACTAAAACCAGGTGGTGCAATCGTTGAAGCAACCAGCGGAAATACCGGCATTGCGCTTGCCATGGTTGGAGCAGCCCGAGGGTATCGAGTAATTTTGACAATGCCCGATTCGATGAGCAAAGAGCGCCGTATGTTATTGCGCGCATATGGTGCTGAGCTGGTGCTAACACCTGCGGCTGAGGGAATGAAAGGTTGCATCGCAAAAGCAGAAGAAATTGGTGAAAAGGAAGGTGCCGTTCTGGTTCGCCAATTTGAAAATGCAGCCAATCCAGAAATCCATCGCAACACCACCGCACAAGAAATCTGGCGTGATACTGATGGCACTGTTGCCGCACTTGTTGCTGGAATTGGAACTGGTGGAACTATTACTGGTGTAGGACAAGTGCTAAAGCAACACAATCCTGAAGTGAAGGTATTCGCAGTTGAACCTGCGGCGTCACCAATTTTGAATGGTGGCACACCAGCCGGACATCCAATCCAGGGAATTGGACCTAACTTTGTACCACCAATTCTGGATCGCGGCGTTTATGACGAAGTGTTGGATGCGCCAAACGAAGAAGCAATGCGTTATGCCAGAAGGGCGGCCGCGGAAGAGGGAATTCTTGCCGGAATTTCATCTGGTGCAGCGCTTTGGGGCGCAGCGCAAGTTGCAAGGCGCAGCGAATTTGCTGGAAAAAATATCGTGGTGATCATTCCATCATTTGGTGAAAGATATTTATCCACTGCGCTATACGCTGATTTAGCAGAGTAACTAATGTTTACTCGAATCAGTGAGGACATCTCAGCAGCGATTGCCCGAGATCCAGCAGCGCGCAGCAGGTTAGAAGTTTTTCTAACTTACCCTGGTTTGCATGCGATTTGGCGACATCGAATTTCCCATTGGCTCTGGCAGCGAAATTTGCGATTACTAGCCAGAATGTACGCGAATCGAAATCGTCGACGCACTGGAATTGAGATTCACCCAGGTGCGCAAATTGGTCGCCGCTGTTTTATTGATCATGGCATGGGTGTTGTGATCGGTGAAACTGCCGTAATCGGTGATGAGGTCATGCTTTATCACGGCGTAACTTTGGGTGGCAAAACGTTAGCAAAAGTTAAACGTCATCCCACCATTGAATCTGGCGTAGTTATTGGTGCGGGCGCAACGATTTTGGGAGATGTAACGGTTGGCGCAAATGCGTTAATTGGCGCAAATGCGATAGTCACTAAAGATGTTGCGCCAGGCGCGGTAGTTATGGGTGCCGCAGAGCGCCACTTAACTAAGCAGGATCTGGCAGATCCAGAGCTTTGGTTTATTTAGGACTTGCTCAATTAGGCGCGAGGCCGCTTGCCGTGATTGGCCTTATTCTTCTTGCGATCGCGCTTTTTTCGGGCTCGCTTGCTCATCTCAACTCCTATTTCAGAGAGCGCATCCTCTCATAACTGGGGCCTATTAAGTAATCTGCCCCCGTGGCCACCATGGAGCAGTTAGTGCAGCAGCACACCGAACTGGACGCTGCATCCATTGAGCAGTTATCCCAATTGGTTTCGGAGTGGACGCTGCTCGCGGACCTGTCCTTTTCTGATTTATTGCTGTGGGTACCAAAGTGGCACGATGGTGGATATATCTGTGTGGCGCAAATTAGACCTGTCACCGCTGCAACTGAAATAGATGCTGACTTAGTCGGTAGTTTTCAATCAGAGCGACGACTCCATGTGGTTGATCGGGCAGCAAATCAAAAAGAAATAGTCGAAGAATCAGATTTGATTGCTATTCCGGTTATCAAGGATGGCAATTGCATTGCCATTGTGGAGCGACATCGCGGGCAGCGATCTGAGGGTGAGTTAACTAATGCCTATCTAGCCGCAGCAAAAAAACTATTTGGTATGGTGATGCTTGGTCAATTCCCACCAGTTAGCGCAACCGCTACCACAACATCGCTGCCGCGAGTAGGTGATGGCGTGCTTTTGCTAGATAACGCAGGCATCGTTCAATACGCCTCACCAAATGCCATTAGCGCATTTCGACGACTTGGCTTGGCGACAAACTTAGTTGGGTTGGAATTAGCAAGCAGTGCTATTTCATTGATCAAGCGGGTAGGTGTAATCGATGAGTCGATTAACTTAGTTGCCAAAGGCACCATAGCTGGTGCAGTAGAAATTGAGAATAAGTTAGCAACCATCACACTGCGTACATATCCGTTTATCGTAGCTAAGAAACATGATGGCGCATTGGTCTTATTACGTGATGTAACTGAATTGCGCCGGCGGGAGCGCGCTTTGCTTACTAAAGAGGCAGCACTTCGCGAGGCACACCACAGAGTCAAAAACAATTTACAGACCGTTGCTGCGTTGCTGCGGATGCAGGCTCGTCGATCTAGTGATGAAGCAAAACGTGCGCTAGCTGAAGCCGAGCGACGAATAGAGGTAATTGCATTAGTGCACGAAACTTTAACTTTAGCCCCTTCGGCAAATGTAGATTTCAATGAGATCGCAGATCGACTCATCGTGTTAAGTTCGCAACTTGCGCCAAAACAACTATCTGTATCGCGCAGTGGAAATTTTGGCAGTTATGCTGCTGAAGTCGCGGTGCCGTTAGCAGCAGCGCTTTCTGAGTTGCTGCAAAATGCAATTGAGCACGGTGACATCGATGAACCAATCACGGTTCAGGTAGCTAGTGCAAATCCAACTGATGTGACAGTGCGCAACAGCATGAAAACTCGCGGTGCACATGCTGAAGGATTGGGATTGTCAATTGTTAGAAGTTTGGTTGAAGGGGAATTAGCTGGGCAAGTGGAGATCGCCACTAACCAAGGCAACTTCCAAGTTCGAATATTGCTCGATAAATAACAATGGCCCGCGGGAGCGGGCCATTGTGGGGAAACTGTTAGTTACATCAAAGTTGATGTAGCGCGAGTGCGAGCAGCTCGGCGCTTTGCCGCGCGACGCTCATCTTCGCTCATTCCGCCCCAGACGCCAGTCTCTTGGCTGGTCTCAAGTGCCCATTCCAAGCACTCATCGATCACAGCGCAACGACGGCAAACAGCTTTTGCAGCATCGATCTGAAACAATGCAGGACCAGTGTTCCCGATGGGGAAGAACAATTCAGGATCCTCATTGCGGCATGCAGCCTGGTGTCTCCAGTCCATACCGGTCCTCCTTTGAATCA